>JASFRS010000024.1:0-20107 GCA_050114795.1 Sphingomonadales bacterium
ATACCCATTCTCTTCCTCCCGCCCTGGATCAATAAATTCTACATCCTTGATTTAAGCGAGAAAAAGTCTCTGATCCGTTGGCTGGTGGAACAGGGTTTCACAGTTTATTGCGTATCCTGGGTGAATCCCGATGGCAGCTATCGTGATGTCAGTTTCGAAGACTATATGAAGGAAGGCGCGCTTGAAGCCATTGCCCAAGTGCGCAAATTAGCAAAATGCGATCAGATTCACATCGTCGGCTATTGCATTGCAGGAACACTGTTAGCAGCTACACTTGCTTATTTATCAGCCAAGGGCGAAGCGGATCAGATTAAATCCGCAACCTTTTTCACATCTCAGGTCGATTTCGAAGACGCAGGTGAATTGCAGATATTTGTTGATGAGGAGCAGATTGAAGCCATTGATCAGGTTATGGCGGAAAAAGGCTATCTGGATGCCGCCTCAATGGCGACCACATTCAACTTGCTACGCTCCAATGACCTGATTTGGTCTTTCGTGGTGAATAACTATCTTCTTGGGAAAGAACCCTTCCCCTTTGACCTTTTGTATTGGAATGCCGATTCAACGCGGATGCCACGCGCGATGCACCGCTACTATCTCGAAAACTTCTATCTTAAGAATAATCTCATCAAACCAGGTGGCATTAAATTAGACGGCGTGCCCATAGATCTCACCAAGGTACAAACTGATATTTATATCCAAGCTGGGAAAGAGGACCATATTGCACCTTTTGAATCGGTTTATAAAATTCCAGATCATTTTTCTGGCCCGACGCGTTTTATTTTAGCCGGGTCAGGTCATATTGCAGGCGTCATTAACCCACCCAGCGCCAATAAATACCAATACTGGACCAATGATAATCGAGAGAAGACGCCAGAAGCTTGGCTTGAAAAAGCAGAAGAGCACCCTGGGTCCTGGTGGCCGGACTGGCATGACTGGCTGAAGTCCCATTCCACGGCAAAAGTCAAAGCGCGCAAAGTAAAAAATAGTTTAGAGCCAGCGCCAGGGTCTTATGTAAAAGTCAGAGAATAACGAGCGTATCACAATTTTTACTTTATATTTAAAATAAGTTTTTCTCGTTATACGAGTAAAAAGACTTGCGCTTTTGAATAATCAACTTATGGTCGCACCACGAGCCCAACTGGAGCAGTGCATAGCAAAGGCCTGCCCACACAGCATTAAGGCCTTTGCACTACATGCCCCTCCTTATATCGCTCGTACCCTAGCATTTGGGCTTAGACTGGGCGCGGATGGACACTCAAACCATTCGCGCCCTTTTTTTAATCCGCGCGATAGAGTTGAGCGAGCTGCGCATAGCCTTCGGGAGCTTGGCGATTGCGGGCTTTTTCCTCTTCTGTCAGCTGCCGAACGAAACGCGCAGGACGGCCAGCCCACAATTCCCCTGCCCCTATGGTTTTACCAGGTGTAAGCATTGCACCGGCAGCCAACATAGCATCGCTTTCCACCGTACAGCCATCCATGACAATGGCCCCCAAGCCCACAAAACTAAAATCCCTTAGCGTACAACCATGAATCATCGCCATATGTCCAATCAGGCAATCGTTTCCAATGAATGTGCCGTGGGTTTTACGCGTAACGTGAACTACCGTTCCATCTTGAATATTGCTGCGTTCTCCCATGCGAATGATGTTTACATCACCACGCATAACAACATTAAACCAGATGCTAGACCCTGCGCCGATTTCCACATCACCAATGATTCGTGCTCCATCAGCGATGAACACATCATCTGCAATGACGGGCGATTTACCGTTGAAAGGCAGAATGCTATAAACTTGACCACTCATGGAAAGATCGGAGCGTTCAGAAGACCTGTCGTTTCTTCCAACCCCAACATGAGATTCATATTTTGAATTGCCTGGCCAGACGACCCTTTAACAAGATTATCAATCGCAGCAATCACAATGGCCCGATTTTTCTGCCGGTCCTGAAACACGTTTAAGACACAATGATTGGATCCGCGTACATGACGGGTCGTTGGGATAACACCTTCTTCCAGAACATGAACAAAAGGTTCATTATCATAGCGCTCCAATAACGTATCCCGCAGGTCATCCACGGATTTACCATCACTCATTTGAACATAGATAGTTTCAAGTTCACCCCGGTTCATAGGCACCAAATGAGGTGTGAACGAGATAGTCAGCGCGCATTCTGCAGCACGCTCTAGTTCTTGCTCAATTTCTGGCATATGGCGATGACGGCCAATGCCATAAGGGCTTATGGATTCAGCCACCTCACAGAATAGATTCTGTTCTTTTAAAGAGCGCCCGGCCCCGCTGACACCAGATTTGGCATCAATGATAATACCATGGGGGGAAATTACCTCAGCATGAAGCAAGGGTAATAAAGCAAGGAGCGCGGCTGTGGGATAACACCCCGGACATGCCACCAGATCAGTAGATTTAATTGCTGTACGATAATATTCACTCAAACCATAAACCGCACGTTTTTGCAGTTCCGTCGCATCATGGCTGCCACCATACCAGCGCGCATAAACCTCTGGATCACGCAGCCGGAAATCGGCTGACAGATCAATGACTCGTACTTTAGCCGGAGATGAGGCAATAATATCTGCTTGGCTTTCGGCCACCAATTCATCCAACAAGCTGTCATTAACAGCATGGAACAGGCCTTTAACAACTTCCTGGCTAGTCGCATGTGGCAAAGCGCAAAAAACGACATCTACGTCCAGGCCAGACCATTCCACGTCTTTTAAGGACACGAGGTCCGGCAATGCATAGGTCGCCAGATGCGGGAATGTTTTGCCCATAGGTTCACCCGCTTTTCGCTCAGCGGTTAGAAGTGCAATTTCCACATTGGGATGATGAACAAGAAGGCGGACGAGGTCGGCGCCCGTATACCCACTTGCACCTAAAACGGCGACGCGATATTTCTTTGACGAAGTCATGTAATCCTCCAACTGATCCTTTATTGCTAGGAGGATTTGCCCCTCATAGCAAGGCGCTATCGCGCATATTTTACAGAACAGCCATAGGGACGGATTAAGGGGTCTTTGACATCTTCTCCAGCGAGAACACTGTTGATGGCCGCGCGAACATAATTGTGGGCCCCTTCCACGCTGTTTTTATCATAATAGGGTTGGTCATCAATGGCACCGCCGTAAACCAGTGTGCCTTCCTTGTCTATGACATACATCTGCGGCGTTGTTCGCGCCTCATAAAGCCGCCCGATATCACCGCTTTCGTCCAAAATAATGTGGTTGGGATAGGCATGACGCTTTTCGGTAAGCCGCTGTGCTTTCTTTCCATCCACATGACCCTGCTTTCCCGGCGCTGAGGAAATAATGCTGACCCAGGTGACACCTTTCTCACGCGCTTCTTTTTGCAAGGCCTGCATGTTGCCCGTCTCATAATGTTTTCGGACAAAAGGGCAATCATGATTAGTCCATTCAAGAACCGTAATCTGCCCCTTTAAGTCACTAAGTTGAAACGGCTTCCCTATATGAGTGGTCCCGGAAAAACCCGGCGCAGGCTGGCCAATTGGCGGCAATGCAAATACCGAAATACCTTGCACCAAGCCAATGAGTAAAAGGCCAAGCCTGCGAACCATGGTTAGCCTTTCACAAGATCCGTCAATATGCCGGGCGTTAAAATCTGCCCGAGAACGACCGGCTCCTCACCATCTGGACCAAAATAAACATAAAGCGGCACGCCAACGCGGCCAAAGCGCTTAAGGACTGCGCCAATCTCATCATTGCGGCTCGTCCAGTCGCCAACCATGATTTCAACGCCAGCTTGTTTAAAAGCTTCTGTCACTACCGCCGTTTTCAATGCCGTGCGTTCATTGACTTTACATGTGATGCACCAGTCCGCCGTAAAATAGAGGAAGGTTGGTTTACCCGCAGCCAAGCGCGCATCCAGAGCTTCCGCGGAATAAGCAAGAACGTGCTCATCCACTTCCGCCGTTTGCACGGGACCTCCAGACAGATCTTCGTTCTTAATCATTAGGCCCACAGAAAGGATCAGACCGGCTAAAGCCACAATCTGCCAAACATTACGTTTGCCACCGCTGGTTTCACCAACGTGTTTAAAGGCCCAAACAGCAACACCGATAGCCATGAAGGCAAACAAGGCAACGAAGACGGCCGTAGAGCCTGCCTGTGAATTCAGAACATAAAGCAACCAAATCGCAGTCGCCACCATGGGGAAACCCAGGAATTGTTTGAATGTCTGCATCCAGGCACCCGGGCGCGGCATCCAAGACCGTGTCAATGGCACAAAAGCCAAAACAATGAATGGTAACGCCAAGCCAAAGCCCAATGCCAAGAAGACACCAAGTGCAACCAAATAAGACTGAGTCAACGCATATGCCAGGACCGGAGCCATGAAGGGCCCCGTACAAGGGGTTGCAACGATTGTCGCCAAGGTCCCCGTTACAAAGGCTTCAGATTTACCATCCAATTTTGCAAGCCAGTCACTGCCAACCCCGGCCAGTCGGCCGCCAATTTCAAAGAAACCAAACAGGTTGAGCGCCACGGCAAACATCAGGAGCGCCATTAGCCCGACGAAGGTCGGGGATTGGAGTTGGAAGCCCCACCCAACGGCAGAGCCTGCACCGCGCACTGCCAGCAATATTGCAGCAACGACGGCGAAACTAACCAAAATTCCAAGCGTGTAATAAACCCCGCTTTCACGTGCAGCCTTTTCATCGCCATTGGTTTTGGCCAAAGATAATGCTTTTAAGCTCAGCACTGGGAAAACGCAGGGCATTAAGTTTAGAATGGCACCGCCCAAAACAGCAAATAAAAGGATAGACGCCAATCCAAGGTCCTCACCGGCTAAACCATCAATGCCATTAGAAGTCGTGGCAACAGCACCACCCCCGGCTTTCGCCGCTGTAAATTCAAAGGCTTCTGTTGGATTGTCGTCCCCGGTGTCAAGCACCAAAAGCAAGTCTTCCTCATCCTTAGCTTCAAAGCCGAACTTTGTGGAAATTGTGAACCCACCATCAACCATTTGCAGGCCCTGCTGAGCTGAATGGTTGAGGAAGTCTTCACTGAAGGGGAAGATATAGGCTGATTTCACATCTCCGGTCTCTAACGGCAGTGGGATGAAAATCTCAACCTGTTCACCTTTCACGCTAAATGTTGAAGCCCAATCGGTCCTGACAGGTAAAACAGAACGTGCCTCACTAAAAAATGCTTTTGATGCTTCATCCACAGCACCATCACCAGGCATCAGGGTGAAGCTTAAAACCTCTTCTTCCGGCACGCATATTGCGTCATCGCAAACCAGCCAAATGGCATTCGCTACGAAATTTAGCGGGCCTTCTGGAAGTGTATCAGGGACATTGATGTCGACAATTAGAGTGTTGCTGTGCCCGTAGCCATAATTGACCAATTCAGAGAATTCGAATGTTTCGGGCGGAGGAAATCTAATTTCAGAAGCAGTGAATCCTTCTGGCAATTCCCAATCAATAGCCGTTCTCATTCCCGCATCGCCGGGATTAACCCAATAAGTATGCCATCCTTTTTCAGGTGTCATTTTCACGGCAATTGAGAAATCTTTTCCGGGTGCAACAGTGGCACTCTCGGCAAAGAGTTCAACGGTTGTAAAACGCTGGTCCGGCGGCACGTCCTGCGCGCTCGCCTGAATACCTACACCAAAGAATAACGCCAAAGCGAAGAATAGCTGTTTCATAGGGTCCAATTTACACACAAAATATCACCAAAGTCCCACTGCGGATAAAACATCATACAACACCGCCTACCCGCAGGCTGTTTCTTATCCCCAAACCCCGGTAAGCTCCAAGTCACCATCACGTGAGAGAATATGTGATAGCCAAGAAAAAAGGCCGCACCCAAATATTGGATGCGGCCTTTTTTGCTTGATATAGCGCCAAATTAGCGTTTGGAGAACTGGAAGGACCGACGAGCTTTACGCTTACCGTATTTTTTCCGTTCAACAACCCGGCTGTCACGGGTCAGGAAGCCAGCGGCTTTCAAGACCTTGCGTAAGGCAGGTTCATAATAAGTCAAAGCTTTTGAAATGCCATGTTTCACAGCACCGGCTTGACCGGACAAACCACCACCAGTAACTGTCGCATAGACGTCAAATTGACCAGCGCGCTCAGTAACTTGGAAAGGTTGGTCGATAATCATACGCAATGTCGGGCGTGCAAAATACACTTCCTGATCACGGCCATTGACCTCGATTTTACCGGTACCGGGCTTAATCCACACACGGGCAATCGCGTCTTTCCGCTTGCCTGTGGCATAAGAACGGCCCTGGGCGTCAATTTTCGGCTCCGGCAGAACGACTTCAGCAACAACGCCTTCTTCACCGACTGTGCCTTCTGTCAAATCCTTGAGATCCTCAAGTGTCTGTTTTTCTTCGGCCATCGTTACGCCCTCTTATTCTTTTCGTTCATGCCGGCGACATCCAGAACGTCTGCCTGCACACCGTCATGAGGATGTTCGCTACCCGCATAAACACGCAGATTGCGCATTTGCTGGCGACCCAAAGGCCCCCGAGGAATCATGCGCTCAACAGCTTTTTCCACAACACGCTCAGGAAAGCGACCATCGAGGATTTCACCTGCAGTTGCTTCCTTAATACCACCAGGGTGACCAGTATGGCGGTAATAAACTTTGTTTTTACGCTTGTTACCGGTCAGTTTCACTTTATCAGCATTGATGACGATAACATTGTCACCGCAATCAATATGCGGGGTATAAAGAGGCTTATGCTTGCCGCGCAGATGGCTGGCAACAACGGCTGCCAAACGGCCGAGGACGACATCTTCTGCGTCAACCAGCAACCATTTTTTCTCCACCTCCGACGGTTTCGCCGAATAGGTTTTCATAATACGCACCTTGTCCAAATATAAAGGCTGAACTTTTATTGAGCGCGGGTCTAGAGTAGTTTTAATTCGCAGTCAATCAAAAAACTTGTTGAAAAACACAGATTTAAATATGAGGTATTTTGATACCCCAATCTTAAACACCTGTCACTTCGCCTATCCAATTGAGATAATTCTGGTTTCCCCCAATTATCGGCCAAGCAACAATACAAGGCGTATCATAGCTGTGCATTTCAGTAATACGTTTTGAGGCCTGTTCTATAAGGGACGTCTGAGTTTTCAGGAATAGGAGGACTTCACTTTCCTCCATCATCCGGCCTTCCCATTTATAAATAGAAGATGCGGCTCCCAAGACATTAGCGCAAGCCGCCAAATTCTCATGAACCAGCATTTTTCCGATATGCCGGGCCTCATCACTAGTCCCACAGGTTACGAATAAAGTCGCATAATCAGTTTGCATAAAGTTGCCCTCCCCCTTTCAAGTCATGCATAAGCATGAGGGAGAAAGCAAGCACAACCACGGCGCCCGCTTGATGCATCGTGCCAAGGCCGACAGGGACAAATGATAAGAGGGTCGCGATACCTAAGGTAATCTGCATTATCACTACAAAAAGAAGCAGAAAGGCTAAACGTCGTGTAAGCAAGTCTTGTGAGGCGCGCCACACCTTGAAAGCCCAAGCCAGTGCCAAAATAGCCACAAACTCCGCCAAATGGCGATGAATAAACTGCACTGTTAAAGTGTCATGTAATATGTCATCAGACTCAAACAGAGCCGGAGGAATAAAATGTCCGTCCATAAGCGGCCATGTGTTATAGGCTAAACCCGCGTCCAGTCCTGCTACAAAGGCACCAAAGACAATCTGAAGTGCCAGAACGCCCAGAAAAACCCACCCAAAGCGCCTTATATTTTGCGCAGCTACCGGCTTTGCTCGCTTGAGCAAATCCAAACCCGTCCAAAATAGTAGACAGAAAATAAGCAGGGCGAGGCTCAAATGGGCGGCAAGCCTATAATGACTGACGGCAGGTTCAGAGACCAGCCCGGATGCCACCATCCACCACCCCAAAGCGCCTTGTGCACCCCCAAGAATAAACATAAGCCCAATACGTGGCCCATAGCCTTGAGGAATTGCGCGTTTCGCCAAGAACCAAAGAAAGGGAATTAAAAAAGCTATACCGATGAAACGCCCTAGCAAGCGATGACCCCATTCCCACCAAAATATGGCTTTAAACTCACTTAACGACATACCCCGATTAACTTTTATATACTCAGGGCTTTGCTGATAAGCTGTAAATTCTTGCTGCCAATCCTCTGCATTCATGGGTGGAAGTGCACCGCTGACCGGCTTCCATTCGACAATGGATAATCCGGATTCTGTAAGACGCGTTGCGCCGCCCACAATCACCATGGCAAAGACCAAAAAGGCCATGACCATTAACCACAGACCCACAGCTTTGGGGCGTGCTTTATTTTCTGTTGCTTCCGTCATCATGACCTGGACTTAGACCAGCACTTCCAACTCGGCAAGGGGCAAGGCGACGCAGCTTACCAGCCACCGCCTCCACCACCACCGCCTCCACCGCCGGAGAAGCCCCCACCAAAGCCCGAGGATGACGTGTGAGAGCGTGGCGGGATGGATGCTACCGCCATAGCATTCGTAAACTTGTGAGATAGGCCGTGTTCAATGTGCATTATGCTGAAATACCCGGGCCCGCTGTACCATTTTGGTTGGTAAGACGTCTTATCTAATGTGTCTGCGAATTTTTCACTCCAGTCATGCGAGACGTCTAAGGCCAAAGCATAGGGCAGATATTTTTCAAACAATTCAGGTGTCAGATCACGAGGGTGTAAAATGTCCCAGCGGTCTTTTTCCGTAAGGGAAAGAAAAAGCTTAAAGCCCTCAATTTCATCCATGATTTGTCGCCCCAATTGCGTTGGCGCTTTTAGGAGATAATGGAAAACAGCACATAACAGTAATGTGGCAACTGATATAATAGAAACAAACAGACCCAATTTCGATTGCAGGGCATAAACTGATCCAGCCGACGCAATCAAAATGATCAAAGTTGTAAATCCGGCCTTAAATTTTAAACTAATACCTTTCCCTTCAAAAATGGCCATCGCTCTCGCCATGAATTGTGGGGCGCGAGACAATGCGATCCATAGAGTGACAAACACACCGCCAACCGTTAACGCACTTACAGTCAAAGGTATTGGGATGGGTCCTAATGAAACTGTTAGCACAACAGTTAAAAAGCCTAAGAACATGCCCAAAGTGGTCCAGCTAATATTGGTTTCAAAATAATGGCCCGCATATTCCGATAGAATCGCCGTCTCAAGCACACCCTTTGCATCTTCAAACGTTTTATAGTTGTCGCGATGAACCCGGAGCGCTTTTGTCTCGCCCCGTGGGAAGAATTTACGCAAGACTGCAAACTCGCCTTTAGTCAAACCTTTTGCATCACGATCTGTGAGTTCAATATAGTAATCACCATCATCCACTATTTTTATAGCGCCCTTCACTGCCAGGCTAACAATGACGGTCGACAGCATCTGATGATCAAAGCCCATATATTGAACAAAGCGGGTCGCTGCTGCGCTAAAGTTTTGCGGTGGCCCATATCGTGGAACCTCTGGCCCTTTTTTCGGGTCTTTACCAAAGAATGACCAAGCAAGATAAAAATAAAAGAAAGTTAGAAGAAATCCGCCAAAGCCAACAGCGATATGAATATTGTCACGCAACAAGAATTGAACATCATCCAATAATCCAGGCTGCGCTACAATGCCCTTTGGCCAGGACACAACAACGGTTAGCCCCTCGCGCCTGCTATACTCACGTGTCGATGCAAAGCTAATGCTGTCAGCGCTCCGGCTTATAATTTCAGCATCTTTTGATGTCTCTCCCCTCAGGCCCGTATAAAAATCTGCGTTAATCAAATCCGCCCCTGGCGGCAAGTGAATGGTCGCTGTCGCTTTTCTGATTGGAAAAGCCCAATCATTACCCGTCACATTCCAGTAAAGCTCATCCGCGTCTTCAAAAAATCCGATCTGTCGGTCTGTTTCATAAACAATGTGATAAACATGCTCTCCGCGGTTGAGCAAACGGTCTTTATCGCCAATTCGAATGCGCTGGCCATGGCGAATTTTCTCTACCCTATAAGGCTCCGGATGACCGTTTCGCTTAACACTCAAAACTTTGAAGCTAACGTTTTTTCGCTCCTTATTCGGGCCTAGATATTCAGTTGGGAAATCTCTAAAAATTCCGCGCTTTATTGCACGTCTCTCAGAATTAACTGTGATTGTTTCCTCAACGATTAAATGACCATCGCTATGAATGGTCACCTGACTATCGAATGACTTAATATCCTCTACCGCCAGAGCGGGAAAGGTGTACAAAATCGCCAAAAGGCTCAGCAAGAGATAACGCATAACTAGAGGCTCAGAATTGGACTTTAACCGCCTCACGAGCGGCAGTCTCATCCAGCTCGAAAAACTCAGCTTCGGAAAATCCAAATTGGTTGGCCACGAGATTAGACGGAAATTGCTGAACTTTCGTATTCATCTCTTTGACTGAGCCGTTATAGAAACGACGTGCATTTTGAATGACATGTTCCAAATCCGATAATTCAGCCTGTAGCTCGGAAAAATTCTGATTGGCTTTTAAATCCGGATAAGCCTCCGATAAAGCAAAGAGAGATTTCAACGCGCCGGATAGAATATTTTCGCTCTGCGCCTGTTCCGCGGGCGTACCTTGGTTAGCAAGTGCGTTGTTGCGGGCCTTTATGACAGCTTCCAAAGTGGACTTTTCATGGCCTGCATAGCCTTTGACGGTTTCCACCAGATTGGGAACTAGGTCATAGCGGCGACGCAATTGCACATCGATGTCCGACCAAGCCTGACCAATGCGCTGCTGCATGGAAACAAGGTTGTTATAAGTGCTGATAACATAAAAGGCGATTAAGACGATAAGGCCCAAAAGAATATAAAGAAAAAACATCCATCCCTCCGCATAAAAATCTATCACAGCATAGTCGTAAATATATTAATTTGAAGTGGAAGGTTTTTCCTTCTTTGTGCCACCTATACTATTTCTCACTATACCATAGGATACCCCCCAGCGGTCAGTCATTTCATGCCGAACTTTCCACAATTCCGGGAAAAACTGGGTGCGGACGCCATCTCTTAGCAACTCAACACTACGCCCTTTAAGCGATGCAGCGTCCATGCCAATGGAGCGGTAAATCAATTGAATATGATGGTAACGGAACTTGCGAAACTGTTCATCAAATTCCGCTAGGGCTTCCGCCACCATATAAACATCATCATGGGTGTATTTATGGTCATAAATATCCGCTATCGTTAAATTACGCGCTTCAAGGAAATGTTTCTGGAAACTATCCCAGATATGCCGTGGCATTTTCAATATGGTACGAAAGCCCGGGCTTTCCTGGCCACTGCCATTACCAAGTTGCAGGCGAATTTCCTGATATTCCTTTGGCGACATGGTCTCTAAAAGGCCTAATTGTTCTGTCATTAAGCGTATGATGCGATTGACACGTTCAAATAGAGTGATGACGCGAAAGGCTTGTTTCTTTGCCATCCAATCATCAATCTCCAGCAGCGTGAAAGCTGCTAATTTCATCCAAAGTTCTTCGACCTGATGCACAATTTGAAAAAGCATCTCGTCATGATTGCATAGAGCATCATAAGCCTTCTGCGCCGACAGGATTTTAGGCGTGTCTAGATAGAGCTCATAATCAAGCTCTCCCGTCCCGGCCATGTATTTGTAAAAAAGCTTTCTATCCATAAATAGACCCGTCCTCTATAGGGCTTTATGACTATTTAAAGTTTAAAACATTTACGCAACACCGTCAAAATGGCCACCTTATCTGCGGAATGGTCATATGGAGAAATGACCCACCCCCCATTAAAAGATAATCTGACCTTATTCCAACAACCTTTCGTGTTGGAAATAAGGGCTTAAAGGCTTCCAACGCCATATCATCATAGGGCGTGCCATAGGTTGGAATGATAATGGATGAATTTGAAATTATATAGTACAGAAAACTCGCTGGTAAAATTTCTCCATCACTGTCTTCTACCCGTCCTGGTGATGGAATGAAGCTTAAATTAAAACGCGCCTTCTCAAGGTTTCTCGCCAACCTTTCAAAGCTTTTGATATTAGGATCATCATTAGATTGCCCTTTCATCATCAGAAGATGATTGGGCCCGATAAAACGGACGACACCGTTAAGGCGGCTACAAACTTCATCACCTTCTAAAACCGCATCAACAAAATGAACCTGGCGTGCACCTAGCGCAGAACACAATTTTTGCCGACATGTCTCTTCATTAAGGCCCGGGTTACGTTTTTTATCTAACAGGCTAGGACGCTGGGCTAAAAAAACACCCTCTCCATCGGTTTCAAGGGCGCTTGCCTCTAATGTCCAAAAGTGGCGTTCAAAAGGGATATGCGCAAATTTGGCTAAAGTGGCAGCCAACACTTCATCCCCATCAAGAAGATATCGACCACCCCAACCGTTAAACCGGAAACCTAAGGCCCGTAATTCATCATTGCAGGCTAAAAACAGTGGGCCGCTATCACGTATCCAGATATCGCCGAAGTCACAATTGAGAATCTCAATGTGTAGCCCATCTAAATGCGAATGGGCGGATGCTGCCGCATCCGCCCCTTTCACGAGTAATTTGATATGCTCACCGCGTTGTGCACCTGTTTGAGGGTCAATGTCCGCAACAGCACGAAGGAAATTCGTCACCTCCCCACGCGCACCGTCCAAATCTTCTCCCCAAAGTTCCGGATGAGAGGGCCAAGCGGCCCAAAGCGCTTCATGCTCTTCCCATTCGGCAGGTAATAAACGCGGCAACTACATCTCCTTTAATTATCCCCTGCTCGGGACGCATCGCGGATTTTTCGAAATTCAGCATTTTCATACCAATTCGGCCATTCGCTGCTATTCGCCAGGTCATTGCCGACAGCATAAAGAAGCTGCACATCTTCAACGGCACCGGCCAAGTCCCAATCTTCACGATATTCGTCTGATGGTTGGTGGTAGTCGTTTTTGGTATATTCGTCCGCTTTCGACTGCCCCCATTCGCGCCCATGTTCGACATGGTCGACGCCAGCTTCAGCATAAAGCATCGGCACGCCAACTTTTGCTAAGGAGAAATGATCAGAGCGATAAAAATAGCCACGTTCTGGTGTTTCTTCAGGTTCAACAACGCGGTTCTGAGCGGCCGCATGTTTCGCCAATATTTCCTCCAATTCGGACTTGCCGGAGCCGACGACCACTATGTTTTTCGTACGTCCAATCATGCCAAGCGAATCAATATTGACACCACCGACAGTCTTCGCCAAGGGTACAATCGGATTTTCCGCATAATAAGCCGAGCCCAAAAGCCCACTTTCTTCACCTGTTACCGCTAAAATAACAACTGAGCGTTTGGGAGGGTTATATGCGAACTGTTCACCTAATTCTAAGATGGCAGCGGTACCAGATGCATTATCGATAGCACCGTTATAGATATTATCACCCTCTTCATTGGGGATACCTTTGCCCAAATGGTCCCAGTGAGCCATGTAAATAATGGCTTCATCAGGGTGTTCCGTTCCTTCGATGATGCCAGCAACATTATAGGAATCTGAGGTTCTGATTTTATTGTCGAAAGAAACGCTTGCAGTCATGCCTAAAGAGCTGGCTTTAAACCCTCTATCCTTGGCCGAGGCATAAGCCTCATCAAAATCCATATCGGCTGCGGCAAATATTGCGCGTGCTTGTTCTTCGCTGATCCAGCCTTCAACCAAAGCACGGTCCATGTTGTTACCGGGCCGTTGAAGGTCGAGCTGCGGACCACTCCAACTGGATTCCACAACGCCCCACGGATAGGCCGCAGGCGCAGTCTGATGGATAATAATAGCGCCAGCAGCGCCCTGACGTGCGGCTTCCGCATATTTATAAGTCCAGCGACCATAATAAGTCATAGCCTGGCCATTGAAGAACTCAGGGTCACCCGTAACAAAGCCTGGATCATTGACCAGAATAACAACGGTTTTCCCTTCTACATCCAGGCCTTCATAGTCATTCCAGCCATACTCCGGAGCGACAATGCCATAGCCGACGAAAACCATCTCAGATTGGTCAAGCGCAATGGAGTCCTCCACACGCTTTGTCCAAACAACCATATCTTTCAGATAATTTAGAGAGAACTCCTGGTCATGCCCACTCACAGTCAAGGGGGATACATTATCAGCAGTGATTTCAACCATAGGCACACTTTGGAAATAGCTATTACCTAAAGCCGGCTTAACACCAAAGGAGCGGAATTGATCCGCTATATAATTGATGGTCTTGGTTTCGCCCTCAGTCGCAGGCGCTCTGCCGCCAAAATCATCGGATGCCAATACCTTGATATGCGAGACAATATCTTCAGCGTTTATGGTTGGCGCCTGCTCAGCTTCGCAAGCAGCCATGGTTAAACCTACGGCTAAAATCAAACCGCTCTTCAGCATTTTATTATTCTTCATATTTCCCCCTATGGGATTGGTGTTCACACAACTGGAACAAACAGTGGCATTGAGCGCACATAAAAATCAAGGGATTCCATTTACTCAAATTGAAGAACTCATCCCTATATTAGAGAATGGAGAGTGAATATGGATAAGGACTTTGATTTACAGCTAAGGGGTTATCATTTAACAACGGCGGAAATTCTCTATCACCTGCCGGATCATCCCCATTTATTACAAAGCTTCACCTGGCAGACTTTGGATCAGGCACCGAAATTCCCGCGCATCCACCGTTTTCTCGATTATTGGGTTGTGAATATCGAAGGTGTGCTGCACAGCGTGCGCCTTAGCCATTCATCTCTCGTCCGCCCGCATGAAATCCTGTTTCGTGACGGTTCTTTTGAGCTTCATTAACAAAAGGCAGGGCCGAAACCCTGCCTTTATCTTAAGCCGCAAAAGCTTTTCTTAGAGATGGTTTATCTATTTTGCCCGTCCCTAATTTAGGAAGTGGGTCTGATGACACCCAGATTTGTGCAGGAACTTTGAAAGCCGCTAAATGCTGCCCCACATAATCTTGTAAGTCTTTCGGATCGACTTGGACTCCGGCTTTTGGAAAAACAACTGCACCAACGATCTCTCCCAACCGTTCATCCGGCAAGCCAAAGACCGAGGCTTCTGCAACACTTTTATGATGATAAAGCGCTGCCTCAACTTCCAAGCAAGAAATATTTTCACCACCACGAATGATGATGTCTTTCTTCCGATCAACTATATAAATATAGCCGTCTTCATCCATTTTGCCCAAATCACCAGTCCGAAACCAACCATCTGGCATGAAAGCTTCAGCGGTGGATTTGGGTTTATTGTAATAGCCACGCACAACAGCCGCTGAACGGATACACACTTCACCAATTTCTTCCGGCCCTAGATGATTACCATCATCATCCATGATGCAAAGCTCCATCATTGGAGCGGTGGCACGCCCCGTTGAGGATGGGCGGTTCATATAGCCTTCGCGGGAATTGACCGCACCCGCACCCATAGTTTCCGTAAGACCATAGCCAGCAGTGGGATGCTTATCAGGAAAAGTATCTTTTAAACGATGTACATGTTCTGCAGGGCGCGCAGCCCCACCCGCAGACATATCACGCAAGGTGGAGACGTCATACTTTTCCCGATCAGGGTGCTGCATCATTTCTAAGGACATCGTCGGTACACCGACAAATTGTGTGACCTTTTCCTCTTGAATCAGGCGGAAAGCGTCCGTCACATCCCATTTATGCATGATGACCATTTTGCGCCCCATGAGGAGCGACATGAGACAAACTGGAACAAGCCCCGTCACGTGAAAAAGCGGGACTGCAAGAAGAACCGCCTGCTGATGCTCGGGTTCTTCATTCTCTTCTTTATCAACCTCTAAAAACGCCAGACCATAAGCAGCAAAATTCATCAGGGCTGTGACTAAGGCGCGCTGCGTTCCCACTGCACCTTTTGGATTACCCGTTGAACCCGAAGTATAAAGAATAGTGGCATCTGCGTCGGCATCAATATCAAGCGGTTCAACCATTTTTCCAGAGGTTAAAACACTATCTTCCAAACGCGTCATGCCATGGGGAACATCAAATTCCGCGCGCATAACTAAACAAGGCGGGCGCTCATCATGGGGAATGGTTGAAAAGCGCTCTGCTCGGGCTGCATCTACTATGGCCAATTTCGCACCAGAGTCACCAAGCGCATAAACAAGCTCTTCGGGAAGCCACCAGGCGTTTAGCGGCACCGCCACTGCACCAAGTAACATGCAAGCCATGAAGGTAAATACCCATTCGGGGTAATTGCGCATGGCAATGACAACTTTGTCGCCTTTCTCTATGTCATATTCTTCACACAGATAATGAGCAAGCGCATGGGCGTGGGCGTAAGTTTCACCATAAGTGTAGCGCTCACCTTCATAGACGATGAAATCTTTGTCCTTATGCGTGACGGCCAGGCTCAGATATTGGGCCACGCTTGCCGGTGCGTTTTTAAAAACTTTATATGTATTTCCACGAATTTCCGCTTCGGTGACTTCAAATTGTTCACCGGGAGCCGTCATCGCTGCAATAATTTTATCATGCAGTTGAGCCGATGCCTCGAGCATGAAATTCTTCCTCCCAAAGAAACAGATTAATATCCAGCCAGTTTCGCCAAACGATCGCCATGAAATGCCGCATCACCAAAGCTTTCCTGAGCGACGCGAGCGCGCTTCATATAAAAACCGATGTCAAATTCATCCGTCATGCCGATACCGCCATGCATCTGTACAGCTTCATTGCCTGCCAGCACCGCCGTCTGCCCCGCTTTTGCTTTTATCATTGAGGCTAGATGTGGCGTTAATGGATCATTTTCATCAAGGCTTTGCAGGCCCTTCAATACGGCTGAGCGCGTAAGCTCCACCTCGGAAAACAAATGGGCGGCACGATGTTGCAGGCCCTGAAATGTCCCGATGATACGGCCAAATTGTTCACGCTCCTTCAAATAGGAGACTGTCTTGTCCATAGATTCCTGCGCCACGCCCAGCATTTCCGCGGAAAGACAGATGCGTCCTACATCCAACGCATGAGACAGGGCTTTAAAGCCTCCGTCAATTTCGCCCAGAACATCATCACCGGAAATTTGCACGTCATTGAAATTTACGCGGGCAGCGTTGCGGCTATCCACCATTTCCGTGCGCTCAATCTCTACGCCTTGTGCTTTAGGATCGACGAGGAACAAGGTGATGCCATCTTCATCACGGTCTTCACCGCTGGTGCGCGCTGCAACGATCAATTTATCTGCAACATGGCCATCCATGACAAAAGTCTTAGCACCATTAAGCTTAAATCCATTACCCGACTGTTCTGCACGGGTTTGAACAAAATTCGGAGCATGGCGGGCGCGTTCGTCACAAGCCAGAGCAGTGATGAGCTTGCCTTCTACCAGTTTCGGCAGCAAATCCTGTTTCTGCGCATCATTGCCATTTTTAGATAAGAGCGTTGCGCCCAAAATGGCCGTTGAGAAAAAGGGCGAAGCAGTCAGTGTTTTTCCCATTTCCTCAAGAATAATACCGGCACCAACATAGCCAAATTCTATACCACCGAATTCTTCAGGTACAACAACGCCGGTCCAGCCCATTTCGGCCATTTCAGCCCACAGGTCTTTGGAATAACCGTTTTCATCCTTTTCATCCCGCAATCTGCGCAGTTCGGACACAGGGGATTTTTCAGCCAAAAAGCCTTTGGCCATGTCTTTCAACATCAATTGGTCTTCATTCAATACAAGCGCCATTGCGCCAATCCTCCCTATCCGTCTTTACGCGTCCGGCAATCCCAAGACCCGCTTGGAAATGATATTCAACTGAACTTCGGTCGTGCCGCCTTCAATTGAGTTTGCGCGGCTGCGAAGCCAGGAACGGGCCTTATCGCCGCCTCTTGTACGCTCACTTTCCCATTCGAATTCGTCACTGCCGTGGATAGACATGACCAGCTCATTGCGCTTCTTATTCAATTCCGTGCCATAATATTTGAGCATAGCGGAGAGATGGCCAACGCCCTGCCCGCCTTTGGCTTCGTCCTTCACGCGTTCAAGCGTTAGGGCAAAGGCCCAGCTGTCAATTTCATGGCGAACGATATCGGTGCGCAGTGCGGTTTCAGGCAACATGCCATTATCAAGACCCAATTGCTCAGCCGCCATTTCAGACAAACGCTTACGATGGCCGCGATCAAAGCCCATGGCTCCAATCATTTCGCGCTCATGCGTTAAGAGATATTTTGCAATATCCCAGCCCCGATTCAATGTACCGACGAGATTTTCTTTCGGCACCTTTACATTGTCGAAAAATGTTTGGCAGAATGGGGACTTACCACTGATCAATTTAATCGGTGAAGTCGTCACACCAGGGTCATCCATATCAAACAGAACAAAGGAGATTCCCAAATGTTTCGGAGCGTCAAAGTCAGTGCGCACCAGACAGAATATCCAATCCGCCTCATCTGCATAAGACGTCCAGATTTTGGAGCCATTGACCAGATAATGATCGCCCTTGTCTTCGCATTTAGTTTTCAGTGATGCGAGGTCGGAGCCCGCTCCCGGCTCTGAATATCCCTGGCACCAGCGGATTTCACCACGCGCAATTTTGGGGAGATGTTCTTTTTTCTGTTCTTCGTTGCCATACTTCAGCAACGCCGGGCCTAACATCCAAATACCAAAGCTTTGTAAGGGCGGACGGGCATTAATACGACGCATTTCTTCAGCCAAAACTTTGGCTTCTTCCTTGCTTAAACCGCCACCGCCATATTCTTTTGGCCAGGTGGGCACGGTCCAGCCGCGTTCACCCATGCGCTCCATCCAAAGACGCTGGTCGTCATTTTTAAATTTGAAGTTGCGGCCACCCCAACAGGCGTCATTTTCTTCACGCATGGGCTGCCGCATGGCTGGAGGGCAATTCTCCTCCAACCATGCACGGGTTTCAGCGCGAAAGGCTTCTAAATCCGTCATGATACAAAACTCCCCAAGTGATGGATTTTGTGATTTTCCTTAATCTCGCAAAGGTTGACGTTTACGTCAACGTAAACCGAATATTTTTCTACTTGTTTTCACCGGTCACGACCATGGAACGCGCAGCTTTGGCGAAATCCTTACCCGCCTCTTCTTCTTTCATACGCTCAGCCAAGTCATAAGGGACTTTAACGCCACGGTCCGCGCCGGGACGCGCAGCGATTGCAGCCATCCAACGTTGCAGGTTTTCAAGTCCGTCAACTTCAATACCGGACCATTTATGGGTGCGCACCCAAGGCCAAGTAGCCATATCTGCGATTGAATAGTCACCAGCCAGATATTCACTTTTCCCAAGCTGACTATCCAACACTTCAAACAGGCGACGACCTTCAGTTTGGTAGCGATCAATGGCCGGCTGAATCTTTTCCGGGAAATAGCGGAAGAACACATTAGCCTGCCCCATCATCGGGCCAACGCCTCCCATTTGGAACATCAACCATTGAATAACACGGGAGCGACCTTGCACATCGCTTGGCATGAACTGTCCGGTCTTTTCTGCGAGATAAATCAAGATTGCGCCCGATTCAAAAACGGGAAAACCATCATCTACGATAACAGGAATGCGCCCATTCGGGTTAAGTGCTAGGAATTCAGGCGTTTTCTGCTCCGCCTTCATCAGGTCGATAGCTTTTAAATCATATTCAAGGCCCATTTCTTCCAAGGCGATGGAGGCTTTTTGGCCGTTGGGGGTCGCAGAAGTATAAAGTGTAATCATGGGGGAACAGCCCTCTTATGGTTTCACAAAACAAGCCAAGCATCATTGCTGAGCATGACACTGACGTCGAGAGGCAAATGGAACAATAGTGCGTGAGCAAAAACAAATTTTGCGCTGGACGATAAATATTCACCGCTTATCTTTAAAAAAAAATGATCAGGAAATTGGGGATGATAATATGAACGAGATGCCTCGCCTCCATCCAGGTATCCACGCAATCGCAGACCCGGACCGGCCAGCCATAATTATGGGTGACAGCGGACAGGTCATTAGTTTTGCTGAATTGGAAGAACGATCCCGACGCCTATCCCAGCTTTTTCGGGTCCAAGGCTTAAAAACTGGCGACAGCATTGCTCTGCTAATGGATAATCGCGCAGAATATCTCGTCATAACCTGGGCTGCTCAACGTTCAGGGCTTTATTTCACGCCTGTTAATTGGCATTTGAAGATT
>JASFRS010000025.1:0-19821 GCA_050114795.1 Sphingomonadales bacterium
GCAAAATTTTTTCGTCTGGTGAGGTGCAAAAAACCTATTGGGCCGTGGTGCATGGAAAAATGCCTAAGGCCTCGGGCGTTATCAACGCATCGTTGGTGAAGCGCAGTTCGAAAGCCAAGGGCTGGCGCATGGAAGTGGCTGAGGACGGCCAAAAAGCCATCACCCATTATAAAGTCTTGGGCGAGGCTGAGGGCTTAAGCTGGGTGGAGTTTCAGCCGAAAACCGGACGCACCCATCAAATCCGTATCCATGCCCTCCATCTGGGCTGCCCTTTGGTGGGCGACGCCATTTATGGTCGGGGCGATGATTGCCCCATGCACCTTCATGCGCGGCATATTCAATTCAAGCTCCAGGCCTCCAAGCCTGATATTTCTGTGACCGCCGATGTGCCGACTCATATGCTTGAGAAACTGCGTCTTTGCGGTTTTAAAAATCCCTGATACAGTTTGTCGCAGGGATTGGTTGAATTGGGCTGCCGCCTCGCAACGGGGTTGATGAGAATGGGAGGCAGTTATGAATGCAGGGGTCAATATTTCAGGCACCATCGCGCTGCATATTAAGAAGATTTCACTAGACGGGCCATGGAGCTGGCTGGCTGCTGGATCAAGAGACCTGATGCGTAAACCGGCGCTAAGCCTTGGTTATGGTTTGCTTTTTGCCGTGGTTTCAGTGGCGATTGTCTATTTGACTTTTGCTTTAGATATGGCTGCATTCGCCATGGCCTTGGGTGGTGGCTTTATGCTGATTGGCCCGATGTTGGCGGTGGGGCTTTATGAGATGAGCCATCGTTATGAACAGGGCAAAGAAGTGAGTGCAGATAAAGTCTTTTTTGTCGGTACAAAATCACCCACACAATTGGCCTTTTTAGGCGCGCTTTTGATGATTGCGCTGCTTATCTGGATACGTATCGCAACTTTGCTGTTTGCGCTGTTCTGGGGCACAAAGGAATTTCCACCGCTTGTCGAATTTCTGCCCACCCTGTTGTTTACAACGGACGGGCTAAGCCTGTTGATTATCGGCTCCATCACCGGCGGTCTTTTAGCCTTCGCAGTCTATGGGATGAGCGTCATTTCAGTGCCGCTCCTGATGGAACGCGACGTGGACGCCATCACTGCGATTATCGCCAGTTTCATAGCTATTAAGACGAACTTCTGGCCGATGATGCTATGGGCATTGTTGATTGCCGGACTGACCGCCATAGGCATCGCAACCTTATTCGTGGGCTTGATTTTCACATTCCCACTGGTCGGCCACGGCACCTGGCATGCCTACCGCGCTTTGGTGGACTGAACGGCTAGCTTGGCGCTCAATCCCGCAAAAGTTCGTTAATTCCGACTTTTGACCGGGTTTTGGCGTCTACGCGTTTGACGATGACGGCGCAGTAAAGGCCGGGGCCGGGAGTACCGTCAGGCAGGGGTTTGCCGGGCAGGGTGCCGGGGACGACAACTGAATAAGCGGGGACGCGGCCCATGTGGATTTTGCCGGTTTCACGGTCGACGATTTTGGTGGACGCACCGATATAAACACCCATGGACAGCACTGCGCCTTCTTCAACCACAACGCCTTCAGCGACCTCAGCGCGGGCGCCGATGAAGCAATTATCTTCGATGATAACAGGGCCAGCCTGTAAGGGTTCCAGCACGCCGCCAATGCCTGCGCCGCCTGAAATATGGACGTTCTTGCCAATTTGTGCGCAGGAGCCAACGGTTGCCCATGTGTCCACCATGGTACCTTCACCCACATAAGCGCCTAAGTTCACAAAGCTGGGCATTAAGACCACGCCGGGCGCGACATAAGCACTATGACGGACGATGGCACCAGGGACGGCACGGAAGCTTGCATCTGTGAAGCTATTGTCGCCCCAGTTCGCGAATTTAGAGGGAACTTTATCCCACCAATTAGCACCACCCGGTCCGCCTTCAATGACTTCCATAGGGTTTAAGCGGAAGGAGAGGAGAACCGCTTTTTTCAGCCACTGATTGACCACCCATTGCCCATCGTGCTTTTCAGCCACGCGGGCTTCGCCGCTATCCAATAGCTTCAACGCGGCTTCGACAGCCTCACGCACTTCACCTTGGGTCGAGGTGGTGATGTCATCGCGATTATCCCATGCGTTTTCAATGGTGTTTTGCAGGGCTGAAGCCGTCATTCAGGCGGTCCTTTCAATATGTTTCTTTAGCAAATCTTTTAAATCCGGCGCGACATGATGCACATGGTCACCCTCAGATGAAGTGCGCCCATAGGGGCTGTCAGTCTCAATCCAAACTGTCGTCATGCCCATATCATGGGCCGGTTTTAAATTCACAGCCATATCATCAATCATCGCTGCCCTGGATGCTTCGACCTTTTGGTTGCGAACCATGGTTTCCATTGGCTCGATACGTGGCTTGGGCACATAGTCGGCAGCTTTGATGTCAAATATCGTTTCAAAATGATGGCCGACGCCTAAACAGTCCAAAACGCGGCGCGCATGACCGACGGAGCCGTTAGTGTAGATGATTTTACGCCCTTTGAGATGTCCAAGCAGCCCGCTTAGCTCATCATCACGGCCAATGCTGCTTAAGTCCAGGTCATGGACATAATCCAGGAAATAGTCGGGGTCGACGCCGTGATTGTCCATCAGCCCGCGCAAGGTGGTTCCATGGCTCATCAGATAGGATTTTTGCAGCTTTTTGGCAGCGCTTAAATCCAATCCGAGATGTGTGGAAATAAAACGACCCATCAAAACGTCGATTTGGTCCCACAAATTGGATTTTGCATGATAGAGCGTATTATCCAAATCAATAATCCAGCTCGTCACATTGTCGAATTTTGAAACGTCTTTTGTCATGGCGGGCGCACTATGCCGCGCAGGACTGTGTCATTCAACTGTGCATTTTGCAAAAATTGCTAAAGCCTGTTTAAGCCCACATTAACGCTCCGCGATTTAGCCTGTTACCAGCCGCAATATAAGGGTGCGCTGAAATGAAGCTTATACCTTTAAAAGCAGAGCGTTTTCGCGAGATTGATGGTGATGCGGAAATGCTGCATCTCAGCCTGGGCTCCGCGCTGGGTCATGGTCCGGATGTGCGCCTTGTGATTGATGGTTTTGGACGTGTTATCAAAGCCAATGCAGCGGCTGAAATTTTGGCGAATGCATTAGCCGATGAAAACAGCGACACAGCTAAAATCATCCGCGATTGGGCGGAAGATGATTTTTTAGGCCCGGCATCTCTAAGCATTATGGATGGAGAGTTAACACGGCGCTTCACACTTCATGCCATACCTGTCGTGCGTCAAAATGGAGATACGGCCGCAATTCTTATCGGTCGTGAACCGGATTTGGCTAATCATCTGATTCAAGCCATGTCTGCATCCAGACAGCTTTATAAGGATTTAGTGTCCTGCACCGGGGCAATGGTTTGGGAGGTTGATGCGCGCGGGCGCTTTTCCTATATCAATGGAACAGAAGACTTGGGCTATTCCCCACTTGAATTAATGGGGGCTACACCGGTTGAGGTATTGGGCCTTAGCCATGCGCAAGCCAAATCAAGCTTCATGGCCCAGGAACCGGTTAAACAGGTCGAATTACAGCCTTTAATGAAAGATGGCCGCAGGGCCTTGATGACGCTTTCTGCGCTGCCCTTGAAAGATGGTAGAGGGAATTGGCGCGGAGCCCGTGGCCTGGCTTGGATAGAAATTCCTGATTAATTCGCGCTACGGACCAAAGTTCCGGCCCCTTTGGTTGTGAATATCTCAAGCAGCAACGCATGCGGCATACGCCCGTCCAGAATAACGGCAGCTTCCACGCCCGCATCCACAGCATTCAAACAAGTGTCCACCTTCGGAATCATGCCGCCGGTGATAGTTCCATCTTCTTTCAACGCTGCAATCCGGTCTTTGTTCAAATCAGTGAGCAGGTTTTTGTCCTTATCAAGAACACCCGCGACATCGGTGAGCAGGATGAAACGCGCTGCATTCAACGCCCCTGCAATGGCCCCGGCCATCGTATCTGCATTGATATTATAGGTCGCGCCATCCTCCCCATTAGCCAAAGGCGCAATGACAGGAATGATGTCTGAGGCCTGCATGACTTCCAAAATATGGGGGTTTACGGTTTTAGGTTCCCCGACAAAGCCTAGGTCAAGGACTTGTTCAATATGGCTGTCCGGGTCTTTTTTTGTGCGCTTGATGGGTTCTGCCGTCACTAAACCACCGTCCCGGCCTGAAATGCCCACAGCAACGCCGCCTGCGTGCCCGATATTGGCAACAACTTGTTTGTTGATGGAGCCGGAAAGAACCATTTCAGCAATTTCTACCGTGGCCGCATCTGTCACGCGCAGTCCATCAATGAATGAGGATTGAATGCGCAGCCTTTCCAGCATTTTCCCGATTTGCGGCCCACCACCATGAACGATGACCGGGTTGATGCCGATTTGCTTTAAGATAACCACATCGCGCGCAAATGACTCAGCAGCAGCCTCATCCCCCATGGCATGGCCGCCATATTTGATGACAAAGGTGCGTCCTGCATATTTCTTTAAAAAAGGCATGGCCTCAGCCAGAGTGGCTGCCTTGTCCACAATCTGGGCCAATGGGTGGTCGGGTGAAATATCTGCAGCCATGGAAAGCCTCTTTGCCTTAGATGCTTGGATTTAAGACATTATCCGCCGCTTGCGCCAATTCATCAATCCCCCATCCCTTTTCTGAGGATGTGGATAGGACTTCCGGGTGAGATGCCGGGCGTTTGCGTAATACTTCAGCGGCTGCTTCAATAGCTTTGATGCGGGCCGGTGGTTTTAATTTATCAATTTTAGTGAGCACCGCCTGATAGGATACAGCGGCCTCATCCAGCATTTTCATGATTTCCAGGTCATTGGCTTTGATGCCATGACGGGAATCAATCAAAATGAAAACACGGCCCAAAGGCGCGCGGCCCCGCAGATAATCGCGGATGAGGTGATTCCACGCATCAACCTGACCCTTAGGTGCCTTGGCATAGCCATAGCCGGGTAAGTCGACCAGATAGCAGGGGACGTCTTCATCCTGGGGGTGGAAGAAATTAATCTCCTGCGTGCGCCCAGGTGTGCTGGAGGTACGTGCCAAGCTCTTTTGCCGAACCAATGCGTTGATAAGGCTGGATTTCCCCACATTAGACCGTCCGGCAAAGGCGATTTCAGGTCGATCGCCTTCTGGCAGGCCATCCAAGGCGACAACGCCTTTTACAAAAACCCAGGGTCGGCGAAATAATAATGGCCGACCCTTGGCTTCGTTTGTCGCTTCCTGGCTCATCCCTGGGCTGCAACCCGGCGTTGGATGACCCATTGCTGGGTGATGGAGAGCAGGTTGTTCCACGTCCAGTAAACCACCAGCCCGGCAGCAAATGGTGCCATGATGAAGGTAAATACGATGGGCAGCGCTTTCATCACCTGCGCTTGAATCGGGTCTTGCGGTGCCGGGTTCAGCTTTTGCTGCAACCACATGGTAACACCCATGATGATTGGCAAAATGCCGATGGCAAGGAAACCAGGTGGGTCAAATGGCAGAAGTCCAAAGAGATTGATTGGCGTCATTGGATCCGGTGCGGACAAATCCTTAATCCAGCCGAAGAAAGGCGCATGGCGCATTTCAATCGTCACGAACAGCACTTTATACAGCGAGAAGAAAACAGGGATCTGCACCACAATTGGCAAGCAGCCCATCATCGGATTGACTTTTTCCTTCTTAAACAGCGCGGACATTTCTTGCTGCAGGCGCATGCGGTCATCTTTATAGCGCTCCTGCAGTTCTTTCATGCGCGGTTGGATTTTTTTCATCCGACCCATGGATTCATAGGATTTATTGGCCACGGGAAAGAGCATCAATTTAATAATCAGTGTCAGCGCCAAAATCGCTAGACCAACATTGCCTAAAACTCCATTGAAGAAATCAAGGCCATAGAAAATCGGCTTAGTCAGGAAGCGGAACCAACCCCAGTCGATGGTCAAATCGAATTTCTCAATACCATGGTCGGCTTCATAGGCTTCAACGACATCAACCTCTTTTGCCCCGGCAAAAAACTCATTGGAAACATCAATGCTGCCGCCTGCGGGAATGGTTTGTCCATCCTCACGATAGCTGACGACATAATCACCCAAATTACCGTCTCGGTATAATAACCGGGCAGAGAAGGGCTTGTTCTGGTCGGGAACCAGGGCGGTCATCCAATATTGGTCCGTCATGCCAATCCAGCCGCCAGTCGACGTCATGTCGATGACTTTTTCATCTTCCATTTTACTGTATTTGACTTCTTCCAGCGACCCGTCGATAACGCCGACTGCGCCTTCATGCAGCACGAAAAAGCGGCGGGTATCCGGTAGGCCCCGCCGCGTAATTTTTGCAAAAGGGTAAAGCGTGACAGCTTTATCCGTGGTATTTTCAATGGTCTGGGCAATGGTGAAAAGATAATTTTCATCGACGCTAATCCGGCGCTTGAAAACAAGGCCCTGGCCATTGGACCAACTTAACGTCACATCCTCACCGACTTTTAAACGGGGCTTATCTGCACTCCAGCGCGTATCAGCGTCGGGCAGCGTTAATTCTGCATCAGGGCGCGGCAGCCAACCGAATTCCGTTGTATAACCCGCCGGGCCATCAAGAGGGCTGAGCAGATGGACATTTTCCTCTTGCTCCACACTCACCCAATAATCCTTCAAGGTTAGGTCATCAAAATGGCCCCCGTTCAAATTGATGGAACCGGATAGACGGGGCGTATCAATAATTACGCGGGCATCGTCGGCCAATGCCTCTTCTCGGCTCACAAGGCTTGCGCTTTCTGCCGCTACTTCGATTTCTGCGGGGGCTACATCACCGGCTTGTGGTGGTGCAGCGACTTCCGTAGGGGCCTGTGCCGCTTGTTCAGCCTGTTCAGCCTCAAAAGCAGCGCGTTGTGGGCCTGCATAAAAATATTCCCAGCCCAACAGCACGGCGGCTGACAAACCCAATGCGATAAGAAGATTTTTCTGTTCGGACATTTCCGCCCAGTCCTTTTCTTTTTTTACATCAATGGCACTTATGTGCCTTTTCATCCTTTTCGGGAACCGGGTCAAATCCCGACCCGCCCCATGGGTGACAACGCCCAATGCGTTTTGCCCCCAACCAGCCGCCATGCAGCACACCAAAGCGCGCAATAGCCGTCGCCGTATATTCGGAACAGCTAGGTTGATAGCGGCAGCTGGGCCCAATGAGAAGAGATAAACTGTTTTGATAGACACGAATCAGGAAGATGGCAGCACGACGCAACATCAAACATCCTCCTTTTTCAGCTCAAGGCGCTTGAGCGCCCATTTTAAATCCCTGCGCAAATCGTCGAAGGGCAATTCGTCTTCCCGTTTGCGCGCCACCAAGACGATGTCATAACCGTCTTTGCAATAGCGGGGGAGGATATCCCGGGCAATTTCGCGTAAACGCCTTTTGGCCCGGTTTCGCTCAACCGCATTTCCCACTTTTTTGCTGGCGGTAAAGCCAACTCTAATCATCGGCTCATCATCGTCACGTTTCATCGCTTGGACAATAAAGCCAGGCGTAATCCAGCGTGCGCCGCGTGCAGCCCTCAGGAAATCGGGTCGCCGCTTTAAAGTTTCAAGAGGTTGGGACGATTTCATCCCAAATGACATATCACCTCTGTCCATAAAAGAACACGACCGCGATTCCCGGTCGCTTATTTGCTCCCGTATCGCGGTCATGAAACATTGTGCCTTAATATCAGGCGCGCCTGATTAAGCGGCCTAATTAAGCAGATAGACGCTTGCGCCCACGCGCACGCCGGGAAGCAATAATTTTGCGTCCGCCAGGCGTTGCCATGCGTGCACGGAAACCGTGTTTGCGCTTGCGCCGCAAATTCTTGGGTTGAAAGGTGCGTTTCACAATTCTTCTCCGTCTGCGGCGACGATGATTTATCGCCACATATCAATCACGCGGGCCTCTTTAAGCGGTGTTTTAGCTTGAGTCAATGAAACAAGCGTGATTAAGGCGCGTTTTTAGGGGTATTCGGCATAAAAATCCGTTATCCCGGATATGATAATAAAAAAATGGGTGAGGCTATGACTGCCAGATTAAAAAGATTTCTTCCCTTCATCATTATCGCATTGGCATTTGTCCTGGTGCGTGTGTCAGGGGTTGGGGACTATCTCTCCTTTGAAAAACTGGCAGAAGGGCGGGCGGATTTAATTGCGCTTCGCGACAGTCTTGGCTGGCTTGGTCCGTTCCTATTGGTTTTGATTTATGCTGTCCTCGCCGCCATTGCCATGCCGGGGATGGCCGTTGTGACTATTGCGGCAGGGTTTTTATTTGGAACCTGGCTTGGCGGAACAAGTGTGTTGGTGGGGGCGACGAGCGGAGCAACGGTCTTGTTTCTGGCAACCCGTACCGCGCTGAGCCCCTTGCTTGCGCGAAAGGCTGGTCCTTGGTTGAACCGGGTGAATGAGGAAGTTTCAAAAGGTGAAGTCAGCTATATGCTCACCATCCGTTTGCTGCCTCTTGTTCCGTTTTGGATTGCCAATTTAGCACCGGGTTTTGTCCAGGTGCGGTTGCGCACTTTTGTCTGGACCAGCTTTTTCGGCATGGCGCCGGGCACATTTGTCTATGCGTCTCTAGGATCAGGTGTGGGGTCGATCATGGATAAAGGCGAAGTGCCGCAGTTATCCGGGTTGATGCTTCAACCTAATATCTTACTTCCCCTCATTGGTCTTGTCGCACTATCCTTATTGCCAGTGATTTATCGTCATGTGAAAGGGCGAAAAGGGGTTAAGTCATAATGGCGAAGCTGCGAAAAACACATCTCTGCGTTATTGGTGCGGGCGCTGGGGGGTTGAGCGTCGCGGCAGGAGCTGCCCAGCTTGGCGTTAAAACCATGTTGATTGAACGTGGTCAGATGGGCGGTGATTGTTTGAACACCGGTTGCGTGCCTTCGAAATCCCTGCTTGCTGCAGCGGCTCAAAATATGAGCTGGAATGAAGCGCAGGTGCATTTAAGAAAAGTCATTGCTGATATTGAACCTCATGACAGCCAGGAAAGATTCGAAGGCTTAGGCGTCGAGGTCTTAAGGGACAGCGCGCATTTCATTGATCCCAAAACGATTGAAGTCGGCGGAGAGAGAATTCGCGCCAAACGCTTTGTCATAGCAACGGGCGGACGGCCCTTTATTCCTGATATTCCCGGCCTGGAAAGTGTGGACTATGTCACCAATGAAACGCTTTTCAACCTGAAGCACTGCCCAAAGCATTTGCTGATTATTGGTGGTGGCCCGGTGGCAATGGAAATGGCTCAGGCGCATAAGCGTTTGGGCGCCAAGGTGACTGTGGTTGAGAAGCTTGACCTGCTGGGTAAAGACGACCCTGAAGCACGTAAAGTGGTTGTCGGGGCGCTCCAGAATGAAGGCGTGATGCTCTATGACTATGCGGATGTCACTTTAGTGGAAAAAGAGGGGGATGAAATTGCTCTCCATTTCACCAAAGATGGACATAATCATATTGTGACCGGCTCTCACCTTCTGATTGCCGCCGGTCGCGTGCCTAATATCGAAGATTTAAATCTTTCTGTCGCAAATGTTGAAACCACGCCGCAGGGCATTGAGGTGGACAGTCGCTTGCGCACGACGAATAAAAGAATCTACGCCATAGGCGATGTCACTGGCGGCTATTTATTCACTCATATTGCTGGATATGATGCAGGTATTGTTATTCGCAATGCTCTGTTCAAATTACCGGCAAAGGCCAGTTATAGTGCGGCACCTTGGGTGACTTATACTGACCCTGAGCTTGCTCATGTGGGATTGCGGGAAGACGAAGCGCGCTCCCGCCATGGAGAGATTCGCGTCTTAAAATCTGAATTTGCAGAGAATGACCGTGCCCGCTGCGAAGGGCGGACGACGGGCTTCGCAAAGGTGCTTGTTCACCAATCCGGTCGCGTGTTGGGAGCAACAATTGTTGGCCCTCATGCCGGGGAATTAATACAAATTTGGATTTTGGCCTTGAATAAAGGACTGAAAATACGAGATTTAACAGGTTATATTGCGCCATATCCGACTTATGGCGAAATTACGAAAAGAATAGCCGGGGACTATTATAAGGACAGCTTATTCAGCCCTCGAACCCGCATGTTAATAAAGGTCTTATCTTATTTTGGCTGAGCATGAGCAAGAATTGAGAATGGAGCCGCCCTCGGGCCTGGTCCGTTGGGTGATGGGGTTGTCTGCGCGCATCCTTATCCTGACTCTATGTTTTGTCATGGCCATTGAAATCCTGGTCTTCGTGCCTTCATTGGCGAATTACTGGCGTGATTTTCTTAATCAGCGGCTTGAGGCCTCACATATCGCAGCCATCGCCCGTGATGCGGCAATGGACAATATGGTTTCGCCGGAGCTTGAATCCGAGTTGCTTCAGATTGCCGGCGTTCGGGTTGTGGCCTTGAAGCAGGAAGGCACAAGGCAGTTGATATTTACCGATGGCCAACCGGTAAGCATTGATAGCCGTTATGATCTGCGCAAGGCGACATTAATCGACCGTATGATGGGCACTTTCGCTACTTTAAGCCGTGGTGGTGAAGGGACTATGCAGGTAACAGGGCAGTCCCAGCGTATGCCCGGTGAATTCATTGAAGTCATTTTGGATGAGGGGGCGCTTTATGATGCTATACTGGGATTTGCGCGCAATATTTTCCTTCTTTCAATTTTTATTTCTGTCTTCACAGCGATTCTGGTTTATCTCTCGCTCCACTTTTCAATCGTGCGCCCGATGCGGAAAATTTCCGATGCCATCATTCGCTTTCGTGAAGACCCGGAACATCCAGGCGCTGTGATGCGGTCCTGGCATCGCCGTGATGAAATCGGTGTGGCCCAATGCGAATTGGCACGAATGCAGGAAGAGGTGCGCGAAGCTTTGTCTGAGCGTTCCAGGCTTGCAAGTCTTGGTGCGGCCGTGGCACGCATCAATCATGATTTGCGTAATATTCTCGCCAATCTGCAATTGGCATCTGATGGTTTGACGCGCTCCGAAGACCCCAAGGTTCAAGTCATTACGCCACGCATCATGCGCGCCGTCGACCGCGGCATAAGACTTTGTCAGGACACTTTGACTTATGGGAAGGCCAGTGAGCCACCACCAATGAAACGCAAAGTCTTGATTGGGACTTTGGTTGAAGAGGTGGCCATGCTTTTGGGGCTTCAGGATATACCTGCGGTGAATTGGGTGAATGAAATTGACCCAGACCTCTGCGTGCCAGTGGATGCGGACCAGATGTTCCGCGTCTTTCACAATCTGCTGCGCAATGGGCTTCAGGCTATTGAAAATCGTGGTGAATTAAGCGCATCATCGCGAACAGAAAACGGCTTTGCAATTATCTCAATCCGTGATGATGGACCCGGCGTGCCCGACCAGTTTAAAGCTGACCTCTTTAAACCCTTCATGCGCTCAACCAAGGCCGATGGGTCTGGGTTAGGCCTTGCTATTGCGGCAGAGCTAGCGCGGGCCCATGGCGGACATCTCGAATTAGCGCATTCGGACAGTTCAGGGTCTGTTTTTGACGTCTATCTGCCTTTGGACAAAAACTCATGAAAACCATCTCTCCCAAAGCCGGGCGCTATGACAGTATGCGCGATATCCCCGGCCTAAAAATCGGCCATGCCCATGATGCCGAAGTGAACAGCGGTGTCACAGTGGTATTGCCCGATGAGCCCTGCCCTATGGCCGTAGATGTGCGCGGTGGTGGCCCGGGCACGCGGGAGCTGGAGGCTTTGGACCCATCCTGCGTGGTATCGAGTTTTCATGGCCTAGTGCTTTCCGGTGGGTCGGTCTTTGGCCTGGATGCGGCAGGTGCTGTGGTCAACTGGCTTTCTAACCAAGGGCGCGGCCTGGATTTGCAGCCGCGAAGCGTGCCTGTTGTGCCCTCTGCGATTCTCTATGATTTAAGCAATGGCGGCAATAAGGACTGGGGTGAAAACCCACCTTATCGCGCGCTGGCGCGCGAGGCCTGTGAAGCAGCGGGTTATGACGCAGCATCGGGCCGTGTGGGTGCGGGCTATGGCGCGACATCCGGTCACCGCCAAGGTGGCATTGGCATGGCCTCCCTTGCGCTTGAAGATGGGCCAACTGTCGCCGCTCTGATTGCCGTTAATTCCTTTGGGGATGTGTTTGAAGGGGAAGCCGGGGATGACATCCCGCTCCCCAAAGTGCCCATGGCTGGCTTGAACACAACAATCGGCTTGGTAGCGACGACGGCCAGCCTGGATAAAGGCGGGCTGAAGCGTTTGGCCATGATGGCGCAGGATGGTTTAGCGCGCTCTATCCGTCCGATTCACACTTTATTTGATGGCGATACCTTATTCGCGCTTGGCACAGGTCAGGACGAAGGCAGTCTGGACCCTCTGGCTTTAAGTGTTTTAGGGACAATGGCGGCTGATTGCGTCACCCGTGCCGTGCGCCGCGCTGTCAATCTTTAAGGTCGCGGCGAATCTGACAGCGACATATTGACTTCCCGGCGATAAACATCAGCAGAATTCAAAGTTTTATCGATTTGAGCTACCAACTCACCTGCCCTTTGCAGGGCCCCGCTTACATCTGCGCCCTGTGCGGACGTAGAGGCAATATCTGCAGAGATTCGGGCAACGATGGAACGCAGGCCTTTAATTTCCGTCGTGACCTGCTCAAGGCGGGTTAATTCCAATTGAGTGGTGGCCCAATCCGTTGAGGATGGCCCAAGTCGCCCTGAGCTTGCTTTTTTGCGCGCTGATTCCACGGCTTCTTTTTGCATGTCATAACTTGCTAAAGCGCCTGAGAAATTTGCCCGGGCCTGTGTCAGCCGTGCATTCAGGTTTTCAAGGCGTGCTGCGCTTTCTTCATCGCTGATTGTGGGTCGTTCAGTGCTGATTTCTTGTGCAGCCTGCTCAATTTGGCCTTCTCGTTGAAAAGCAGTGTCGCTTTCATCATTTGGTGCAAGTTTCGGCCATTCACCACGGTAGCTGCCGCAGGCACTTAACCCGGCCAGTGCCAGAAGTGCTGCGATATGGGTTGCCCGGAATTGAAACATGGGGTCTGGCCTTTCCTTCATTTTCAGCGGTTTTTCTTGCCCACAGACATATGAATCCCCTTATAAGCCTTGTGCGATAGAGAAGTGAATTGAAAAAGCATGAAACTAAGACTTGCCAAGGGCGTCACCTTTGAGTAGGTTCCGCGCCGCACAGCAAATTCTGACCTGTTGCATGCGCGCTCGTAGCTCAGCTGGATAGAGCACTAGACTACGAATCTAGGGGTCGGGAGTTCGAATCTTCCCGAGCGCGCCATTTCTCTCCTCTTTTAAATGTTTAAATTCGTAAAAGAATAAGGCGCCGCTGAGTTTGAGCTTTATTATTGTATTGTATTCTCTACGTTTTTTTGGTTGTAATCTGGCACAAAGCTTTACTAGCCAAAGGCTTTCATTAATGAAAAACGATATCGAAAAGAACTTTTGAAGATGGTCAGAGATGTGGTTGGCGCTGCAACTCATGTATGGACAGACTCAAGGCTTCTTCATGACTTGAAAATATATGGGGATGACGCTTGGTATTTGTTCGATGATATAGCTGAGAAATTTGACATCAATAGCTGTCTCTTTGATGGAACGGAGTATTTCCCAAACGACCATGAGTTTCCTTGTTTCATAGAGCGGTTGTTGAACAAAAGCGCGCTGAGCAAGTGGAAGGAAATGACAGTTTCTGATTTGGCAAATATGCTTGAACAGGCAAAAACCAATCGAACTGGCGAATAGCGCCTTAAATTATCCAATGACATATCATCCACCAAAATCAGAATCATGCCGCCTTCTTGAACAGGAAATGCGTAACGAAACTCCTGATTTAGGAATGGCTAGAAAATTTCAGCAGGAAGGAATTGATACGGGGTGCCCTTATTGTGAGTATTCGCTTGCAACCTGGTATCTCCATTCCATGGCTAATGTTGTGCCAAAAGACGCCGTGCGCGCCATACCTCTTCTAAAAAGCGCCGCGGATAAAGGTCTGGCTTTGGCGTGTTTTGACTTGGCAGTGTGTTATGAAACCGGGGCGGGTGTGCAAAAATCAGAAAAGACTGCATTTCAATATTATATGGAAGCCGCACTTTTGGGCGATGTCACAGCCTATGAAGAAGTTGGTCGTATGTATTTCCACGGCATTGGCGTGACTAAAGACATGGCGCTTGCCGAAATTTGGCTTCGTAGTTTTGAGCGATTAAGTGACTGCGATAATAAAAAATAACTTGTGCTAGTCTCAGGTTTGCAAACCTCTAAAATAACGGTTTTTGCCACCCCAGTTGGGCATCAATTATGGCTGAAGAAAATCAACAAAATTCAAATACTTTAAAAGTGGCGTTTAGAAGAAATTTTCGGAACTGCCGCAACTTTGTAAAAAATAACAATGTGGAGGATGAGACGGATTGGCTTGCTAAATATGTCAACCCAGGCTGCCAGACTGCAGAAGTGATATTCTACAAACGCCATTTAATTATCAGACCATCAACGGACAAGATAAAAGTCGACTATAGTGAGATCATAGGTTGCTCCATCGAAATGCCAGATATGCAGAAGCTTGAGGCAAAGAGTGCGGAATTGCGTACGAACGATTTCTCAACGCTGGTTCATATTGAAGGCGGAGGGGAAAGAACCAGAGACGTATTTAGTTTTAACGGCCTTATTGGCAAAATAATGAGGTTGGTGCGAACAGGAAATCTATGAAAACTGGCGAAAACCTAAAATCGATATTGTATGGGGCCGTATGTGAGGAGCTTTCCAAATCTGATATAGAATTCTTTGTACAGAAAATCGGAGAGGAGGAATTCCATACGCAGTTAAAGGCTGTAATGGCTTCTCATGACGACCCGTCAGTCAAAGACGCAATTGTTGTAGCTGCGATACTGGAGGATCATTTTTTTGAAGAAGATTTCATTGCCCTTTTGCGTCACAAAGACCCGTTGGTTCAAATAGAAGCCATAGAAGGATTGGTTGATTTTGAAAGCCGCAGGGCTCTCCCTCAAATAATGGAGTTAAAAGACAGTACCGACTCTTTGGTTCGAGCTTATGTCTTTGATGCCATTGCGTTCCTGGGTACGCCCGATCAAATTCCGTTCCTGCATGATGTATTGGAAAAGGAAAATGACCCTTGGGCGAGATGTGCTACGTTGACGAGCCTTGCGAGGCTGAGTGGAGATATAAAATATCTTCACCAGATTTTCTCATTTCTAAATCATGAAGATTATCGCGTTCGGTCTTTCACCGTTAATTCCCTGCAATATCTTGTGTGTGATGAATGGCGCGACCTGATTATACAGCACATAAAAGAATTGGAAAAAATAGAGCCCACGCGCGCTACCATGAGCACCATCAAACGCGTCCTTGCTGAAATCTAGGCCATTACCTAGCATATTGTTTTTTTCAGCTGCTTCCCAGATCCTTATCCTCTGCCTTACGAATAAAAGAAATCATCATGCTCGCAAAGGAATTGCAGACTGCCTCGAAAGTTAGTCGTTCCGCTGTATTGCAGGTTGAGGTTGAAAAAACATCAACCATGCTTGCAGATGCTGTAGATACATTAAAGGAGAGGTTGGAGGAATTCGATCAACTCTTTGATGAATTTGCAGAGATGATAGAGGGCGAAATCAACCTTGATGGGCTGGAAGCAAATCCGGAAAATATAATTTAAGATTCAGATATGACTGTTTCCATCATAAAGTCCGTCTTCTACAGCTGGAGGGAAGTCGGCGAGCCTTAATTTATACGCCTACGTACAAGGAGACCCAATAAACTTTGCAGACCCAACGGGTTTGATTGAAAATATTATTGTTCATGGAACAAGGCCGAGTAACGATGGGTTTGGCTTCGGCTTCGATAACTACTTCATTGATCAATTGTTTCGCTCTTTTAACGATTATGCCAGAGACGCTGTTGCTGATTTTGCCATAGGGGTTGCATCTGCTGTGGCCGAAGCGGTAGCAGAACAGGCTGTCAATGAAACACTCGAGCGAACGTGCTCTGCCTTAAAGGCTGCAGCAGACCCGTTTAGGGGAACCGCTGATGCGCTTATAGCTGCCAGTGCACTGTCAGGTACAAATCCGGAAAAATTATCTGTGTTACTTGGGGGCGATGCTGGTTTATCCTTTATTGCTGGTGGTGGCGGCACTGGTGGGTTAATTCTCGCAGGCGATGGTCGCGTCGGTGCGTTTGCCAGTGCTAGAATTACAACTGGGATCGAAGCGACAGTAGGTATCGACGCAGCCGTGGTACCAACATCGTCCATTAGTGGCATATCCGTGGTAGGTTCCGTTTCTGCTGCCAGGGTTAACGCTTCCTTGATCGTTCCTGCTGGTTTCAGACAACAAAAACTTGGGGCTTCATTTAACGGTAGAATTAGTACAGACTTTAAAATAGGGATTCCCGTGCAAGCATCAGTAGGGTTAGAAGTTACGGAGGCTTTCTTGTGTCCGAATTAAGAAACGCGAATAAAACTGTTGAGGGCTTGCGCTCTGTAATGATGATAGCAGGATCTATGGGCGCCTTTGTTGCTTCATGGCAAATTATTCTCGGGCATTATTACTTTGTATTGTTTCTCTCATTATCCTCATATGTTTATGGAGAGTGTTGGATATCAAGACGCTCGACTTTAGGTATAGAGAATGATCCTTGGAAATATTTTTTTAATGAGAAAATCAATATTGTGTTTCATGCTGTTATAGCAATTCTCGGATTTGTGTTAGCGATCTATGAGCTGCTAAACTATTGATCTGATATGGAGGCTCTGGCGCCACGGACAGTCGCTATTTCCATTCGGATGAGCGCGGCAACATCGTGGCTGTCACAGATAATGGCGGCTTGGCTATAGAGGCCCGCGCCTATGGCCCTTATGGCGAACCGGAAAGCTTTGGGCTCCCGCTTCCAATACACCGGCCAAATCGCCATATCAGAGGTTGGGCTGTATTATTACAAAGCGCGTTTTTATGCGCCGAGCTTGGGGCGTTTTCTCCAGGCTGATCCACTCGGTTATGTGGATGGGTTAAACTTTTACACTTATGTAGGTGGCGACCCTGTTAACCTCACTGACCCCACTGGCTTGTACAGTTCTTGCAGGAACACTGGGCGACATGATGAGAATGGATCCCAAGTTCTCGAATGTACAGACGACGGCGGCGGTTCATCTGGTGGCGCCTTCGCCGGCGGTGGTGCCAGCTTTGGTGGTGGAGGCTCATTCTCCGGGGGTGGAATCAGCTTTGGCGGCGGTGTGAGCGGGGTCTCCAACTCAGGCATGGTCGTAGACACCATGTCAGGCGGAGATATCCCTTGCTTAGTAGGTGATTGTATTCGGGTTACCGGTACAAGGGTTACAAATACAGGAGGGCCTATTTTAACCTTGGGTATTAACCTAGACGTTGTGGCAATAATTGGATTAGGCGTTGGTGGTGGAATCTATATTGACTTGGACAATGGGGCAATTGGTGTTTATGGAAAGTTTGAGGAAAGCCTAGGAATTGATCTTTCTGTGTCTGGGTCTGTTGGCGTCTTTACAAATCAGTCGTATTTGAACGGTGAGTATTTGGGAAATTCCGCTGGAGCTGGCATTTTTGAACTGACAGGGAGTAACACTCCAGTCGGAGAGCACGGGCTTGGACTTTTTACCGGTGGAGAATTAGACGTTGGTGTTGGACTTCCTTTCTCGTTTAAGCTTTCGAAAGGGATTGGGGGATCCTCTTGTCTATTCTTCTGTGGAAAATGACTTCTAGACCTGGAAGTGGAAAAATTATGACCAAAAGAACAAGAAATTTAAGGGGTGCGGTAAATTTATTGATGCTAACTCATATTGTTGCAACAATAACGGCCCTGGTGCTTCTTAGACACCCCTACGGCTTAATTGCGCTATTCTTATCCTTTGTATGTGGATTAGCTTGGACATCAATGTTTAACTGCCCTAACTGTGGGTTGAACGTCTTTGAGCGGGTTATAAGTAAGCGTTACGCTGGTGTCTATTTGATGGTGCCTTGGGCGCCAGCTAAATGCTCTCAATGTGGGATGGATTTTACCGCTATTAAGAAATAAAAGCTGTTTCTGAGTTGATAAGTGCCTTGTTGATGACTTTAGTCATTATGTTTTTGTTTCATAGGGGGTTTGCAAATGGTCCGATTCAGCGGATCATCGAGAGTCTTGCGGCAAATAGGCTTCATTCAACTTTGGCACCAATGATGGGGCCATAGTGCGCATTGCAAATTTTAGATGAGCTACTCTGTTTTAAAAAAAACACCCCCGCATTTAGAGTTTTCGATCAGCTTTTTAAAACAGCTCGGGTTCATGATGCTATACTCCTTCGTATCAGCGCAACATTCGCAGATACTCGACTTTTGACTGTTTTACAGAGACGGTTGGGTGGTAGGATTGAAACTATCGGACCCAATGAATTTATAACCTTGCCTGTGCCTGGTCCTGAACTTTAGATATGATGTTCTGATTGGAGTCTTGAATGCCTATTATTGTAGCACTGAAAAAAACCTATCTTACAGTGCTTGTTTTTCCTGGAACGAGAGCGGTGGAAGAAACAGCGATTGGTTAGCAAGCTACACAAACCCAGGGCGCGCCCATCCAGAGGTATTGTTTTTCGATCAATATATGATTATTCGCCCTGAGAAAGAGAATATAAGGGTAGATTATAAAGATATAGTGGACTACTCCACGATTATTCCAGACGGTCAAAAACTTGAGGCGAAGACAGCTAAGGTGGAAACGAGTGATGGTTTGATACTGGTTCATATTGAAGGTGGAGGAGAAAGAACCAGGGACGTGTTCGGTTTCGTCAGCTTGATTGGCAAAATACGCAGGTTGGTGCAGACGGGAAATCTGTGAGCGGCCATGAACACCTAACATCTGCCCCATATACGAATGAACGCGGGGGGAATGTAGCTGCCTCAAATAACAACAGCCGGGGACTTTGAGGCGATACAGAACGTACCTGAATGTAGACCGGTAGCTTAGGGCATGTTGGTGGATAGAAACTACATCGAAAATGAGATGCTAAGAATTATCAGGGGTGTTGCCAGCAAATCAACGCAGATATCGCTGACCTCTAGGCTATTGCATGACCTCGGGGTCTATGGGGATGACGCTTGGTATATGTTTGACAATATTTCGGAAGCTTTCGATATTAAAGACGCCTTATTTGATGGAACCGAATACTTCCCAAATGAGCATGAATTTCCCGGGTTTATTACCCGTTTGCTCAACAAAAATGCGCTTGATGAATGGAAAGAAATGACCGTTTCTCAGCTTGTTGATTTGATAGCCGCATCAAAGGTAGAAAAGGCAAGCCAATAGAAATTAAGGCAGGTTTAACAGATCGATACGTTATAATTTTACTGCCCCGATAATCGAATTGGCACCACGGACCGCCGCTATTTCCATTCGGATGAGCGGGGGAGTATCGTTGCTGTCACAGATAGCAGCGGCCTGGCTTTAGAGACCCGTGCTTACGGCCCTTATGGAGAACCAGAAAGCTTCTACGGCTCCCGCTTCCAATACACCGGCCAAATCGCCATATCAGAGGTTGGGCTCTATTATTACAAAGCCCGCTTCTATGCGCCGAGTTTAGGCAGGTTTTTGCAGACTGACCCATTGGGCTATGTGGATGGGTTGAATCTCTATGCCTATGTTCAGGGAGATCCGATCAATTTGAACGACCCGACGGGTTTGGCTTCGGCTTCGATAACTACTTCATTGATCAATTGTTTCGCTCTTTTAATGATTATGCCAGAGACGCTGTTGCTGATTTTGCCATAGGGGTTGCATCTGCTGTGGCCGAAGCGG
>JASFRS010000026.1:0-19805 GCA_050114795.1 Sphingomonadales bacterium
TCGTCGTGCCGATAGCGTCAAATCTAGGCGTTTGGATTTTACTTCTACTTCCAAACACAAACCGCCTAGTCCGGGCAAACAGAGTGACTAACCCGTACCGGTTTATCCCTCATCGTACAAAACTCATTTCCATGCTTGGGCAAGGCAGTGCCGCTTGCCGTTTGTTTTTTTAACCCCTCACCCCGACCCTCTCCCTGCCACTTTTGGATTTTGGGGGGAGAGGGAGGGCAAATTGCGCTATGTGGTATCGCGGGGTTCCGCTTTATTTTTTAGTCCCTCAGGCGCCGGGCGGTCGCATCCGCTCCCTTGGCTCGCGCAAAAAGTTGCGCGGGCCCCATTTTTCGATTTTGGCAGGCCAGTACAACCCCAACTATGGGGTCGTGGGGAGCACTTAAGTAACTCCCTCTCCCCTTGTGGGAGAGGGCCGGGGTGAGGGGTTTGATTCAATGAAATTACCGGGGCGCGAATATATTATGAGCACTCGATCCTAGCACCAATTCCGCCACCAAATCCGCCGCCGCGGGTGCCGTTTGAATACCCCAGCCACCTTGGCCGACGCACCAGAAAAAGCCCTCTGCATCAGGGGCAAAGCCATAGACCGGCAGCTTGTCTTCCACAAAGGTTCGCAAGCCCGCCCATTTGGCTTCAACATGCGGCACTGTGAGTTTGGTGCGGGCCTCCAAGCGGGCGATTAAGGTTGCGATGTCCAATTCCTCTGGCTGCGCGTCACAGGCGGGGCTAGGTGTTTCATCAGCGGGGCTTGCGAGAATGCCGCCGCTTTCCGGCTTGAAATAGAATTGCTCTTCAATATCCAATGTTAATGGCCAATTCGGATCGACGTCCATTTGCGGCTTAAAGGTAATAATCGTCCGCCGCTTTGGCATCAAACCAACAGGCTTCACGCCCGCAAGCGCTGCGATTGCATCGCCCCAAGCACCGGCTGCATTAATAATGATAGGCGCCTCGAAACGACCTTGGGTGGTTTCAACACGCCACATTTGACCAACACGCTGCAAACTCTGCACACGGGCAGATGTTTTCACTTTACCCCCATGCGTACGAATGCCTTTTATGAAGTGCTGATGTACGGCATGGACATCAATATCAGAACAGTCAGGGTCATAGACTGCACCGATAAGCTGATCGGCATGTAAGACCGGCTGTGCCTTTAACACCTCTTCAGCACCTAATTGGGAAACCCGCGGGCAGGTTTTTTGGAAGTCCTCAAGCATGACCGCCATTTTTGCTTCCTGCCCCGACCAGGCCACATGCAGGCAGCCACGTTTATGCACAAAGGGCACATCACCTGCGTTAAAAAGGAAATCTTTGGATGCCGTAGTCAAAGGCTGAATTTTAGGACCTCCATAAGTCTCCGCATAAAAAGCCGCAGACCGCCCCGTGGTGTGATAAGCAAGCTGCTCCTCAGCCTCTAAAATCAGAACACGGCCATGACGACTTAGGCCATAGCCTGCGGATGCGCCTGCAATCCCGCCACCGATGATGATAAAATCTGCCGTGTTGTGACTCATGCTCAATTTTTGCCTTGCTATTTAAAGCGACTTGAAGCTTTAGCGGCAATGTGGTCTTTATCGCTCAGCATCTCAAGCCGTTTTTAGGAAAAAACATGACCTTCACTAAAGAAGAAGATCGCCTTTTGAGTCTGGAGCTTGCCCGTTGCGCGGCAAAAGCCATTGCGCCTTATTTTCGCAATGCGCCAGACATCGAAAATAAGGCGGCTGGCGGCCACTATGACCCTGTTACCGAAGGCGATAAGGCCGCTGAACGCGCCATCCGTGCACTGCTGGAACAGGAACGTCCGGATGACGCCATATTGGGTGAAGAATATGGCTTGAGCGAAGGGAAAAGCGGACGCACCTGGGTGATTGACCCAATTGATGGGACGCGCGCTTTTGTATCCGGATTGCCCATTTGGGGGACGCTCGTGGGCTTGCGCGATGAAGACAAAGCCCTGGTGGGAACAGCCGCCCAACCGTTTGTCGGTGATTTTTTCTCAGGCGGGGAAGGCGCTTTCCTGAATGACGCGCCAATTTCAACGCGAACCTGCACATCCCTAAGCGGCGCGCGCATCGCCACGACGGACCCAGAGCTGTTTTCAAAAGCCGAATTGGATGCCTTTGAAGCTGTATCGGCCCGCGCACCATTAAGAAGGCTTGGGCTTGACTGGTATGCTTATGGCCACCTGGCCGCAGGGCATTTGGATGTGGTCATTGAATCAGGTTTGAAAGCCCATGATATTCTTGCCCTTATCCCGATCATCGAAGCCGCCGGAGGGTTGGTTACAGATTGGAGGGGCAACAGCGTTTTGGAAGGCGGGCAGGTTCTCGCTGTAGGTGACCCCAAACTTCTGGACGAAGTCTTGGTTTTACTGGCTGGGGCCGCTCTTTAAAAAACGCATGATGTGACCTAAGACTTGCGAACGCAACTCACCCCGCTCCTTCAGCAGTTCATGGCGCGCACCGGGGATGGTTTCTAATGTCGCATGAGGCAGTCGCGCGGTAAAAGCTTTAACATCCTCATTATCTACAACTCGGTCCGCCCCGGCGCATAACACAAGTGTTGGCGTTTTAATCGCTTCTGGAAATCCGGGGCTTTGAAGCCGCTCATTTGACCGTCGCGCGGCACGCAGCCAACCATAAGTAATCCCACCCATCGCAAGATCAGGGTTCAAATCAATGGCAGCCTCTTCATCACGAAAGCGGGCGATATCTGATGTGAGATAATCTGCGCGCTCAAGACTTCTCCGCTTCTCACCATAATCCCCCTGCCCTGGCAAATATGCTGTGCAGAAGCCGATGCCACACATTATATTTTCCCACACCTCCATCAGCCAGCCCGGTAAAGGCACTTGCGCAATCCCCATCATCGGCGCAAGTGCGACAGCCTTTTCAAAAAAGCCTGGCTGGTCATGGAGATTATGAAACATCATATGAGCACCAAGGCTGTGGCCCATGACATAATATGGTCCTGGCATTTTGGCCTTCACCACGGATTTTAGGAAAGCGCTTAGATCCGCACGGCGCAAATCAAAATCTAATTGATGGTCTTTATATGGATTCTTACACATTCGCCCGGACAAGCCTTGGCCTCGCCAATCCATAGTCGCGATATGGAAACCGCGTTCGCTTAAATCCGCATAGGTCTCAAAATGTTTTTCAATGAATTCACTGCGACCATTGAGAAAGACGATCGTGCCGCGCCCATTTTCACCTTGCGGTATCCAGGTGCCATAGCGCAAAGGCGCGTCGTCAGCGCCTTTGAAATAGCCAATGCGCCCACCAACCGGGGCGCTTTGGCGCCTACGCTTTAAATTCCGTTCCTCACCCATGAATCACAGATAACCCGCTGCGCGTTTTGAGAGAAGTACAATTTTCAAAAGAAAACGGCGACCCAAAAATGAGCCGCCGTTTTGCGTTTTTTTCTATCCCTTATTTGGAAAGGCGAAGTTCTGCTAAATTCGTCGCCACCGCCTGGAAAATACGGTCCAGTTCATCAGAACTTGGTGCATAGAAATAAAAGGGTTCACCAGGTTCCGTAGCCACATCCTTCATCAACTGCTCTTGCGAGCTGGAATTTACAGCAAATTGGATCGTATAAATGAGAACATCATCATTCTTAACGTTCTCTGCGACCTCTCTCAGACGATCCTCGCGCATAGAAGTATAGCTGAGTGATCGGTTATATGCGTCACCGGCACGGGTTGTATTTGTCCCGTCCGACAAAAGGACAATGGCACGTGTTCGATTGGAAGCAGTGGCTCCCAAAGGGTTCGTTGCGCTCTCAGTGAACGGCACGCCGGGTGATATCACACGCCAAGCCCAGGCCAGGCCTTGGGGAATGTTCGTATAACTGCCTGACAAGGCATTCACGTTATCAATTGCGTCAATGACATTCGCTTTGCCGTTTTCAAGCTTGGTGATGCCGCTTACCGGGCATGGTGTACATTCATGACCATGTCGCATCGCAATAGACAAATCGCAATACCCACCATATTGAGGATCACCTTCTGACCCCATTGGCATCCAGCCAATCCAGTCCTTATAGGATGGGCCATAATTCTCAATCGGGCCATCAATATGATCGGCAGCACTGTTAAGGTCAGAACTGGAATTCAACCCTGATGGGGTTGAATCATTATATTGGGCCATGTGCCCGTTAAAGGAATAGCGCGCATAGACACAACCACTCCAGCCCGGAGGCGGCGGTGCCAATAACGGTACATCCGAATTATGCGCATAATAAAGCTTAGTCAGCGGATTTTGATAATAATAAGAACTGCGGTGAGAGTCTGAGTTCAATACAAACCGCTCATGCGCAGTAGAAGGCGCACCTGATGGCGTCGGACCTTCATCATTATAGGAATCACTAGGCGCCCAATAGTCCGCAGCCAAATCGTAAGAATAGGTATAACTGTCCTGATCATAAGGATTACCTGCAGCTGATGAAAGGCCAACAGCTTTCCAGGCCATACCATCGCCACCATATGAGCTTAATGACGGAAATGTCAGCGGGCTACCGCCCGCATCTTCGCCATAGGTCGTGCCTTGATTCGTGACATTGACTTTACCGGCCCAGGGGACCACACCGACTCGCACCAACGTTGAGGGAGGATCACCATAAATAATATCGACGAGCTTTTTTGCCGCTTTTTTAGCTGCGTTGATTCGGCTTATAGATTCTCCGGGCACATCGCTCAACATTGAACCGGAAATATCAATGGCAAGCACGACATCTATGGGAACACTACGCCTTGTACTTGTTCCCGATGCGGAAACTGTAACAGTATCCACACCCACAAGACGCATGAAAGTCGTCGGCATTGTTGCCGTCGCTGAGACTTGCAATGAACCCGCCGTCTCATTAGCAGCGATAACGGGTCCCGTTACCGTCGAATCGAGATAACCTGGTGGGAAATTGGCCTCAAAATAGTTCACCACGTCCTGATCACGATGATCGGAAAAGAAGACGCGCCCACCAGCAAGGGCAGCCGCATCTACCGCAGCCCCTAATTCACTTTTCAATAAATGGGACTTGGTCACGTCAAAAGCCATGCCGATGCTCAACATAATGGGGATAAGGCCCATGCCGACCATGACTGCAGACAGGCCTCGTTGATCGCTTAAGAATTCGCGCATTGAGTATTTGCTATACTTTGGCTCAAAAGCAGCGAAACCCTTTAAAAACCGCTTATAATTAGCCATGAGCTTTCTCATTCCTTGTTTTTAGAGGTTGGTCCAACCACATCCTGCATTTACCGCCCTTCCCCTTAACAAAGCATTACATTGTGCATCTGACCGCAAATATTAAAAACACCAATGAAAATATAAACTTAAGCGCATTTTATTAAAATTTTCAGAAGCTTTGAGCCAAGCTAATCATAAATTGGGCTAAGGTTTAATGCCGCTCTTTACCGCTTATTAATGAGCGTTGTGCCTTATTGCTCCAAAATGAGGCATTGAAAGATTTGCCCCCAAATAATGACGCTGTTGAAGCGCCCATATAAAAAGTGAAGGACTGGTAATGTTGGCTCAGGCGGCCGTGTTCTTATCCATTTCGACGTTGGTCATGCTGTTGGTCTATGCAGCACGCAGTGACTTGGCGTCTTTTCGGATTCCAAATGCGATTTCCCTGACATTATTATTGACCGCCCCCTTGTTCTGGTGGGCATTGGACAGTCATCCCAATCTGGTCTTCGCAGGTGTCTGGCCCTCACTTCTAACAGCACTAGTTGTCTTCGCCATTGGCTTCGGTCTTTTCGCAACGGGTCTTATGGGTGCTGGTGATGTGAAGCTCATGTCAGTACTGGCATTGTGGATCGGACCAGCTTTTGCAGCGCGCATTTTCACTTTGATCGTTTTAGCAGGCGGCGTCGTAGCATTGATCATTGCAATACGCGCTCTGCTTAAGCGGCGTGCGACACAAGATGGGAGCAAACACTCCCCTATTGGCAAACAACATGTGCCCTATGGCGTCGCAATCGCTTTTGGGGGTTGGGTTTTTTCAGGCCAACTCATTCTTAACGCTTTAGCGCAATAGTAAAGACTGAGATTCTCAAGGAGTGCCCAAATGGACGTGCGCAAACTCATATTGGTGATAGTCGCCATCGCAATCGCAGGTATCGCAGCCTTATTGGCGCGTTCCATGGTGAACACCAACCAACCGGTTGCCGCCGAGGTGGTTCAGGTTGAAGCCCCCAGAGCGCCCTCCACCGAAATCATGGTTGCCGCCGTGCCTCTTCCGCTTGGAAAGCTGGTTGAAGAAAAAGACGTAGCTTGGAAAGCTTGGCCTGAGGATGGTGTTGACCAAAATTATATCCTTAAAGAGAATTTTGATACGACGAATCTGATCGGCAAAGTCGTCCGCCATTCGATGGTCGAAGGTGAACCCGTGACATTGCGTAAACTGGTCGGCCCTGGCCAGCGCGGATTTCTCGCAGCGGTCTTAGGTCCGGGCATGCGGGCTGTCACGGTTCCCGTCAACCAGACGACCGGCATCGCAGGCTTTATTTTCCCAGGCGATCGTGTCGATCTAATCTTGACACATTTAGTGAAAGACGCCCGCAATCAAGAACGCCAGGCCAGCGAGACTGTGCTTTATAACGTACGTGTGCTCGCGGTCGATCGGGATACAAACGATCTCAATAACGCACCAAAAGTCGCATCCACAGTTACACTGGAAGTTACGCCGAAGATTGCGGAGGTCATTTCCGTGCTCCGCAAATTGGGTGACTTATCCTTAAGCCTACGCAGCCTCGCCAGCACTGAAAGTGAGGCGGAAGGTCCCATTGTGAATGCAGATTTCTTTGCCAAGCGGCCGTCCTATACCTGGGACGCCGATGTAAGCGCCCTACTTCCCGATGTCGGGACGCGGAACACCTTGAAGGTGTCACGCGGGGCTGAAACCAAATCCGTTTCAACCGGAGGTCAATAAGACATGTCAGGCCTTTGCAAAAATCCGCTCGGGCGCAGCTTAGCTAAAACGCTGCTCGGCACTACATTGCTTTTTTCCACACTCCCTGCTGTTGCCTATGCGCAGTCGCCAAACCCCAATTTGGTTGAAGCCGGAGATGAAACAATCCAACTGGATGTGAATAAAGGCATGCTGGTTCGCCTGGATGCTGGCGTCACCAATGTGTTTATCGCCAACCCAAAAGTTGCCGATGTTCAGATTAAATCATCCCGCATGCTGTATATTTTTGGCACCGGAGAAGGTGAAACGACACTCTATGCCGTCGATGGCAAGGACAATGTGGTTTACTCCACCAATATTGCGGTCGCACAAAATGTCGGGCAAATACAGGACCTCGTCAGCACAATCATCCCGGATGCCGAGATTGATGTAAAAACATTAAACGGCATGGTCTTTCTGTCCGGTTATGTACAACGGCCCGAAGATGCAGAAGAATTAACGCGGCTTGCCCAACAACTCGTTGGTGAAGGGCAGACTGTGGTCAACAGACTCCGCGTTACAACCCCAACCCAGGTCAATCTTCATGTGAAATTTGCTGAACTCGCACGCGATATGCTCAAGCAATTGGGTGTGAACTGGGAAGGCGGCTTTTTCGGCAGTAACGGAGGTCTTGGTATCGCTACAGGCCGGAACGTTGTGGACCTTATCCCCGATCCATTATTCCCAGGGTCGTTTATCAAGGAATTTCCTACGCTCGTGAACGGTGCCGATAATATATTTGGTGATATAACCACGGGCAATCTGGATTTAAATTATGCGATTGATGCCTTGGAAACTGAAGGCTTTGTTTCGGTCCTTGCAGAACCAAATCTCATTGCATTATCCGGCGAAACAGCAACATTCCTGGCGGGTGGTGAATTCCCAATTCCAATCGCGGATAAAGATCGAATTGCAGTTGAATTCAAAGAATTCGGTATTGGCCTTGCGTTTACACCAATTGTTTTGGCTGATGACCGGATTTCACTGAAAGTTAAGCCGGAAGTTTCCCAGCTTTCCGCAGACGCTTCCGTAAACACTAATGGCATTCAAATTCCCGGCCTTACAACACGCCGGGCTGAAACAACGGTGGAATTGGGTAGTGGTCAAAGCTTTGCCATTGCCGGATTGTTACAAAACAACCTTGATCAGGTCAGTCGCAAATTACCCGGCTTAGGCAATATTCCAATTTTAGGTGCGCTGTTTAAATCCGACCGCTTCCGAAACCGGGAGACTGAGTTGGTTATCATCGTGACGCCCTATCTGGTGAAACCGACTGACAACCGCCGCTTGCTCGTCCCAACCGATGGCCATAAGAGACCTTCGGATATCGATCGCTATTTGCGTGGAGAAACATTCCAAACGCAACCCACCCATGGGGGTAGTGCAGCGTCAAATCCAAATGTGCCAAGCCTCTCAGGTCCGGCTGGCTTCTCCATTGCCAATTAAGGATTAGGTCATGACAAACTTAAACATGAAAAAACATTATCTAGCCCTGCCCCTTATCACTGCATTGGGATTAAGTGCCTGCGGCGCAGAGCAAGGCATTGACCAAGGATTGGCTCCTCAAAAGCAGCCTGAAATTTCCATGGTACGCTATGCTCATGATGTTGAGCTGCAAATTGAGGACGGCGTTCTAAGCGCGGAAGAAAAAGCTAAATTACATGCATTTTTAGACCGTCATAATGCAGGATATGGAGACCTTCTTCAATTGGATGACCCGGCGATCGAAGGTCGCTCCACACATTATGAAGCCGTGCGTAAGGCGATTGCCGCGCGGGGCTTGTCCTTACATGTCAGCCCCATTGCCTATGGTGTACGCCCCGCCGACGGCAAAGCCCGTGTCGTTATTACACGCCATGCAGTGCAACCACCTGCCTGTCCGGATTGGAGCGGTTCCGGCATCAACAATTGGACAAATGCGCAAAGCAGTAATTTCGGCTGTGCAACAAAAACGAATTTGGCTGCACAAGTGGCAAATCCAAGAGATTTACTGGAAGGTCAGGTTCATTCAGGGCCTGAGCCAACAGCAACGGTCAACGCCATTACAACCTATCGCAATCGAAAAATTGGAACCCCGGCAACGTCAGGTGGATCAACATCCAGCGGAAGCGGTGCAGGCAGCAGCTCCAGTTCATCGAGCGGCGGGAAGTAAGAGCAGGACAAGTTTTTTTAACAAGAGGTATCAGGCATGAATGCGCCCTCATTATCCATGAAGCCATTGACTGATCTGCAGCGGTCCTGTGCGGCCTTTGTCAATGACGAACAGAGTCTGCAGGTCATCACTAATGTCTTAAACGACCATGGCTGGACATCTGAACGTGTCGTGCATGGTGGGATTGGACAAGCGGTTAAACAGCTTGCTGTTGAAGCATCCCCTGAGTTTCTCATCATTGACTTAGGGGACGGGCGAGAAGCCCGTGCGGATATTAACGCCCTGGCAGAGGTTGTCGAACCGGGAACAATGGTTCTCGCAATTGGTAATGTGAATGATGTCACCTTATATCGTGACCTTCTCGCCTCAGGGCTGCATGATTATCTCGTAAAACCGATTACCGAAGATATGGTACGGGAGTCGATCCTAAGCGCAGAAATGGCGCTCTCCACGCCTTCGGTTGAGGTTGATGACCCAACAACGCATAAAATATGCGGTGTTATCGGCACCCGCGGTGGTGTAGGGGCAAGTACTCTAACATCTAGCTTAGCTTGGCTGATAGCGCACCAACTTGATAAACGCGTAGCGCTTCTCGACCTTGATATTTATTTTGGGACAGATGCTTTGGCATTTGACTTGGAGCCGGGCCGCGGCTTGATCGACGCTCTGGAAAATCCGGGACGCATAGACAGTCTTTTCATTGAACGCGCTTTAATTAAAGAAAGCGAAAACCTAGCAATTTTAGGTGCCGAAGCCCCTATTACTGAAGCTATGGTCGCGGATGCAACCGCACTCAGCCACCTTCAAAGCGAGCTGAAAACCAATTATGATGTTGTGATGGTTGACTTGCCCCGTTCGCTGTTACCCACACACGGTTATTTATTGCAACAGATGAGCGAAATTTTGCTTGTCGTTGATCTCAGCCTGAGTGCCGCACGCGACACCATTAGAATTTTGGCATTTCTAAAGGAATTTGCACCGGACACAAAAGTTCGCATCGTTGCCAACAAAGTAGCTGGCACGGATACGGGTGAGGTCAGTCGTGCTGATTTTGAAAGTTCGATTGAAACCAAGATCGACTTTATTCTGCCAAGCGATGTGAAAAACACAGTCATGGCGGCCAAAAAAGGCAAAGCACTGCCTCAAATCGCCGGTTCTTCAAAACTTGTCGGGCAAATCCGTAACATCGCTAATGAAGTTGTTGGGGAAGATGGCAAATCATCTTCCGGATCCTTCTGGGCTAAGGTCAATGGATTGCTTGGCTCCAAGGCTGCTAAAGGAGCAAAGGCTAAATAATGGCTGGATTTGGTAGACGTAACGGACTTCAAGCACGCAATGGCGGGCCGGGCTTTGGGAAAAGTGCCGGCCTAACCCCCATGGCAGCAGAATCGCGTCAACCAGGTGCGGTTAACGGTGATGAACAAAAGCGCGCGCCTTTAGATATCAACGCATTTGTTGAACGACTGGAAGCGCACGTTTTAGACGCCATGCCAAAAGAAACGGCCAAATTGAAAAGCCACGCTGAAATAGCAGCAATCATTGAAGAACAAGCTCATCTCCGCGCGGAAATCGAGGGCCTGGACCCTACCGATACGGAGATCAAAGACGCAATTACCGTCTTGCTTAATATCTATTTGGAAGAAGCAGAAAGCAGCCGAGACAAGGCTGCAAATGCAGAGAAAAAGAACCAAAGCAAAGGCCGGCGCACCTTGGAAGATGCCAAGGAAAAAATCCAACCTCTGCTTTTTGAGCACATTGACCCCACCGCTGCGACGGAATTGGAGCGCACTGACCTCGCAGAGGAAATTAGTGATGTTGTCAGCGAATTGCTTGTTGAGACCAAAATCAATCTCAACAAGAAAGAGCAACGCGATCTCGTCACGCTTTTATTGAATGACATGCTGGGCCTGGGTCCGCTTGAGCCGCTGCTCGCGGATGAGACCATTACCGACATCATGGTCAATGGCCCTAATCAGATTTATGTAGAGCAAGGTGGTAAACTCCAGCTCACTGACGTCAAATTTCGCGACAGCCAGCATTTAATGAACATTGCCACGCGCATTGTGACGGCCATCGGACGCCGCGTCGATGAAACACAACCTATTTGTGATGCACGCCTGCTGGACGGCAGCCGGGTGAACGTCATCATCCCGCCACTGGCCATTGATGGTGCATCCATTTCCATCCGGAAATTCTCGAAGAAGAAAATCACCTTGGATCGCATGGTCGATACAAAAAATCTGTCTGACGCTATGTGTCGGGTGCTTAAGATTGCGGGACGTTGCCGCCTGAACATTTTGATTTCCGGTGGTACCGGTTCCGGTAAAACCACAATGCTTAATGCCATTAGCCGAATGATTGACGGTGGTGAACGTGTCGTCACGATTGAGGATGCTGCCGAGCTTCAATTGCAGCAACCTCATGTCGTCAGACTGGAAACCCGCCCACCCAATCTGGAGGGCCAAGGCGAAATCACTATGCGTGATCTCGTGAAGAACGCTCTGCGGATGCGTCCTGACCGGATTATCCTTGGCGAGATCCGGGGTTCAGAGGCCATTGATATGCTTCAAGCCATGAACACGGGCCATGATGGCTCATTAGGCACGCTCCACGCCAACAGACCGCGTGAAGCCCTTACCCGGCTTGAAAACATGGTCAATATGGCGGGCTTGAACTTGCCACCAAAAGCTATTCGCACACAGATTTCTGACGCCCTTCATATGATCGTCCAAGTTTCCCGGATGCGTGATGGCGTACGCCGGGTGCAATATATTTCTGAAGTGGTGGGCATGGAAGAAGACGTCATTACGACGCAGGATCTTTTTGTCTACCGTTTCACCGGCGAAGATGACCAAGGCAAATTACAAGGTGAATTCCAATGCACCGGAGTGCGGCCGAAGTTCTATGAACGTGCAGAATATTACGGTCTGGGTCGTGCCTTGATGGAAGCCATTCAATAAGGAGGAAAAAATGTCTGGTTCGGATATGATTCTGCCACTTTCCGTCGCGCTTTTTCTCCTGCTCAGCTTGGCTGTAATGCTGTTGATTTTTGCGCCTGGCGGAAAGCAAATGTCTAAACGCTTGGTCAAAATCAAAGCCCGTTTCAATGAGGAAGTCGCCGCTGCGGAACGAGCCAAGGCCAGACGTCTGCGCGCCATGGACGAAGACGTGGGTCTTGCTAACATAATGAAGCAATTTGTCCCGCGTCCTGCTGAATTGCGCCAAAGACTGGCAAATACGGGACGAAAGCTCTCTATCGGACAATATGCGGTTTTGTGCTTAACCGTCATTGCAGTCACGACAGTCGTTTTCTTCCTTCTTATCGGGCTGAAGCTTCCGCTTTCGATCCTTCTTGGTTTTCTCGTAGGTGTTGGCGGACCCCATATCGTTGTTGGGTCTATGATTAATCGCAGAATCAAGGCCTTCACCACTCAATTTCCTGACGCAATTGATTTGATCGTGCGCGGATTACGCTCCGGGCTTCCTGTGGCGCAATCCATGTCCGCTGTTGGTCAGGAATTCGAAGACCCTGTCGGCGTGGAATTTCGAACAGTCTCTGACAAGATTAAAATTGGCAAATCGATGGAATCCGCTTTGTGGGACACTGCGAAGAAAATCCCTACACCGGACTTCAAATTCTTTGTCATCACCTTGGCTATCCAACGGGAAACCGGCGGCAACCTTGCCGAGACGCTAGGCAACTTGTCAGATATTTTGCGCAAAAGACAACAGTTGAAACTCAAGGTCAAAGCCATGTCGTCTGAAGGCCGCGCCAGTGCTTATATCGTTGGCTCCCTCCCCTTCATCATGTTTGGCCTGATCCTGACTTTGAACTATGAATACGGGATCATCCTTATTGATGACCCTCGCGGCAGAATAGCGGGCATTGTCGGACTCATTTGGATGGGTATTGGGGCATTCATAATGGCCAAAATGATTAATTTTAAGGTGTAAACCATGGACGCCATTCTCCCCTTCGGATTGACAACAGTTGATGCGGTTACAATCTTTTCAGGTGTGGCAGCCTTCATGCTTGTGGTCGCCATGTGGAATGCACTCACCGTTCGTGATCCAATGCGTGGGCGGGTGAAAAGCCTTCAATCCAGACGTGAAGAACTGCGCGCTGGCTTTGTTGCGCCGCAACGCAGAACCTCTTCCATTCGCAAACGTTCTCAAACCGATGAAGTGCGCAAAGTTTTCGAAAAATTGAAGTTGATGCGCAAAGAGCAAAGCGAGAAAATACAGCAACAACTGGTTCGCGCCGGTTGGCGCTCCCGCGATGCAGAAGTCGTTTATTTGAGCGCTAAACTTGGCTCTCCTGTTGTGATTGGCTTTGCCGCAATCATGCTGTTCTTAGTGATGAACATCTTAGATTTGGGCACAGCCAAAAGATTTCTGGTCACAGCCGGCACTATTATTTTCGGCTTTATGTTACCGGATATCTTAGTGAAAAACGCCATTCAAAAACGCGTAGAGGCTATACGACTAGGCCTCCCAGACGCGCTTGATCTCATGGTGATTTGTGCGGAGGCTGGTTTGACATTAGATTCTGCATTTCAACGGGTTGCGAAAGAATTGGGCTCTGCTTATCCCGAGCTTGGGGATGAGTTCAATCTTACGTCTATTGAATTGGGATTCCTACAAGAGCGTCGCCAAGCTTTAGAAAATCTTGTCGAGCGCGTGGACCTGCCAGGCGTTAAGTCATTTGTCACAACACTCATTCAGACTGAGAAATACGGTACACCTCTAGCCTCTTCACTTCGGGTGCTATCCGGTGAATTCAGAAACGAAAGAATGATGAAAGCGGAGGAAAAAGCCGCAAGACTTCCCGCTATTATGACCGTTCCACTGATCTTATTTATTCTGCCTTGCCTGTTCATCGTTTTGATGGGACCGGCAGCCTGTAAGATCTCGGACGAGTTCTTAAATAGATAAGATCGCTCTCGGCTGACCCGACGAAAGGACTGCGCATGTGGACGAATTTCAAAAACCAGGACAAAGGCGTTACCGCCATTGAATTCTCATTCGCGGCTCCGATCCTTTTTTTATTCATCATCGGAGCATTAGAAGTCGGGCATTTAATGTACTCAAATGCTGTTCTTGAAGGTGCAGCAAGGGAAGCGGCACGGCGCGGAATAACTGGCTTTGCGCCTTGTGGCATCACGCGCGAGGAATATATCAACCAAGTCATTGATCAGCAGTTGATTGGGCTTGCAGACCCCGATCGCCGAACAGTGTCCACAAAGGTATATAAGTCATTCAATGATATTGGACAGCCGGAACCCTTTATCGATGCAAATAATGATGGCGCCTATAATATGGGCGAAGAATTCACGGACGAAAACGGCAACCTTCAATGGGATCCTGATAAGGGCGCTGTGGGCCTGGGAAGCGCTGGTGACGTGGTCGTATATGATATCACCTATGCCGTGCCAATCCTGACCGGTTTCTTTCAAAAAAAGATCGGGCTTGCAGAAAGCATTTCGATTTCAGCCCGTGCTGCGGTTCGTAATGAGCCTATCCCTGTGGACCCTAATGGCGTCATCACTGTGCCTTGTGACCTCTAAAGGAGAATGAAATGCGCTTTTTTAAAGAAGAAAAGGGCAGCATGCTTATTGAATTGGCTGTCTCCATTCCCCTGTTAGTCACATTGGTCTTTTCAGGGCTGGAAGTTGCCCGCTTCATGCTGTCCCATCAAAAAGTTTCCCGGATCGCGACCAGTATTGCTGACATTTCTTCGCAAGGACAAACCCTTAGTGAAGCCGAAATTCAAAATGTATTCATGGCAACAGATTTCATCGCCGGTAACTTGGACTTTTCGACAAAGGGATATATTATCCTGTCATCAGTTAGTCGTCCGGACAGCAACCCACCCATTATCAATTGGCAGCGTACCCATGGCACACAAATGTCGCCGGACGCCGTAAGTAAAATAGGCTCCGTCGGTGGAACCGCAACATTGCCGACCAATCTCGTGTTAAACACAGGGGAAGGCATCATTGTTGCGGAAGTTTATTATGATTATGATGCCCTGTTATTCGGTGACATGGTCGGAAGCGGGTTGGTTTATAAAAATGCTTATTACCGCCCCCGTTTTGGCTCATTGCAGAAGATTCTACCTTAACAATAGCGTCTTAGGCCGGATGAGCACCAGGGACAGCAGAAAAGAAAGCACAAGGCCCAGTGCCGACCACAACATTTTAGCCGTAACCTTCAAACTACCTTTTGCAAAATCCAACAAGTGGCGGCCATACCCCCGCTCCAACATCTTCATGGATTTTGGAGCGGCCTGCGTTACTTGATCCAACCGGACAAGATCATTTGAATTTTCCATATGGCGCAAAAGACGCAATGTGGTCTGGGTGGATGTCGCATCATAAACACGTCCAACGCGCATGAAGTCTGCTTTCAGCACCGCATAAGCTTGTTCATCAATAGATTTTGCCCAGGCACGTTGAAAATGCGTGGCCGCACCCCCTTTAATAAGCTGGGATAAAGTCAATGTCTGTAAACCTTGGCGCAAATTGGCACTGAGTGTTTCCGGCGGCACGGCCCGAATGACTTTATCCCCCAATTGCTTCGCATAAGGTGGGCGTAGCATATTCGCTCGTTTTGCAGCCTTTAACAGCGATGCAGCACCTTTAACCGGTGCAGTTGCCCCTTCTGTCGCAATGGTTGTTGCGGTCAGCCCAAGTCCAATACCAGACAGAGCATATATGACATAATCAACCTCTTCTCCCCGTGCGAAATGCCAGCTTTCAGTCGTAAAATCGCGAATGTCGCCCCATAAGAGAAAGTCAGAAGCGACAGACCCCCCAAGCGCCGCCACAGAATCCCCATTGCCAAAAGCAAATCCCTCCGCAGCTTCTTCCGCTGTACGCAACGTTTCACCCAAAGGAGAAGTCTCAGTAGTATAGTGGAGCGCGACCTTCGCGGGTATCCAACTCAATGCCATATCAATCGCCAATTGGTCCTGACTGATTTCCTCTCGCTTAACACCCAACGCCGCTTCAAAGTCACTGCGCCAAGGTTCGCCTAATATCACAGGCGCATGAGTGAGATAAGCTTCCGCCCGCTCCACATCTCCTTCATCAAGTGCTGTCTCAACCAGTTCCCCCAATTGACCAGTGCGGTCGTCCATATGAGACGGGATGAGGTTGAAAAGCGCAATATCCACACGCGCACGGACTTGATCGAGGACTTGATCCGTCATCACATAGACATAGTTACCGCTATCGGCCAATTGCCGGGCTAGAAAGAACCCACTGCTAACAAAGCCCGTGAGGGTCAGGCTGTAATAAATCCACCAGAGAAGCTTTTTCATTACTCTTCCCTCTACCATCGCGCACCATATACTCAGCTTATAAAGCAAGCAGGGCTAAAACAAGGCGTCAACCAATCACTGCTTTACGGCGTAATTCCGCGATGTCTGCAACGCCGAGACCAATAGAGGCTAAAATCTCATCGCTTTGCTCCCCAAGGCCTGGGGGCGCTTGGTTGTAACTAATCGGTGTACGCGATAATTTGATTGGATTTGCGACCAAATCGACCTTGCCGCTTACAGGATGATCCATAGTGACTTTCATGCCGCGTGCTTTGGCTGTTTCCTCATCAAAAGCCTGAGGGATTGTATTAATCGGACCATTGGGAATGCGAATGGTGTCCAAAGCGTTACGCCATTCCTCCGTACTGCGCCCCTTCATCAGTTGAGCTATAAGCGGGATCAATAAATCACGATGACGGACCCGCCCCGCATTTGTCTTAAAATTAGGGTCTTCAGCCCATTCCGGATAACCCAGCAAATCAGCAAAGCGCGCAAATTGCCGGTCATTTCCAACGGCGATGATGAGATGCCCGTCTTTAGTTTCAAAATCCTGATAAGGCACGATGGACGGGTGTGCATTTCCAAGTCGGCCAGGCGTGATACCTCCAACCAAATAGTTGAGGTTCTGATTGGCAAGCCAGGACAACTGGGTGTCAAAAAGCGCCATATCGACATGCTGCCCCTGCCCTGTTTGTTCCCGATGCGCCAGCGCGGCCAAAATGCCGATAACGCCATACATACCTGTCGTTAAATCAGCAACGGCTGTTCCCACTTTAACCGGACCGCTTTCAGGCGTACCCGTAATACTCATCAGTCCCGCCATGCCTTGAACGATGAAATCATAGCCCGCATTATGCGCCAAGGGACCATCCTGCCCAAAGCCAGTGATGGAGCAATAAATCAGACCGGGGTGGTCCTTGGACAGGCTTTCATAGTCCAAGCCATATTTCGCAAGATTACCTGTCTTAAAATTCTCTATGACAATATCTGCCTGCATCGCGAGCTTTTTTATCAAAGCCGCCCCTTCAGGCTGCGCCATGTCTATAGCGATAGATTTCTTGCCGCGATTGGCCGCTAAATAATAAGCAGCGGTATCGCTGTCCGTGCCATCTTTTTGTTTGAGATAAGGCGGGCCCCAGCCGCGCGTGTCATCGCCGCACCCCGGACGTTCGACTTTTATAACTTCCGCACCTAAATCGGCCAGGATTTGCCCGGCCCACGGCCCTGCTAAAACCCGAGACAAGTCTAAAACCCGAATATGCTCCAAGGCTGCTGCCATGTGCTCACCCCTATCGACAAAACTGCTCTGCTTATCCCTTGGCACAGCTCAAGCTTGCCGCCAAGGCCTAAGACTGGCAAAGTAAGAAAAATTGTGCAGCGCACAAATAAGGAGGATGGAATGAGTGTTACCCACAAAGAAGTTGGTCCCAATCGTTATCGGGAGAGTTTCGGGCGCTATTTAGAGGAATTCGAAGTCGGCCATATTTATGAACATCGACCCGGTCGAACCATCACTGAAACCGACAATACCTGGTTCACTTTGTTAACGATGAACACTCATCCCCTACATTTCGATAAGGAATATGCGAAACACTCCGAATTCGGGAAGCCATTGGTTGCCAGTCCTTTTACCGTCGCTGTTTTGCTTGGCATGTCTGTCAGTGATGTCTCACAAAAGGCCATCGCCAATTTGGGCTGGACCGACATCAAAATGACAGCACCCTTATTTGTCGGTGACACGCTCTATGGGGAAACCGAAGTTCTCGATAAGCGTGAGTCCAAATCCCGCCCCACCCAGGGCGTCGTCAGCGTGCGCACACGCGGCTTCAATCAAGATGGCGTCATGGTGTGCCAATTTGACCGCTCAGTGCTGGTCCCCAAACACGGTCATGCCATTGACGATAAGGCTAATTATTAAGCTCAATGCCGGGCGTCCATGGCCGGATAATCGATATAGCCATGGGCGCCACCCGCATAATATAGGCTCTGTTCCGGCTCTTCTAAGGGCGCGTGCGCGATAAAACGCTCAACAAGGTCCGGATTGGCAATATAGGCACGCCCGAAGGACACGAAGTCCGCACGACCACTCTCGATACTGACCTCAGCGCGTCGCGCATCATATCCGCCATTCACCATATAAGCGCCATGGAACAAGGGGCGTAACTCATCCAGGTTAAAAGCTGTCTCAGCTTCTATGTCCTGATGTGGCACATCCTCAATAACGTGGAGATAAGATATATTCAAATCCGATAGGGCCGATACTAGATAACGGAAAAGAACTCGCGGATGCCGGTCAGAGACATCATTAAAGACGTTTAAAGGGGAAATACGCACACCCACATAATCAGGGCCAATCATATTGCATACAGCTTCCGTCACATCTAAAGCGAATTTGCACCGTGCAGCTATGGACCCACCGTAGGCGTCAATGCGTTTATTGCTTTTATCCCTAAGAAATTGGTCGATGAGATAACCATTAGCCGCGTGTATCTCAACACCGTCAAATCCGGCTTCCATGGCAGCTTCGGCTGCATGGGCAAATTCGGCAACTATCCGTGGAACCTCCCTCGTCTTTAAGGCGCGCGGCGTCACAAAATCCTGATTACCATGATAGGTGTGCGCGTGCCCCGCTGGACGGATGGCGCTCGGCGCTAAGGGGCGGTCATGATGCGGCATGAGACTTGGATGCGCGATGCGCCCACCATGCCATAATTGGGCAACAATTCGGCCACCATTTCGATGAACCACCCGCACGACCCTATTCCAGGCTTTGATTTGGTCGTCGCGGTAAATACCAGGTGTCCAAGCATAGCCATGCGCCCAGGGTGAGACTGCAATCGCCTCCGACACAATAAGTCCCGCTGAAGCACGCTGGGCATAATATAGCCCCGTCATGTCCGAGACTATGCCGCGTTTATCCGCGCGCAGGCGCGTTAAAGGCGCCATAACGACACGGTTATTAACTGCAATACCCCCAATACGCGTAGGTGAATACAAATCGCGATGCAATAATGACGCATCCATCACTGACCTCCCCCAAGGCAAGATTTCCCAAGGTCTGAAATGAATGAAGGCGTTACTCTAATATGCTTGACAACATATGGCCAGATAGACCGGTCGTCTTATTTTCACTTTATCGGAAATTCCGGTGTGCGCTTTTCAAGAAAGGCGTCAACACCCTCGGCATAGTCAGGCCCGTCATAACAGCCCTGGAACAATGCCTTAGTCTCAGCATCATCGTCATTTTGGCCATCACTGATACGCTGTATGATGGATTTCATGCCACGAACACTGTGTTGAGAAACACGGGACATCTGCTTGGCGACAGCCAAAACATGGGTGTTGATCTTATCCCCTGCTAAA
>JASFRS010000027.1:0-19607 GCA_050114795.1 Sphingomonadales bacterium
AGCGCCATCATCGCCCATGTCCTCATCCACGAAATCGCTCAAAACTTCGACCTGAGCGAAGAAGAAAGCCGCCGCATCGAAGAACAAGCCGCCCGCACAGGCGGACGGGCACTGCATTAGGTCTTAATGATTGGGTATAGCTGCAGACTCAGAACCAAAAGAATGAGGCACAAATGGCCAAACCCTATAAAAACACAATGGAAAGTAACTGCCACTGCGGGAATATCCAGCTTGTCTTCCACACCAACAAACAAACACAAGACTTCACACCGCGCACCTGCCAGTGCAGTCATTGCCGCGGTCATGGGGCAAATTGGATATCAGACCCTGAGGGTGAGGTGAGGCTTAAATTCCAAAATCCAGAAGACGTGAACTCTTACCAATTCGGCCACAAAACAGCGGACTTCATCCTGTGTAAAAACTGCGGCGTGCTCATGATTTCCATATGCGAAATTGATGGCCGCAAACGCGGCGGCTTAAACAGCACCGCCACGACCAACATAGACTTCCCCAGCGAACCGGTTAACACACATCTCGGTTCGGAAACCATCGAAGGCCGCCTTGAACGGCGTGCCAAAAACTGGATTGGTAACGTAATCTTCGAGACTTAATCCGTTCAAGCCTCCAACCGGCGGCGCAACAGCGTTAAATCATTATCCAGGTCGCTGTCCGTTTGACGCAATTCCTCGACCCGGCGCACGGCATACATCACCGTTGTGTGGTCTTTACCGTGGAACTCACGGGCGATTTCAGGAAGTGAACGTGTGGTCAATTGCTTGGCCAGAAACATCGCTACCTGCCGCGGACGGACTAGATTGCGGGTGCGCCTGGACGACAGCATGTCATTCACCCGGATGGCATAATGGTCCGCCACCTGGCGCTGGATTTCCTTCACCGTAATCCGGCGATGATTGGCGCGTAGCACGTCTTGCAGTACGTCACGGGTCAAATCCAGCGTCACAGGCTTGTTCAGCAATTGCGCATGCGCTGTGATACGAATAAGCGCACCTTCCAGCTCCCGCGCGTTCGAGGTGATATTCCGCGCAAGGAACTGCAGGACATCTTCGCCCACATCTGCGTGCTGCAGTTTTTGCGCCTTGGATTGGAGAATGCCTAAGCGCAATTCATAATCCATGGGATGCACATCAGCGACCAGACCCCAGGACAAACGGGAGCGAATCCGCTCCTCAACACCTGTCAGGTCAGCCGGAGAGCGATCTGCAGAGATCACCATCTGGCGCGCATTATCGATGAGATAATTGAAGGTGTGGAAAAATTCTTCCTGCGTGGATTCTTTTCCCGCTAAAAACTGCACATCATCAATCAGCAGCAAATCGGCTGAACGCATTTCCTGTTTGAACTTTAAAATCGTGTCATAGCGCAGAGCATTGATGAAGCGGTACATGAACCGTTCCGCCGACATATAAATCACACGCGCATCAGCTTTGCGCTGCTTAAATTCCCAAGCGATGGCTTGCAGGATATGGGTCTTACCCAAGCCCACGCCGCCGTGCACAAAAAGCGGGTTAAAGTCTGTCTTGCCTTCCGCCACTTTCTTAGCCGCCGCATAGCAGAATTCATTGGGCTTACCCACAACGAAACTGTCAAAAGTCAGGCGCTCATCCAAAGGTGTTGAAAGGCGGTCCTTAGTTGTAGACTCTGCTGCTGCCTGGGCTTGTGGCTTAGGCGCCCCCTGCATGGTTTTAACGATGAGTCGCACGTCTTGAGCGACAGGCAATTCCTTGCGCACCTGCTCACGAATGGAATCCACATAATTGGCTTTGACGTAATTGGCCATGAAGCGATTGGGAAGGGCAAGAACAAGTGTCGAGCCAGCCAATTCACCAGGGCGGATAGACGCCATCCAGTTATCGAAGGTTTGTGCCCCATGAACCGCACGCAGATTCGCGCAAATCTTTTCCCATGGCTCATTCAGACTTTGGGATGTTTTTGCGCCCTGTTTTGCAGTCACCGATGCTTCCCTGTTTGTGTTTGCCCCGTCAATATCGGCGCTGTGGTCTAAAGCCACTTGTTGTGTCATTCTATTGCCCCCAATTGCCCAATCACTCCCCGCCTTTCCTCAATAGCAAAGCGAGTGATTTTATGTCTTAAGACTGCCGCCAGGGCAGCCCTTCTGCTTTCCAGCCATTCGTCTTTCCGCGATGGCCATCGGCATTTCCATCCCCTTCAAAGCCACTGCTCACGTTGTAACAAGCGCTGAAACCCCGCGCTGTCATCGCTTTAGCCGCAGCCGCAGAACGCGCGCCTGAGCGGCAGATAAAAGCCAGCGGCGTGTCCTTATCCAATGCCTCATCCAAGGCATCTTCAAAGCCTGAATTCCGTGCCATGCCTGGGAAATTCTGCCAGGCTAGTAAAATGGTTTTGCGCCCTAAAGAAGACACATCTGGTGTACCAACAAAGGTCCATTCGGCATCTGTGCGAACATCAATAAGCTGCGCTTTTTCATCGGATTCCAGCAACGCCCAAGCCTCTTTTGGCGTTAAATCACCCTTATATGACAACAACTTATCCTTCCTTTTTTGCCGCAAACACCCAGAGCGCCGTTCCTTCTCAAAAACGGCCGCAAACATCCGGCACTTTTAATTTCCACCCACAAAACTGAAAAACACAACTCAGCTTTAGGCCAAGACCGACCTCAATTTCGATTTCTTCGAAACGCCCTGACGGGCTGGCATGTCTTTTGTGCTGGTTCGACACAGAACCGAGGATGAAGATAGCCCTGTGGATAACTCCGCGCAACGGGAACAAAAGGCGCAAATCGCGAATTTCGTCCTTGACGACCCATCGCCTAAAGCCGCGACTCCAAGCAATGATTTGGGAGTCATACATTTTCATTGCAGCTTTATGACAGGCAAAAAAAATCGATGACAAATCAGATTTTGGGAAATGATGCGAAAAAGCCACGCATGAGTGCGTGGCTCTTCAAAATTTCTGAGATAAACCTCCCCGAATCGGGAAAGGACAGCTTAGCCAGCGGCTAAAGCTTTTACCCGACGTGCCAGGCGAGACACTTTACGGGATGCCGTATTTTTATGCATCACGCCTTTCGTTGCACCACGCATGATTTCAGGCTGCGCCACGCGAAGAGCGGTTGCTGCAGCTTCTGCATCGCCTGATGCAATAGCTTCTTCCACTTTACGTGTGAAGGTACGAACACGAGACATGCGCGCGATATTAATGTCAGCGCGACGGTCGTTGCGGCGGATCCGCTTACGGGCCTGGGGTGAATTGGCCATGTGTTTTCAATCCCTAATCTTAGCAAAAGCGCTCAAAGCGCTGAAAATCTCTAATTCAGCGGCGGTCTATACATCGTGTTCCGCCCCTGGTCAACTCTTGTGCCGTTTATTTATGATGGAATTTAGCGCTGCGCTTTTCAATGAAAGCTTCCATGCCTTCCTTCTGGTCCTCTGTCGCGAAGAGCGAATGGAAAGCGCGACGCTCAAATAACAGCCCTTCAGCCAAAGATCCTTCTTCCGCGCGATTGACCGTTTCCTTCGCCACCTGAACAGCAGGCTGGGATAGATGCGCGATGTCATGGGCGACTTTCATGGTCTCTTCCAACAAGTCTTCCGCAGGGAAAACCCGGGAAACCAGACCTGCGCGCTCAGCTTCTTCCGCAGCCATATTGCGGCCAGTGAGAATCATGTCCATGGCTTTCGATTTGCCAATAGCACGGGGCAGGCGTTGTGAACCGCCAATGCCGGGAATCACGCCCAGTTTGATTTCAGGCTGACCGAATTTGGCGGTATTGCCTGCGAAAACCGTGTCGCACATCATGGCCAGTTCACAGCCACCACCAAGTGCATAGCCGTTTACAGCGGCGATAACAGGTGTGCGGCAATCCATGAAAGCACGAGCGACTGGACCGAAGAGGTCCATCTTCAGCACTTCATTATAACCCAGCGCCGCCATTTCCTTAATATCGGCCCCTGCGGCAAATGCTTTTTCACTGCCTGTAAGAACAATGCAGCCGACGTCTTCATCGCTGTCCGCTTGCGCAAGCGCATCACATAATTCTGATAGCAATGTCTGATTAAGCGCATTTAGCGCTTCGCCACGGTTTAATGTGATTTTGACGACACGGTCGTCTTTATCAAAAATGATCGTTTCATAGGCCATGTGATGCGCCCCTTATTCAACCCTAACCTATTTTTCTTAGCAAAATGCCTATCTGGATATGCATCTCGCATGAAATCTCGCGCATGTTGGTACTGATATTGGCGCAATTGTCAAAGATTGTTATTAGCCCGCTTTACTCGCTCAGTGGCTCAACGTTCAAAATAAGGTTCAAATCTTGACCCGCGCCGAAGATTATCAAGGTCAGGCGTTCCCCCTCACGCTCAAATATCCGAAACACCTTATCTTCATTATATCCCTGTGATGTTTCTTCCCACCCGAGTTGTGGCAAGCTGTCTTCAAAAAAAGACAAAATCCGTGCCATTTCCCCCTGGCCATAAAGATGAATTTCAACCATCCGTCCACCGGGCTTATCAAATATCAGCCGGGCATCCTCATCTTCTTCAAAGCCTGGGGGAATGGGAATATCTGTCGAGTCGGCCCAATTCTGAGCATAAACGCCAGCAAAGCCGCATAAGAGGGCAAGAATCGCAATCAGGTGTTTCATGGCGCGCAGTCTATCAAGGGTCATGTGGTTTACCAAATAACGAAAATTCAGCGCTGACAGTTTGAGCAGTAAAAGGTTGAGCGTCCCGATTGAACCAATCTTTTGATATCCGCTCCACACTCCACATTTCGGCAGGCTTCCCCTTCTCTGCCATAAACGCGGAAATCATGTTGGAAATAGCCAAGCTCTCCATCCACCTGCGCATAATCTTTTAGCGTTGACCCACCCGCGGCAATGGCACGGGTCAAGACTTCTCTTATGGTAGCGGCGAGTCGTTCGGCCCGCTGCCCCTGGACCGTATGGGCCAGACGGCGCGGGCTGATACCCGCTTCATAAAGCGCTTCGCAGGCGTAAATATTGCCCACACCAGACACAACACTTTGATCCAGAATAGCCGCTTTAATGGGGCTTTTCCGGCCCTTAAGCTTTTCTGCCAACGCCGGACCGTTGAAATGATTGGATAAGGGTTCCGGCCCCAGTTTATCCAACATCGGATGGCTGCCGTCTTCTTTTAGAAAGTCAATGAAGCCAAAGCGGCGGGGATCATTAAAAGCAATGACTTCGCCTTTGCCCGTTTTGAAAATCACATGGTCATGTTTTTCAAAATCCACATCTCCTGCGCCAAGAAGTCGCATTCGCCCGGACATGCCCAAATGGAAAATCACATCAGGCGCATCTTTCATATGGATAAGGCCGAATTTCGCCCGCCGCGAGAGGCCTTTCACCCGCTTACCCTTTAATATATCTGCAAAATTTTGAGGGATGGGAAAACGTAATTTATCCCGCCTCGTTTCCACATGGCTCAATACTTCACCATCGAGGATGCGGGACAGGCCGCGGACAACAGTTTCCACCTCAGGCAATTCGGGCATGGTATATTTGTCTCTAACTCTTTATGACACTTGTCTAAGATTCTTCGGGAGAAGATTAAATGAAAAAGGGCACCGCCATGCAAGCAAGGACTGATGACGATAAAGTCAGCTTTGGTTTTCGTGAGGTGGACGCAAAAGACAAAGCCTCCATGGTGGGTGAGGTCTTTTCTTCCGTCGCGCGTAAATATGACATCATGAATGACGTCATGTCCGGTGGCATGCATCGGCTGTGGAAGACGACCTTTGTCGAACAATTGGCACCGCGTCCTGGTGAGAAATTTCTGGATGTCGCTGGCGGGACCGGCGATATCGCCTTTAAAATCTCTAAACAACTCAGCTGCTTAGATAAAAACCGCGCACAGGATATCACAATTTTGGATATCAATGCGGATATGCTGGCGGTTGGGCGGGAACGTGCCATAAAGCGCGGCATTGAAGAAAATTTCACCTGGGTCACCGGGGATGCGATGGCTTTGCCCATCCCATCAGGCACGATGGACGCCTATAGCATTGCCTTTGGCATTCGCAATGTGACGCATTTGGACAAAGCGCTGAGCGAAGCCTATCGCGTGTTGCGCCCCGGTGGGCGATTCTTTTGTTTGGAATTTTCTCATGTAGATATTCCAGCGCTTGAAAAAATCTATGACGCCTATAGCTTCCACCTGATTCCCCGTTTTGGGTCGATGGTGGCAGGCGATGCTGAATCTTATCAATATCTGGTGGAAAGCATCCGCCGCTTCCCTAATGCCCATGACTTTGCGGAAATGATTAAAGCTACGGGCTTTTCCCGAGTGAGCACAAGACGCTTAAGCGGTGGTATTGTCGCCATCCATACAGGACGGCGGATTTAATCAATGAACGGTCTGGGGCATCTTCTTCATCTATGGCGTGTGGGTCGGGTTTTGGCCCGCTATGATGTGCTTATTCTTATGGACCAAGCAGGGCCATTACCTTTTCCTGCACGTTTCGCCCGCGCCGTTATATCTTTCGCGGCCTTTAAAAAAGCGCGTAAGGAGCCGGTCGGCAAACGCCTGGCCATGGCGCTCGAAGAATTAGGTCCGGCTTATGTGAAATTGGGACAGGCTTTAGCCACACGTGCGGATATGGTTGGCGTTGATATCGCCAAGGCACTTTTCAATTTACAAGATAAGGTAAAGCCCTTCTCCCTTGATATCGCCAAAGACACATTGAAAAGCGAATTGGGAGAGGGACTCGAAACGCTCTTTGAAGAGTTTGAAGACGAACCTGTTGCCGCCGCCTCTATTGCTCAGGTCCACCGGGCGAAAACCCCAAATGGCGACCGAGTCGCCGTTAAAATCCTCCGCCCTGATATCGAATTACGCTTTGCAAGGGATTTAGCACTTTTCCGCTGGACGGCAGAGCGGTTGGAAAAATGGAATGTGAAATCCCGCCGCCTGCGCCCGGTCGCTGTGGTGGATACTTTAGCCGACAGTGTGGCACGTGAGCTGGATTTGAGGCTTGAGGCCGCCGCCGCGTCAGAGCTTGGCGATTTAATGCAGGGAGAAGAGGGCTATCACATTCCAAGCGTGGATTGGGAACGGACCTCAAGACGGGTACTAACGACCGAATGGATTGACGGCGTGCCCCTGACTGACCCGGAAGCGCTTGATCGATTGGGTCTCGATAAAAAGCTGTTAAGCGAACGCATGGTGCAAATCTTCCTGACCCAGGCCATGCGTGATGGCTTCTTCCATGCAGATTTGCATCAAGGCAATTTATTGGTGACCAAAGAAGGCACTATCGTTGCCGTTGATTTCGGCATTGTCGGTCGATTAGATAAGGGGTCACGCCGCTATCTTGCTGAAATTCTTTATGGATTTCTCAAACGCGATTATATGCGCATTGCACAAATTCACTTTGATGCAGGCTATGTCCCAGCCCATCATGAAGTGGCCGACTTTGCCGCCGCCATGCGCGCCATTGGGGAGCCTATATTAGGCTTACCCGTGAAAGAAATTTCCGCCGGGCACTTGCTGGCCCAATTATTCGCGACCACTGAGCGTTTTGACATGACGACTCAGCCGCATTTGATTTTACTGCAAAAAACCATGGTGATGGTGGAAGGCTTAGCGCTTTCGCTTAACCCCCATATCAACATGTGGGAAGCCTCCGAACCCGTTTTGGAAGCTTGGATGCGGGAAGAAATGGGGCCAGAGGCGCAGGCCGCTGATGCCATTCATGATGCTTTACGCCTTATCCGGCGCTTGCCAACGCTAATCAAAGCAGCGGAAGACTGGGCGGATCGATCAATGCAACCTGAAAAAACCGTAGCTGTGCCTAAACAGGATAAAACGCCAATTTATGCTGCGGCCTTTCTTGGGGGTTTGGGTGGAGCATTGATTGCGCTTCTCGCCACATTATTTTAATGAGACATTATTAAAGAAACTGGCAGGTTTTCACATTAAGCTTGGGTCATTATGTCGAAAAAGCGCATTTTGCTGATTATTGGAGGTGGCATCGCCGCCTATAAATCTTTGGACCTCATCCGCCGTCTGCGCGATGCGGATTTTCATGTACGTGCTATATTGACCAAAGGCGGCGCTGAATTCATCACACCTTTATCCGTCGCGGCTTTGTCGGAAGAGCAAGTTTTTACTGACCTCTTTGATTTAAAAGACGAAACCGAGATGGGCCATATCCGTTTATCACGGGAAGCCGATTTGGTTCTCGTTGCTCCTGCAACAGCGGATTTGATGGCTAAAATGGCGCAAGGTATGGCAAATGACCTAGCGTCCACAGCACTGCTGGCCACCGATAAACCCGTCATGATTGCGCCCAGCATGAACACCCGTATGTGGGAACATCCCGCCACCCAGCGTAATCTCGAAATTTTGGTTGCGGATGGTGTACAAGTGGTCTCGCCTGAAGCGGGCGATTTAGCCTGTGGCGAAGTCGGCACCGGGCGTCTCGCGGAAGTGCCTGATATCGTCCGCGCCGTTCAGAATTTTCTGGATGATGGACCGTTAAAAGGCCGCCATATTCTTTTAACCGCAGGCCCAACATGGGAAGCGCTGGACCCCATTCGCTATATCGCCAATCGCTCCTCAGGCAAACAAGGCTATGCCATTGCAGGCGCGCTTGCCAATTTAGGCGCAAGCGTCACTTTGGTTTCCGGTCCGACGTCCTTGCCAACACCGCCAGGCGTGACCCGCGTTGATGTGGAATCCGCGCAAGAGATGCTCGCGGCGTGTGAAAATGCTTTGCCCGCTGATGCAGCCATTTGCGTGGCTGCCGTCGCCGATTGGCGGCCTTCCAATTCAGAAGGCATTAAAATCAAGAAAAACGGTGGTGAGCCGCCAGCGCTCAAGCTCACAGAAAACCCTGATATATTGGCGACATTATCCGCACATAAAATGCGCCCCAAATTGGTCGTGGGTTTTGCTGCGGAAACCAATGATGTGGTGGACTATGCGCAGGCGAAAAGAGAGCGCAAAAAATGCGACTGGATTGTTGCCAATGATGTCAGCGGTGACGTCATGGGCGGCGACCACAACAGCGTGCATCTTATCAGCAAAGAGGGCGTGGAAAGCTGGGATCAAATGCCTAAAGCACAGGTCGCACAAAATCTTGCCCTTCATATCGCCAAGCATTTTTCATGAGCATTAATGTCGAAATCAAACGCCTGCCCCATGGGGAAGGCATAGAATTGCCCCATTATGCCAGCGCCCATGCAGCGGGCATGGATATAAGAGCGGCTGTAGACGCACCCGTTACATTGAAGTCTTTGGAGCGATGTGTGATTCCAACGGGCTTTTCCCTGGCTATCCCACCAGGTTATGAAGCGCAAATCCGGCCGCGTTCCGGCATGGCGCTTAAGAAGGGCTTGAGCATTCCAAACAGCCCCGGCACCATTGATGCGGACTACCGCGGCGAAGTGGGCGTGATTATCATCAACCTATCCAGCGAAGACGTTGTCATTGAACGGGGTGAACGCATCGCCCAGATGGTTTTTGCCCCGGTTGCGCAGGCTCAGCTTCATGAGGTTGAGCTTTTGGATGCGACGGCGCGCGGGGCAGGGGGCTTTGGCTCGACCGGAGTGAAATAATGGCTCTAAGCGATGAACAATTGGACCGCTATGCCCGTCACATCGTGCTACGCGAAGTGGGCGGCGCGGGTCAGTTGAAACTGCTCAATGCCAAAGTCATTGTTATCGGTGCAGGTGGCATTGGTGCACCTGCGCTAATGTATTTGGCTGCCGCAGGCGTTGGGCATCTTGGCATCATTGATGATGACGTGGTGTCGCTTTCCAATTTACAGCGCCAAATCATCCATAAAACGCAGGCTGTGGGGCAGGCCAAGACTCAAAGCGCACAAGAGGCCATTGCGGACATCAATCCAGACGTGAAAATCAGCCTTCACGAAACGCGCCTTAATGAAACGAATGCGGAAGAGCTGTTGGCTCCTTATGACATCATCTTGGACGGCTGCGATAATTTTGAAACGCGGTTTTTAGTGAATGACGTTGCGCAAAGGTTGGGAAAGACCCTGGTTTCCGCCGCAGTCGGGCCATTTGACGGGCAGTTATCGACGTTCAAACCGGGCGGGCCATGTTACCGTTGTTTTGTCCCCGACGCCCCCGCAGGTGGAGGCGGCACCTGCGCTGATGAAGGGGTGCTTGGTGCATTGACCGGTATCATGGGGTCATTAGCTGCCATGGAAGTGATTAAGGAAATCACCGGGGCAGGCGATAGTTTAGCAGGCAAAATCCTGATTTATGATGCACTGTCCACCCGCTTCCGCACGGTGAGGCTGGCGAAAGACCCATCCTGCCCTTGCTGCGGGGCCTAAGACCAATCTTCCAGCACCCGATCCGGCGGTGTATGCCCATCGACAAAGGTTTTGATATTTATCAGCACCTTCTCCCCCATTTCCTGACGGGATTCGATGGTCGCGGACCCCATATGCGGCAAGGCCACAACATTGGGTAATTCCAGCAATTCCGGACTCACATGCGGCGCACTTTCATAGACATCAAGCCCGGCGCCAGCAATCTTTCCGGCTTTTAACAGACGGATAAGAGCGGCTTCATCCACCACTTCACCGCGCGCCGTGTTGATAAGAAAGGCATGCGGTTGCATCAATTCTAACCGCCGCGCTGATAAGAGATGATAAGTCGCGGGTGTATGGGGGCAATTCATGGAAATGATATCCATGCGGTGAAGCATCTGATCGAGGCTCTCCCAATAAGTCGCTTCCAACGGACCCTCAATGCTTTCACCTAAGCGATGGCGGTTATGATAATGGATGGAGAGGCCAAAGGCCTTCGCGCGACGGGCAACAGCCTGGCCGATACGACCCATGCCAATAATGCCCAAACGCTTCCCCCAGATACGATGGCCCAGCAAGCCGGTTGGCGACCAGCCACCCCACTCACCGCTTTCTAACAGCCGTGCACCTTCCAGTACACGCCGCGGGACCGCCAGCATGAGCGCCATCGTCAAATCCGCTGTGTCTTCTGTTAAAACACCTGGTGTATTGGTAACCGTAATTCGCCGCTGCCGCGCCGTTGCCACATCAATATGGTCAATACCTGCGCCAAAATTCGCAATCAGGCGAAGCTGTTCACCAGCCCCCGCCAATACACCCTTATCGATTTTATCGGTAACCGTCGGGACCAGTACATCTGCGCGCGCTGCCGCATCGCGCAACTGGGCCTGGGTGAAGGGCACATCGTCCAGATTAAGCTCCACATCGAATAATTCCATCATCCGGGTTTCAATGGCATCGGGAAGACGACGGGTGACAATAACTTTGGGTTTAGATGCGACCATGGTGTTCAAATATCTCGATGAATACTGCCTCAATCCTTCTTACACAGTCCTGGCAGATGATGCCAGAGACTTGACGCCACGGCTTATGAAGCCTAGCAGAGAAAGAGAGGCGGTCGTACAGGAACAGGGGTTCAATGTTTAGAAGTATTTTAAAAACTGCTGCAATAGTCGCGTTTTTAACCATTCCGGCTCAAGCACAGACGCAGGAAGACAACACCCGCGGGGGCACACCAGTCTATCGTTCCTTAGGTGTAAGTCGCGCACATATGCGGACTGGGCCAAGCTTGGACTATCCCATTGAATGGGTTTTGGTGCGAAAAGGTTTACCGTTGGAGGTGCTACGCCGCTATGGCCGTTGGGCGCAGATTAAAGAACCTGATGGGTCCATGGGTTGGATGAAGTCGAGCTATTTATCAACCACCCGTACAGCCATTGTCATTGAACGCACTCGCACCGTCTTTGCTCAGCCGAAAGCAACAGCGGAAGCCATTTACCGGGTCGAACCGGGCGCAAGCGGTACTATTCTTTCCTGTGCCGATGCCTGGTGTCATCTCGATTTTAATGGAAGAAAGGGCTGGCTCCCCCGCATTCATATCTGGGGCACATATCCCGGTGAAGAAATAGGGGGCTAAAAGCCCCCTTTGATTTTTTAATCGCCTGTTTGGATGCGCTCGACCAGTTCCTTCACGCTTGGCACATAGCCATTGGAATAGAAGGGGTCTTGTGAGAACAGATAGGCATTATGCCCAGCAAACATCAGGTTGTTATCAACATCACCGCCATGGGCGATGTCTTGCAAAGTCTTCTGAATGCAGAAGGACCGCGGATCCGCTTTATAGCCCGTTGAGTTTTTCTCATTATCCGCCCAGTTGGAAAACTGGCAGTGAGATAAACAACCCATGCAATCCGCTTGGTCTTTACGGATTTCATCGCGCTTGTCAGTGTCCACGAAAATCAATGTGTTATCAGGTGTTTTCATGGCTTCACTAAAGCCCTCACGCACCCAGGCTTCTGCGCGTTTTGCATCACCCGGTGTTACATAAAGCGTGCGGCCTTTCACACCCACGGACAGTTCCGCCACATGGTCGCCAACCGCTTCCAATGAGAAGGCAATCTGGCGCTCAGAGCGCGCCATTAATTCTTTCAAATAGTCATTACCCACAGCGGATGAATAAAAGCCGGTCGGCGAAAACTTATGAAGTTTTACATCACCGGGCTGCAATTTTGTCAGCCGTTCTTTCCACTCTTCAGAAATTTCGCTTTCTTTTGTGAGCAGAGGCCGTGTGCCGAATTGAAATACAATCGGACCAAGTTCCGGGTTATCAATCCATTCCGACCAATCGCGCAGATACCAAACACCCCCCGCCATAACGATGGGCGTCTCGCCCAAACCTTCTTTACGCATGAAATCACGCAAGGCTTTCACGCGTGGATAAGGATCTTCTGGAACCAATGGGTCTTCGGAATTGGAGAGACCATTATGACCGCCTGCGCGCCATGGGTCTTCATAAACCACAGCGCCTAAATATTCGGCTGTCTTGCTATAGGCCCGTTTCCATAAGGCGCGAAAAGCTCGCATGGAGGAAACGATGGGATAATAATAAACCTCATAATCCGCAGCGATTTGGCTAAGTCGATATGGCATGCCTGCGCCGCAGGTTACGCCTGAGACAAGTCCTTTTGTCCTTTCCAAAACACCATGGAGAACGCGTTCAGCCCCACCCATTTCCCAAAGCACATTGATGTTGATAGCGCCTTTACCGGCAGCCACATCAAAGGCCCGCTTAACCTGGGTAATGCCGCCTTCAATAGCATATTTAATCAGCTCTTCATGGCGCTCCCGCCGGGTGCGGCCATGATAGATTTGAGGTATGATATGTCCTTGAGCGTCATAGCTGTCGGCATTGACCGCGGATACCGTTCCGACCCCACCGGCTGCTGCCCAGGCACCTGAGGACAGACCTGTAGAAATCGCAACACCCTTCCCACCCTCAATCAGGGGCAGGACTTCACGACCGGCCATGCGGATCGCGTTTAATGCCTTCATACCAAACTCCAGCTACTCAATGACGGAAAACTATCTTCTTCATCACATAATGCGACACGCCCAGGAGACAAGATGCGATATGTTAGACCCAATAAAAAGGCCCCGGGCCGACCCTAGCGCTGGGACGATAAATGTCCTGCACTAAAGAGTCTAGGGCCCGGAGCCTAAAATTTGTCAAAAATGTGGCTTAATCGCGCCGGCGACGACGGCGTGGTTTGTCATCGCCATCAGATTTGCCTTCACCATCAGAGGCTTGTGCTTCTTCACGCACGATTTCCTCGCCCGTTTCCTGATCGACAGATTTCATCGACAAACGGACTTTACCACGATCATCAACAGCCAAAACCTTGACTTTGACTTCCTGACCTTCAGAAACGATGTCAGAAACCTTCTCAACCCGATGCGGTGCTAGTTCAGAAATATGAACCAGACCATCACGGGAACCGAGGAAGTTCACAAAGGCACCAAAGTCCACGATGTTCACGACTTTACCGTCGTAAATCACGCCAACTTCAGGCTCTGCCACAATGCCTTGGATCCACTTGATAGCAGCTGTAATGCTATCACCATCAGCGGAGGCCACTTTGATTGTGCCATCATCTTCAATATCCACTTTAGCACCGGTGACTTCGCAGATTTCGCGAATGACTTTACCGCCGGTACCAATGACTTCTCGGATTTTTTCTTTATTGATTTTGATGGTTTCAATGCGCGGTGCATGGCGAGACAGTTCTTCACGCGCACCACCCAGTGCTTTGTTCATCTCACCTAGGATATGGGCACGGCCGCCATTGGCTTGAGCCAACGCCTGAGACATGATTTCTTCAGTAATACCGGTGATTTTGATATCCATCTGCAAAGATGTGATACCTTTTTCCGTACCAGCCACTTTAAAGTCCATATCACCCAAGTGATCTTCATCGCCCAAGATATCTGACAGAACGGCGAAACGGTCGCCTTCTTTAATCAGACCCATAGCAATCCCGGAGACAGGACGTGTCAAAGGCACACCCGCATCCATCATCGCCAAGCTAGAACCGCAAACGGTCGCCATGGAAGATGAACCATTGGATTCAGTAATCTCTGAAACCAAACGGATGGTGTAAGGGAAAGCTTCTTTTTCAGGCAATACGGCACGCAGTGCACGCCATGCCAGCTTACCATGGCCAATCTCACGGCGACCGGTAAAGCCGATACGGCCCACTTCACCCACGGAATAAGGAGGGAAGTTATAATGCAGCATGAAATGCTCATGATAGCTGCCATCAAGCGCATCGATCAGTTGTTCATCATCGCCGGTACCCAATGTGGCCACAACCATGGCCTGGGTTTCACCACGGGTGAACAATGCTGAACCATGGGAGCGCGGCAGAACTGTCACTTCTGAAACGATCGGACGGACCGTTTCCAGATCACGGCCGTCAATCCGCTTGCCAGTATCCAGAATTGCGCCACGCACAATGTCTTTTTCCAGCTTTTTCAGCAGATCAGAAATCAATTGAGGATCAACCGCATCATCGCCTTCCGCTGGGAAAGCTTCTTTAGTAGCGGTTTTCACTTCATTGATTTTGGCTACACGGTCTTGTTTGACGGTGATAGCATAAGCTTCACGCAGACCAGCCTCAGCCAATTCGGCAACCTTGGCTTTAAGCTCGGAATGATCCGGAGCTTCTGCCAGTTCCCAAGGCTCTTTCGCGCTTTCTTCGGCCAGATCGATAATCAGATCGATAACGGCCTGCATTTCCTTATGGCCATGCATGACAGCGCCAAGCATCACGTCTTCAGACAATTCCTTGGCTTCGGATTCAACCATCAACACCGCATCACGGGTGCCTGCAACGACCAGATCCAGGTCGGAAGTTTTTACAGCTTCCGTTGTCGGGTTTAAAACATATTCGCCATCAATATAGGCAACGCGCGCGGCACCAACCGGGCCCATGAAGGGCACACCGGAAATTGTCAGCGCGGCAGAGGCACCAACCATCGCCACGATATCGGGATCATTTTCCAGATCATGGCTGACAACAGTGCAGACAACTTGCGTTTCATTGCGGAACCCTTCCGGGAACAGCGGACGGATCGGACGGTCAATCAAACGAGACACCAAAGTCTCTTTTTCTGAAGGACGGCCTTCACGCTTAAAGAAGCCACCAGGGATTTTCCCAGCAGCATAAGTTTTTTCCTGATAATTCACAGTCAGGGGAAAGAAATCGATCCCGGGTTTTGCAGCTTTGGCAGCCACAACCGTACATAAAACGGATGTTTCGCCCAATGTGGCCAATACGGCGCCATCAGCTTGACGGGCAATACGACCGGTTTCCAGAACCAGCTTACGCCCGCCCCAGTCCATTTCTTTAACGACTTTATTAAACATCTCTATACCTTCCTGGGTAGATGCGATGGCCCTATGCCGATGTGTCATCTACCGGCCCACCCCCTACGGGTGGTGCTTCTATTTACGTTCAAACAGCATCCTTATTGATGCTGCCTGTCTTCATGCATCGCTGTTTAAATAACGACAATGGCGCGGAGTGTATCCGCGCCACCCAGTCTTTTGCAATAAAGGAAAACGCTTCACCAAATCCTGGGAAGCGTTTTTCAATTATTTCCGTAAGCCCAAACGTTCGATCAACGTTTTATAACGGCCTTCGTCTTTTTTCTTGAGATAGTCAAGAAGACGACGGCGTTTATTGACCATAACCAACAGACCGCGACGGCTGTGGTTATCTTTTGCATGGTCTTTAAAGTGACCGGTCAGATTGTTGATCCGTTCGGTCAAAATAGCGACTTGTACTTCGGGAGAACCAGTATCGCCATCTTGAGTGGCGTATTCTTTGATCAGCTCTTGCTTACGTTCAGCAGTTACCGACATCGACATTTTCCTTCATCTGAATATTAAACACGCGCACCGGTTTGATTATTCCCGATTTGGCTTCTGCGAGGGCGATAACATCACCGCCATGTTTCAAACAGATAAGCCCATCGGGTACGCCCCGGTGTTTGATGGTTTGGCCTGACTTTACCCGTCGGGCTTCCTCCATCACCAGCGTCAGGGCCGGGATGTCGTCCAGCGCTGTCGCCATAGGTTGCAGGACTTCGTCCAGCGAAGCCGCCTTATTACGCAATTCCCCCAAAACATCCAGAGAAATCGCATCTTCAGCCTTTAATCCGCCTACGCGCGTACGCGACAAGGTACTAATGTGGCCATAACACCCCAATTCGCGGCCTAAATCCCGCGCCAATGCGCGTACATAGGTGCCTTTACCGCATTTCACCGCGAATCGAGTCTCATTTACATCGTCATTCACACGGGTGAATTCAAAGATTTCAACCGGGCGCGCAGGGATTTCCACCTTCTTACCCGCGCGCGCCAGATCATAAGCCCGTTCCCCATCAATTTTAATGGCGGAGAATGTGGGCGGAACCTGATCAATCACACCGGTGAAATTAGGGAGAAGGGCATCGATTTCATCCAAAGTCGGGCGCGCGTCAGACGTTTGCGTGACTTCACCTTCCTGGTCATCGGTATCGCGTTCTTCACCCCATTTAACGGTGAACTCATAAGTCTTGGCCTGATCCATCACATAGGGGACAAGCTTCGTCGCTTCCCCCAAAGCGATAGGCAACACACCTGTCGCCATCGGATCCAATGTGCCTCCATGTCCGACTTTGGCAGCATTTGTCAGCTTCTTGACCACAGCCACCGCATGGGCGGATGTCATGTCCAAATCTTTATAAAGATTAATCCAGCCGTTGATGGCGAGACCCTTAGAACGACGACGGCCCATCAGTCCTCATCACCCTCTAAATCCTGTGCGACTTTGGGAGAGCGAAGGATGGCATCAATATGCCCCGCTTCATCAAAGCTTTCGTCCAGGCGAAAACGTAGACGTGGCGTGTATTTAAGACGCACCCGCTTGCCAACTTCACGGGCAATGGGGCCAGCCAGACGGTTTAGCGCATTAATGCTTTCTTCCCGGTCTTTCCCGCCCAAAGGCATGATAAAGGCCGTGGCATGACGCAGGTCTGGGGAACAACGTACTTCAGACACTGTGACCGACAGACTATCCAGTTCCGGTGCATGGAGGTCGCCACGGAACAATACTTCCGAAATGACCTGACGGATGCTTTCGCCCACACGCAACAGGCGTAGCGAGGGCTGACCGCTTTCGCTTTTCTTCATCTTTCCACCTTGGAAAAGGGGTAAGGGGTGCCCTTAAAGCACCCGCTCCCGTTGCTCTTCCGAATAGACCTGAACTTCATCACCGGGTTTGATATCAGTGAAGTTTTCAAAGGTCATACCGCATTCAAGACCGTTGCGGACTTCTTCCACATCGTCTTTGAAACGGCGCAGATTGTTGATTTTACCGTTATAGACGATGACACCATCGCGCAGGATACGGGCTTTTTCGGCCCGGCGAATGACACCTTCGGTGACCATACAACCAGCCGCGCGACCAGCCTTGCCAGCGGTAAATACATCTTTGATTTCCGCAGCACCAATAACGGTTTCCACAATTTCAGGGCCCAATTGACCAGCCATTGCGGCTTTCACGTCATCCACCAATTCATAGATGATGGAATAATATTTGACGGGAATGCCTTCTGCTTCCGCCAGCTCCCGGGCTTGACGATTGGCCCGCACATTAAAGCCGATGATGGCGGCCTTAGAGGCTTTGGCCAATGAGATATCCGTTTCCGTAATCCCACCGACAGCGCTATGCAGCACCCGCACTTTAATCTCTTCATTGCCGAGATTTTCAAGGGCGGAACTAATCGCTTCCGCAGAGCCTTGAACGTCTGCTTTAACAACAACCGGATATTCTTCCGCTTTACCCTCTTTCAATTGTGAGAAGAGAGATTCGAAATTGGCGGGTGCAGCGCTGCGTTTTTGACGCAGTTGCGCCTGACGATATTCAGACACCTCACGAGCGCGGGCTTCATTTTCCACAACGGCGAAATCATCACCGGCGGACGGTGTGCCTTGCAGACCCAAGACCTCAACCGGCTGCGCGGGACCTGCGGTTTTCACCTGCTGCCCACGGTCATCAATCAATGCCCGGACCCGACCCCATTCCGCACCGGCAACGAAGATATCACCGACTTTCAATGTGCCACGACGGACAAGAACAGTGGCAACAGGACCACGGCCTTTATCCAGCTTAGCTTCAATGATGGTGCCTTCTGCATCGCGGTCGGGATTGGCTTTCAATTCAAGCAATTCAGCCTGCAGATGAAGCGCTTCCAACAGCTTGTCGATATTTTGGCGTTTCAGCGCAGAAACTTCGACTTCAAGCGTATCACCGGACATGGATTCTACAATCACTTCATGCTGCAGAAGTTCCTGACGTACGCGGTCGGGGTTCGCGCCTTCGCGGTCAATCTTATTGATAGCCACGATAATCGGTACTTCAGCGGCTTTCGCATGATGAATAGCTTCAATGGTTTGCGGCATGATGCCATCATCGGCTGCCACGACCAGCACCACGATATCCGTTACAGATGCACCACGCGCCCGCATTTGCGTAAAGGCGGCGTGACCCGGTGTATCGAGGAAAGTGATTTTATCACCAGATGGCACTTTCACCTGATAGGCGCCGATATGCTGGGTAATTCCACCAGCTTCGCCAGCCACCACATCGGATGAACGAATGGCGTCAAGAAGTGAGGTCTTACCATGGTCAACATGGCCCATCACCGTCACAACCGGTGGACGGGCGACCATATCTTCATCACGGTCCTCTTCACCAGTCAGGCCGATTTCAACGTCCGAATCACTCACCCGTTTGATGATATGACCAAATTCGGTCACGACCAACTCAGCCGTATCCTGGTCCAAAGTCTGGTTGATGGTGGCCATCACACCCATGTTGAACAGGACTTTCACAACGGCAGCGGCTTTTTCCGCCATACGGTTGGCCAATTCCTGAACGGTAATCGCCTCAGGGACCACAACCTCACGCGCCTTCTTAGGCCCTTCGGCTTGAGCATGTTGCGCGGCTTTCTGCTTTTCACGCGCACGCTTCAGCGAGGCCATGGAGCGTGTCCGCCCGTCATCATCTCCGCCAAGTGCGCGGGTAACTGTCAGCTTACCCTTGCGACGCTCATCCATACGACGTGCAGGTTTAGCTGGTGCTGCGGGACGTTTTTTCTCTTTTTCACGCTCACGCGCACGCTTTGGCTCATCACCGGCGTCCTCACGTGGTGCTGCAGGGGCGGGCTTTTTCGCAGGCGTTGCGGTTTTCTTAGCC
>JASFRS010000028.1:0-19575 GCA_050114795.1 Sphingomonadales bacterium
CCCTACACTCCCCATTCTTGTTTTGGGATGAGTATAGGGACTTGTAGCGCGGCGTGAAGCGGAAAGTCATTTAGTCGACTGCAAGCATTGCAAGCTCTTGGGGGCTGGGTTCAGGGCCCAACATATCAAGAAGCGAAAAAGTGATGGAGGCGGTGAGCAGAATAATCACAACCACCGCGCCGAATTTACGAATAACTTCCATGGGACCAACCCCTTTTCTTGTTCTTTGCCTATCCTCAACTTTCACAGTTGAATGGGGCATGAACGGGTTGGTGCCATGGAATTTTCACGACCAAAAAAGGGCCAAACTCAGGCAGGTCCTTGATATTTGCCTAATATGGCGCGCAATTGACGCGTCGCATAACCAAGCTTTGCGACATTCACCGCGCCGGAACTGGCAAGCTCATCAACGAGTGAACGCGCGCGCCCTATAAGCTGAGCTTCATCCTTGGCAAAGGCTTTTGCCGCCTTCACAGCTTCGCCTGATTTGGTGGATTTAAGAACCGCACGGGTGAGCAGACTTTGTTGGTCCGCTAAATCCTCAATGATGGCTGAGGCTGCTAAACGATCCCAATGGTCATCGCCACCGGCTTTATCCGCCGCTTCTCTTAACCAGTCGAAACCGCAAATGGAACTTAGCTCGAAAAAGGCTTTGGCCGCGTCCACCACATCCAATTTCAAGTCATTTGAAAGCTGGACGATATCACAAGCGGGGCTAAGCGCATCCAAGGCCGAAATGCGTTCAGCGACGTCTTTTGGCACACCCTGTTCACGGTACATTTCACGACGCTCAACAAAGGCATCCCGGGTGAGGCCTGAAAGCAGGCTCTCCGGTTTTTCAAGCAAGGCCGCAACGCCATTGTGGTAATCACTAATTGCCTTATCAATCGTCAGAGGCGTATCCAGATGGTTCAGGAACCACAGCATCTGGCGGCGCAAAGCGCTCGCCGTTTCCAAATGCATCAAGGTCTGAATGCTGGCGGGAATACGATAGTCATGCTGGTCAATCCGCCGCCACAGCGCACGCATATCAAAAACATCACGCGCTACCATGAAGGAGGCCGCACATTCTGCCAAGCCAAGACCCGTCGCTTCATCCAAATCAAAAGCCAGCGTGAGACCCCCACGGTTCACAAGAGCATTGGAAAGCTTTGTTGCGATGATTTCACGGCGCAGACGATGGTCTTTTATCGCTTTCGGGAATTTATCCTGAACCGGCTGTGGGAAAGCAGCGAACAGTTCTTCTTCAACAGCCTTCTGGTCGACGACTTTGCTTTCTTTCAAAGCATCGAAAACTGCGATTTTCGCATAGGCCATCAAAACTGAGATTTCAGGCCTGGTCAGACCCAAACGCTTATTGGCCAGTTCAAGCAAGGCGTCTTCGGTGGGTAGGCCCTCCACTTCCCGGTCAAGCCGTCCTTCCCGTTCCAACCGCCGCATCAGCAATGCCTGGCGGTCACGGGCCTTCACTGCCTGTGCCTCAGCCATGGAAATCGCCTGAGTCTGCAGATAATTATCACGCAAGACTAATGTCGCGACTTCATCCGTCATTTCAGCCAGCAATGTGTCACGTGCCGGGCGGTCAATGGCTTTGGATTGGACAACGGCATTCAAGGCGATTTTCAAATTCACCTCATTATCCGAACAATCCACACCAGCACTATTATCGATAAAGTCCGTGTTCACCCGGCCATGGCGGCGGGCAAAATCAATACGCGCGGCCTGAGTGATACCCAGATTAGCGCCTTCACCAACAACTTTAACCCTCAACTCATCCGCATTCACACGCAAGGCGTCATTGGCGCGGTCACCCACATCGCCGTGGCTTTCAGAGCGGGCTTTGACATAAGTCCCAATGCCACCAAACCACAGCAAATCCGCGCGGGCGCGTAAAATGGCCTGCATCAACTGAAAGGGTGTGACCTTGTCGTCTTCAATATCCAGCAGAGCCTTGATTTCAGGCGTCAATGTCAGGGTTTTAGCGCTGCGTTCAAATATGCCGCCGCCTGTGGAAATCAGCTCCGGCTTATAATCCATCCAGCTTGAACGGGGCAGATTAAATAGACGCTGACGCTCTTTAAAGCTTTTCGCCGCATCCGGATCGGGGTCGATAAAGATATGACGGTGGTCAAAGGCCGCAACCAGCTTGATATGTTTGGACAACAACATGCCATTGCCGAACACATCGCCGGACATATCGCCCACACCCACGACGGTAAACGGGTCTTCCTGCGTGTTAATCCCCATTTCACGGAAATGGCGCTGAACAGAAACCCAGGCCCCTTTGGCCGTAATGCCCATTTTCTTATGGTCATAGCCATTGGACCCGCCGGATGCGAAAGCATCATCCAGCCAGAAATCATGGTCTGCCGCCACACCATTTGCGATGTCGGAAAATGTTGCCGTCCCCTTATCGGCCGCAACAACAAGATAAGGGTCATCACCATCATGGCGGATCGTATCAACAGGCGGCACAACCTTACCGTCTACCAGATTATCCGTCAGTTCCAATATGCCGGAAATAAAGACTTTATAGGCCTCAATACCTTCAGCGAAAATGGCGTCCCTATCCCCATTTTCAGGCAGACGACGTGGCACAAAACCACCCTTAGCCCCCACAGGCACAATAACAGCGTTTTTCACCATCTGAGCTTTGACGAGGCCCAAAATTTCCGTGCGATAGTCTTCTTTCCGGTCTGACCAGCGCAAGCCGCCACGTGCAACTTCACCACCGCGCAGGTGCACACCTTCAACCCGCGGTGCATAAACGAAAACTTCCACATGGGGGGCAGGTTTCGGCATTTCACTGACCCGGGCCGATGCGATTTTAAGTGCCAGATAAGGCAGGCGATTTCCCTGCTGATCGTGCTGATAGAAATTGGTCCTGAGCGTGACTTCAATCACATTGAGATAATTGCGCAGGATACGGTCCTGGTCGAGAGAAGTGACATTTTCCAACATCTCCTCAATCTCTGCGCGGATGACTTGCGCGGGCTTATCGTCACCCTTTGCAGCCGGCCCTTTAGGATCAAATCGAATGGCGAACAAATCAAACAAACGCGCTGCAATCGCCCCATGATGAACGAGGCAGTTTTCGACATAATCCTGATTAAACGGCAGGCCCAACTGGCGCAGATAGCGGCCATAAGCACGCAATACATTGACCTGCACCCAGTTCAAACCCGCGCGCAAAATTAAGGCATTGAAACCATCATCATCAGATTCGCCTTTGCAGATGGCGGCAAGCAAGTCCTCAACCGGCTCTTTTAGATTTTCGAGATGCTTACCCGAGCTGCCGCGTGCATCATGAAGCAGAAAATCATGAATCCAACCATTAGTGCCCTCTAGGAGATTATAAGGAAATTCCTCAATTACGTTTAGACCAAGGTTTTCCAGCATCGGCAAACAATCAGACAATGGAATGATATGGTCCTTGCGGTATATCTTCAGCCTGAGTTGATCCGGTTTATCCTCATCCATGCGATACAGGCTAAAAGCCCGCTGACTATCATTTTCCAGACCTAGAATTTTCTCCAGGTCCACAACAGCATGGGCCGGGGAAAATTGTTCGCGATAAGCAGCCGAAAAGGCGCCGCCATAAGTGTAAAACTGAAGGCGGCCTTCATCTTCGCCCTGAGCTTCAATCAGCGCCTCACGAAGATGGACATGCCAGCCTTTCACAGCCTCGGCAATGGCCAAATCAAGCTCTTCCTGATCGGGTGAAGCAACAGTGCCGGGTGTGGTGCGAATGATATAATGGATACGCGCCAACACATCATCCGACATATTCACATAGAAGCTGGATAAGGTGCCATTGAAGGCCTTGGCAATGATGCCCGCCACCTTCATCCGCATCTCGCCGTCATAATATTCGCGAGGGATATATGCGAGCACGGAAACAAAGCGTTCAAACAGATCCTTACGGAAGAAGACTTTGGAACGTGGCCGTTCATGGAGATAAAGAATTCCCAATGCTGTTTCAAACAAGTCATCCACACTGATTTGAAACAGCTCATCACGCGGGAAGGTCTCAAGGATATGGACCAACGCTTTCCCAGCATGAGAGCGTGGGTCAAAGCCAGCACGTTCTATCACCTGCGCCACTTTCCGCCGCAAAAGCGGTATGGCGCGCGCTTGGCGGCTATAGGCACCTGAAGTGAAAAGGCCGACAAAGCGATGTTCGGCAACCACCCGACCACGGGCGTCAAATTCCTTGATACCAATAAAATCCAGATGCACCCGGCGATGAACCTTTGAGCGCACATTCGCTTTGGTAATCATGATGGGGTCACGAGTCAGAAGGAAATGCCGCATTTCCCCTGAAAAATGCGTAAAACCTTCAGCCCCGCGCCAGACGATTACATCCGGGTCTCTTAAAATTCCAAGACCCTTACCAGGTACAGGCGTGAAATCCGGATCTTCCAAATCACCATCCAGCTCATAATGGCGATAGCCCAGAAGCGTGAAATGATTATCCGCCAGCCAGCGGAGAAATGCGACAGTCTCTGCCAGTTCATCAGCGGGAATTGCTGGTGGCTGATTCTCAAGAGAAGCATTGCGATCCCGCAATTCGTCCAGCATGTCGCGCCAATCATGAACGGCTGCCCGCACATCTGAAAGAACTGACTTTAATTCCTCTTCAATACGCTGTCGCATTTTGGGGCCACGGCGATCGACTTCGAAATAAAGAACAGACTCATGAAAATGCCCCTCAGCGATATGCGCGCCGGGTTCGGCAAGACCCAATGTTTCCTGGAGAACACCTTTATCATTCCGCGCAACAAGCAAAATAGGATGAAACAACTGATGAATTTCAATACCCAGCGCCGTCAGAGCAGAGGTGACACTATCCACAAGAAAAGGCATGTCATCATTAATGATAGTAATGACTGTGCGATTACCGGCAGGTCCGCCTTCCTTGGGATTTTCAATCCGCATGCAGAATTCACCAGCGCGGCGCTGGTTGGAGAATTTCCAGGCCCGGTGCACCAAAGCATATAAATCTTCAACCGGTGTTGCAGCGATATCAGCCGGAGATGCGTTTTTAAAAAAAGCGTGCGCGAAACGCTGCAGGTCTTCCCTGATGTCCGCTTCTGCTGATTTTTGTAAATAGATATCAAGTGCCTTTAACACTTCGCTTTTACGCGTCCAATGTGTCACGACATTATCTCCGCCAAGGACGGGCTTTAAGCCTGGCTGCCTCGCCTATTTACAAGCTTAACCCTTTTTGGCTTCTTAACGCTATCCTTGAACGCCCGCAACGCTTGTTTAATCATTGAAATACAACAATCGTTTTCAATAAAATCCTTGTTATTTATCGACCTTAGCAAAACGACGAATGGCGTGCTGAACCTGCGTCTTAGAACACGTATCGCGGCCTAAAATTTCATAGTCTTGCCGCACAAAATTCCGCCGCGCTAAAATCAGCACAAATTCATCCTCATCCTCACAATCGGAAAGGTTGATGATTTCCTTCGCTTCGGCATTTCTTGCAATGTCGATGGCAAGATCCAGCTCAGCTCCACGCATGGGCGCAGTCTCACCACGCCGCGCGCGCCGTTCAGCCGCAACAATGGCTTTAAGGCCGCCGTCATAACGTTTGAGAAAAGACTGAAACTCACCCGCTACAACAGCTTCACGCTCTGCATGAGCAAGAACTGTCGCATATTCCGCGACCCGGGTCTTATCGTGACGTAGGCCAAAGACCAATTTCACAATCGGTGTATAAGGTGCACGCTCTTGAACTTTGAGACCCGTTTCCCTCAAGAGTTCTGCATAAGCTTTGGGTGACTTGATCGCAGCGCAGGCAAAAATATGTGCGAAATCCAAAGTTTCATAAAGTGCCACACGGGAGCTTTGATCCGATGCATGAAACCGCTGTGCTGCTTCACGTCCGCGTTCAAGCAGGGCGAGCAAGTCATCTTCCCCAGCAATCGGATCTTCAAGGGGCAAAACATCTTCCCGTACCTCTGTGGAAACTGGTCCTTCATGCATCCAGGACACAACGCCATAAATGAAATTGATATTTTCCCCATCATCAGAAAACGGCATCAAAATCCCACGATAAAGGACATGCTGGCCATCGCGATGATTAAATTCTGCTTCAAACCCAACAGGTGCACGATTCGCAAGGATTTCAAGATAATGGTCTGTCAATCGGGATAAGACAGTACCACGTGGCACAGCATCCGGCCCTTGCCCCGTCGGGTCAAGGCCACTTTCTTTTCTCAACTCAGAACCAACATAACGTAATAGCGGTGCTTCTTGACTTTTTGTGAAATCAATCAGAACTGCATTCGGACTGAAACGGTGTAAGGCGTCAGGGTTCAAGTCAGCTACCGATGGAAAGGCCCGACCGTCTAAAACGGATTCCCAATAATTATAAGCGGCAATATTCAAGCGCCGCTCACGCCCATCCCAATTTTCAGGGGCCACATCGGTTACATGCGAAGTAACCTGGCCTTCGATATTCTTTACAGCCTCATTAAAGACGCCGCCCACATCAAAATCGTCCATGCCGGCAAATCCCCCCATCGCCAAGCAAATCCAGGGGGGCACTATATAAAGAACGGCGTTACTTATAGGTTAACTATGACATGTATTAAGGCTCGACAATTTTACGCCTCTGCATCCCGGTTCTTCAATTTGTGTCCAACTTCCACAAGCGCATCTATGGCGGGAAGAAGTTCTTCACCCAGGGCTGTTAATTGGTATTCCACAGATGGCGGCGATGTTGGCTTTACTTCCCTTGTAATCACGCCACTGCTTTCCAACTCTCTTAAACGCGTTGTCAGTACCTTTGGCGAGACCTTTGGAATGTCAGTTCTTAATTCGCTAAAACGCCTGGGCCCGGCGCTTAATGACCAAATGACATTGGCTGTCCAGGCACCACCGATAATGCCCATGCATTCCGTAAGTGGGCAATCTGGATACAATGGACGAGCCTTATTTTTTCTCATTTTCAAAGCCATTTTTGAAGTTTCCTTAGGTTACTGATAAGAAACTGGATAATCGACTATCATAAAGATATCGACTTTACAAAGGAAACCTCTCTTCCTAGCTAATCGCCGAACCCCCGCAGCCTATTTGAGCTGTAAAAACGTCTATTGGAGCTTTGCTATGAAGTTATTTTATAAACCCGGTGCCTGTTCATTGGCTCCTCACATTGCTTTACTCGCCGCTGGCGTAGATTTTGACGCCGTCAAAGTGGATACAGATACAAAAACCACGGAAGACGGGGCAAGTTATCTCGACATTACACCAAAGGGCTATGTCCCTGCCCTTCAACTCGACAGCGGCGAAGTGCTGACAGAAGCACCCGCCATTCTGCAATATATTGCCGACCAAAATCCCGAAGCTGATTTAGCACCTGCCAATGGCACATTGGACCGGGCACGCGCGCAATCATATTTGAACTTTGTAGCGTCGGAAGTACACAAGGCTTATGGGCCCTTTTTTGCGGCAACACCATTGAGCGATGAAGCCCGTCCGACAGCAGAAGCCGGTGTCGCCAAAAGGCTGAATATTATGGAAGCTGAAATGGCAGATGATCGAACCTATCTGCTTGGCGACAAATTCTCTGTCGCTGATTGCTATTTCTGGGTTGTTATCAACTGGAGCAATTTCATCGGAATCGATCTTGGCAATTGGCCGAAAGTCAAAGCCTATTGGGAGAGAGTATCCGCGCTCCCGGCCCTTCAAACGGCACTGAAAGCTGAAGGGCTTGCATAACCGCATCCTGTGGCTTTGACGAAAGCGGTGCGGCTCCTTTCCCCCCAGCATGGGGCCGTACCGCACTTATCCAACAGTGGGAATGAATGATGACAACTCCCGACTTCACCGGCGTGACCCAATTGCTAAATCGCTATTTTGATGGGCTTTATTTAGGCGATACAAAGATTTTGGGAACGGTTTTTCATGAAAACGCCCAATATGTCTGTGCGACTGAAGACCAGCTCGTTCTTCATGACATGGCGCATTATTTTCCTATCGTTGATAAGCGCCCCTCACCGGCCAGCAAAGGCGAGGCAAGACAAGATGTCATCCAATCCATTCAGTTCGCAGGATCAAAAACGGCCTTTGCCCATGTAAACTGCGCAATCGGTGAGAAGTATTTTACGGATTTCCTGACCTTGATTTTGACTGAGAACGGTTGGCGTATCATATCCAAAGTCTTCCACTATGATTTAAAACCCACGGCATAAGCGAGAGGAGCTCCCCATGCCTTATGTAAATATCAAAATCACTAATGAAGGCGCGACCAAAGAGCAGAAAGCCGCCTTAATCCAAGGTGTCACCCAATTGTTGGTTGATGTGCTGGATAAAAATCCATCTACGACATTCGTTGTAATCGATGAAGTGGAAATGGAACATTGGGGCATTGGCGGCCTACCTGTCGAAGAATATCGCAAGAGCCTCACCCAATCCGAGAATTAGGTTAATGCCTATCCAGTCCCGAATTTCCAAACAGCTAGGCCTTAAGCATCCGCTTATTTGCGCACCAATGGCCGGCGTCTCAGGCGGACTTTTAGCCGGTGCTGCCTCCAAGGCTGGAGGTCTTGGTTTTATTGCCGGAGGTTATGGAAATGAGGCTGAACTGAAACGGGAGTTGGGATTGGTTGACACCCGCCAAATCGGCGTGGGCTTCATAAGCTGGGCGTTGGATAAAAAGCCCTGGTTACTGGACATGGTTCTGGAACGAGGTATCAAAGCACTCTTCCTATCCTTTGGCGATATCAGCCCTTATGTCGGCAAGGCCCATGCAGCGGGTGTGCCCGTCTTTGCACAAGTGCAGACTGTCCAGGCCGCCAAAGACGCTGTGTCCAAAGGTGCGGATATCATTATCGCCCAAGGCAGCGAAGCGGGCGGCCATGGCGCTTCACGGGGAACCATCACCCTTTTGCCCGCCATCCTTGATCATGCAGGCCAAACGCCTGTGGCAGCCGCAGGCGGTATTACCGATGGCCGCAGTGCCGCCGCAGCTTTCCTTATGGGTGCTCAGGCCATCGTATGCGGAACAGCCTTTTATGCAAGCCCTGAAGCCCTAAGCCATGACAAAGCCAAAGACATTGCTGTCAAGGCGCAGGGCGATGATACATTTCGATCATCATTATTCGACAAAGCTCGCGGCCTGGACTGGCCTGCGCCTTACACTTTACGCACGCTCCGAAACAGTTATTCGGATGCATGGCTGAATGGCCTAGAACCGAACCCATCCTTGCCTGGCGCACAGGAAACCTATGCAGAGGCAGTTCGTCGGGGAGACTTTTCGCGTGCAGCCGTCATTGTTGGCGAAGGTGTTGACCAGCTTCACAAAAAAGAACCAGCCGCTGCGATTATCGAACGATTGATGCGCGAGGCGGAACACCACCTACGCGCCGCCCCTTCACTCATTATCTCTTAATTTCAAACACGTGGAGTCTCTTATGATAGATGTTTATAGCTGGAGTACCGGCAACGGTAAGAAAGTCTTCATCGCCTTGGAAGAAATGGGACTGCCTTATACAGTCCATCCAATTAATATCTATAAAAACGAAAATATGGATCCAGCTTTTGAAAAGCTGTCTCCCAATCAAAAAATCCCTGCAATTAAAGACCGCGATACCGATATTACTTTGTTTGAATCTGGTGCCATTCTCCAATATCTCGCCGAGAAATCCGGGAAATTCTATGGAAAAGATGAAAAGGCCCGTTGGGATGTTACACAATGGCTAATGTGGCAGATGGGTGGCGTTGGTCCGATGATGGGTCAGGCGCTGCATTTCCTGTTCTATAATAAAGGCGCGTCGGACTATGCGGCTGAACGCTATGGAAAAGAAACGCAGCGGCTTTATGGTGTTATGGACAAACAATTATCCAAACAAGACTTTATTGCCGGTGATTACAGCATTGCAGACATGGCGATCTGGCCTTGGATTACGCGCCATGAAAGGCAGCAGATATCATTGGATGATTATCCCAATGTACAGCGCTGGTATCGTGCAATCGCAGCACGCCCCGCCGTCGTGAAGGGTTTTAAAGTCCTGGCGGAAGATGAGGAAATTCCCGGCCTTTAATTTTTAAGTTCCAGAACCCGTTTTTGCAGAGCCGGGATCACTTCCGCTTCGAAAAACGGGTTCTGTTTGAACCAGCGCAGATTGCGTGGGCTTGGATGAGGAAGCGGCAACACATCTGGCCAGAAATCGCGCCATAATTCGACGGTTGCAGTTAAAGTCTTTTGCTTTTTGTCTTTTAAATGCCAGTCCATCGCATATTGGCCAATGATCAGCGTTAAAGACAGATTGGGCAAACCCACTAATAATTTTTCGCGCCAAGCCGCAGCACATTCCACACGCGGTGGCAAATCTCCACCACTTCCTGTTCCAGGATAACAAAACCCCATAGGAATGATTGCGAAAAGGGAGGAGTCGTAAAACTCCTCATCCGTCACCCCGAGCCACTTGCGTAGTCGATCACCTGAAGGGTCGCTAAAAGGAATGCCCTTTTCATGGGCACGGCGACCGGGGGCCTGTCCGGCAATTAGGATTTTCGCCTTCTCGCTATATTGAAAGATGGGATTTGGCCCAAGAGGAAGGTCCTCGCAAATTCGGCAGGCGCGTACAGAGGAAAGGAGGTCAGCAGGGGGGGATATAATGGGGGGGTGCGCTGACAAAATATTCTCCTTCACCTCCGTACGACAGCCTTTTAAATGAAGCTAGGGTACTTCATTGAAAAGGCTAGGTCGATGTTGACCAAGTTATTTATGCGTTACACAGACAACATCGCACCAATGAACCGAGTGCGCTAAATGTGCGTCGAACCCAAGATAGAATCAATCACTGTAAGCCATAGTGGTATTCTTTGCACAGTCTTTGGGACGTATGGCAAATAGAGATCAAGGCTCAAGCGCTGACACGTCGATAATCACGCGGTGAGACACCGAACTTCCCGGTAAAGGCGCGCGACCATTAGTCACGCGCCTCCGTAAAGCTATTACGCACCTAATTACGCAGCAAAGCCATTGTAGATGGCTTCAAGCTTATTCCCATAAGGGTCATAAACAAAAGCCGCATAAACATCAGGCTTTGGATATCCTGGACGCGGGCCGGGTTCACCAGCGCATTTACCACCATTTGCTAAAGCAGCTTTATGGAAAGCGTCCACAGCATCCTGACTAGGTGCAACAAAGCAAATATGCACGCCATTACCCGCTGTTTGTTGACCACCATCATTGGGAAGGATGATGACGAATTCAACACGGTCTGAGCCATAGGCCGCTAAAGGCTCTAAAGTTGCCAGGCGCTTTGCACCTACAGTATCCAAAACAGGGTCATAAAATCTGGTGGCCTCTTCCACATGAGGAACACCAACGCTTAAATGATCAATGATGGTCATGTCTTTCTCCGGACAATCAGGTTTAATCGGCTTTCACAATGACTTTTCCATGCATTTCAGGATGATAGGCACAGATATAGTCAAATTCGCCGGGGTTAGAAAAAATGAGGGACTTCGCCTCGTTCTTATTAAGCTGGGTCGTGTCCCAGTCAGCCGATATTTCTGTTGCCGTATGCGGCACAAAATCTTTATTGACCCACTCAATACTGTCACCGACATTCACCGTGATGGTATCAGGGCCGAAAAGAAATTTCGAAATCACCACCTGATGGGTCTTGGGTTCTGCTTTCGCTTCTCGAACGCCCATATTATCGCAAGCACCAAGGAGCAGCGAAAAAGAGATGGCGGCACCCAAAAGGGTGCCGCGCTTCATGCAGAAATTCTGCATTGAATTAGGCATCACATTTCAAAGACGCGACCATTTTTTCCGCGTGTTTTTCATGAGCCTTAAAAGTTACCAACGCACCGGACAGCAGCTCCTTCAATTCAGGCACAGTAGCTTCTGGAATGAATTTGCCTTCAACCGTTTGGTTCACAACTTGGTGGTAGCCCAGTTCATTAACTGCATAGGCGCAATCAAATGCTTTGCCAGTCAATGTACCGAATTCAGCACGTTTATCAGCAGCACCTTTAACCAAAGCCTGGCTCAAGCCATTATCCTGAGGGGTTACATTCAGTTTTTGAACTAATGCAACGGCTTCTTGATTTACCGCAGCATGGTCGCGCAACATGGTTTCCGCAAATTCACGGACCGTTGCATTTTCAGAAACAGCCAAAGCCATGTGAGCATAGCGGATATCAAGACCGCCAGCCGTATAAGCTGTATGAGCGATTTCAAGATCGTTCATTCTATTGTCCATGGCAACAGCCGGTACCGCAACAGCGGCAGAAGCTAAAACAGCAGCAAGCTTCAATTTCATCGATTTACTCCCTTTCCAATTGGAGGTTACAGAACATCGCACCGATACCTCGGAGGCGGTTCTCACGTCGCAGATGTCGATGGTTCAACCCGCGACTGTGATAAGCGGCCCTATGGATGATAAGTCACATGGACAAGTCATCAGCCATAAGGCTCAAATTCCACGAAAGGGAAGTTGGACGATTAGTCAATTTTTAGCAATATACACAGATTTATTGCAATTTATTTGGGACGATATGCAAAATTATGCCGCACCACGACGATATTCCGTCGGCGGCACACCAAATTTCCCGGAAAAGGCGCGCGAAAAGGCGGCCGGGGATTGATAGCCGGTTTGAATGGCAACCTGTTGAATGCTGACATGTGACATGCCCAACAGGCTTAAAGCTTTTTGCAAACGCCAGTCGGAGAGATAGGCCATAGGGCCGGTTCCAACCAATTCGCTGAAACGTTCTGCAAAGCGGCTACGTGACATGCCAACTGCTGCAGCTAATTTCTCAACGGTCCATGGCTCTGCCGGGCGTGCATGAATAAGCCCAAGGGCGCGACCAATTTGTTGGTCCCTAAAGCCCTCTATAACCGCGCGCAATTCATTACTTTGATTAATGCCAACACGCAGCAGCTCAATGAAAACAATTTCGGATAAGCGTGTGATAGCAGCGGCAGAACCAAGTTCCTCTGCAAATACGCGCCGCGTTACGAGGCGCAGCATCTCATCTAACCATGGTTCACGTGCACGGGTTGAAGCTGTGGTTAAAACATATTCTGGCAAGGCTCTTAAGATCGGATGGTCCGCGCCGCTGCGAAAATTGAAATGACCGCAAACCATTTGTGTTGAAGCGGCTATATCCTTTTCACCGACAACAAGCACGCCCTCACCATCATAGCCCACATCCTGAAGCACTGTTTCAAGTTGCGGTGCCTTCCGTCCTGCTTCATCAGCAAGGATATGAGACCGCCCTTTGGGGATAAGAACGATATCTCCCGGGCCCAAGTCAACGGCATTGCCAGATTCCATTTCCACACGGCAATGACCTTGAACAACAAGATGAAAACGTGCCGCCTGTTCTAGGCGCGGCACAGTAACCGCCCAGGGTCCGGAAAAATCAGTGCGAAAGTATAAAGCGCCCTTTAAATCGAGCGTATCGAGGATATCATTCAAAATATCCATATGCCAGCAACCCTCATTAAATTTTGCAATCCATCTCATATAACAGGATAAATTGCAATATAATGACTGGGTTTCCCTGTTAAACAGGATTATTTAAGGGGTTGCCTAGGAAACTTCATTAATCAGGTTCGGGCCAAGGACAGGCAAAGCCTACAGAAACACCTCTCCATCACCCTTTAACCCAGGCTTCTGTCAATAGCCCTCTCAACCATGATCATAAACAACCCATGGTCTCTATCGTAGTATTTACAGAGAGAAGACTTCTTTCGCGACAGAGTTTAAAAAACCAGTCTTGGCTTCCTCATCCAGACCAAGGCTATCTAGCCCTTTCAAACATTGTTTGGGGGAAAGCATCGGCCAATTTGTCCCAAACATCACACGCCCCTGTCCGACACCTTTCATGAACTGAACAAAATCAGATGGCAGGCGGTGAAGGGCGTAGGCTGATGTATCCAGATATAAATTTCGGAACTTGAACGCCAGCGACGTTAATTCGTTCACCCAAGGGAAGCCGACATGGCCGCCAACAACTTTTAACTCCGGAAAATCAAGAAGAACATCCTCCAAATAGGGAATAGGGCGGCCGGGTTCTGAGCGCAGCAGCGGGCCTGTATGACCGACTTGTGTACAGAATGGCAGACCCGCATCAACACAAGCCGTATAAATCGGATAATAAAGACGGTCATTCGGTGGTAAGTTCCACAGCCAGGGAACAACACGGACACCGACAACCTGATCATGGGTTGCCAAGTCACGGATTTCTCTGACCGCATCCATGGGACGGTTTAAGTCAACGCTGATAAGACCACGAAAACGGTCAGGAGCGGCTTCCGCATCGCTTAACATTTCCTGGTTACTGACAAGAGCACCGCTTGGTCCATACCATGCAGATAAAAACATGATGTCAACGCCCGCATCGTCCATTGCTTTAAGAGTTTTTTCAGGCGTGGAAACCAGAACTTCGCCAGAACGACCGGTCCAGCGCAATAAGCTCTCCATCCAATGGGATTTAGCCATCCTCTCAGTTGGAATTTGACCCCAAACATCAATTACTGTCATGATAGGCTCCTAATACTTCACTAGTGAAGTAAATGAACGCTTTGGCAGTAGAACACAAGTATTTTATATACAATATTATGACCGCTAAGAGATTGAGATTATATTCCCGGCTGCAAACGGCGGCCCACCGCATGAAAAAAACGGCGGACAAAAAGCTGATGGAGGCGGCCGGCATCACAACAGCGCAAGCGGCGGCCCTTGCTGTTATTGAAACCCATGGCCGCGCGACCCAAAAGCAGGTGGCGCAGGCATTAAGCCTGAATGAGTCTGCTATGACAGCAACAGTTAGCCGGCTGAAAAAGCTCGAGCTGATTGAGCGTTCACGTCGCGAAATTGATGGCCGCATGTGGCATCTTGAGCTGACTAAGAAGGGGAAAGCGGCGCTTCAAGCGGTGGAGATTCCCTTCGATGATATCAACATCACAATTGATAGCCTTTTGGGAAAAGACGCTTTAGAGGATGTGGCGCTCGCGCTTAAGCTATTGAGTGACGAATTTAAGTAACCAAGGGGCTTCATGATGGCTGAAACTTTTACTTTAGGATGGGAAGAATGGGTAAGTTTACCGCAACTAGGCCTACCTGCAATTAAAGCCAAAGTTGATACGGGGGCGCGTACCTCTGCTATTCATGCCTCAATTATTGAAACCTTTGGCAATATCAATAAGCCCAAAGTGCGCTTTTTAATGCAACCCAATCCTGAAGACCCAAAGCTGGAAATCACCTGTTCCGCCCAAGTGGTTGACCGGCGCAGTGTCACCAGTTCCAATGGGGAAAGCGAACTACGCTATGTCATTAAGACCGAATTGGAAATGGGGGGTCGGAAATGGCCGATTGAAGCCACTTTGACCAACCGGGAAGGCATGACCTATCGCATGCTCCTTGGGCGTACAGCCATTATGGACGACATGATTGTCGATCCCAATCAGAGCTGCATTCAGCCGCATTTAAACTATTCAGCTTACCGCGACATTCCGCGTAAACGCCCAGCAAAACGTCCGCTGCGTATTGCATTACTCACCCGAGAGCCGAATAATTACTCCAGCCGCCGCCTCATGGAAGCGGCTGAAAAGCGCGGTCATGTAATTGAGCCTATTGATACCAGTCGCTGTTATATGCGTATTGGCTCACTTATATCCGAAGTGCATTATGACGGCGCAGCTCTGCCGCATTATGATGCCGTCATTCCCCGCATTGGCGCCTCCGTTACTTCCTATGGCATGGCTGTGCTGCGGCAATTCACTAATACTGGTGCACATTGTTTAAACACTGCTGACGCCATTGGTGCGTCCCGTGATAAATTACTGGCCCATCAGATACTGGCGCGTGCAAGAATTGGAATGCCCATTACGGCCTTTGCCAATTCTCCCAAAGACACCAAAGCCCTAGTTGACTTGGTTGGCTCTGCACCCTTGGTCGTGAAATTATTGGAATCTACTCAAGGGCGCGGTGTGGTTCTTGCTGAAACAAAAAAGGCAGCGGAAAGTCTTGTTGATGCCTTCCGCGGTCTGGACGCCAACTTCCTGGTCCAGAAGTTCGTCGCTGAAGCCGCAGGCGCAGACCTTCGCTGCTTCGTTGTTGGCTCCAAAGTTGTGGGCGCCATAAAACGGGAAGCAGCGGCAGGTGAATTCCGGTCCAACCTGCACCGTGGTGGTAAAGCCGTCGGCGTCAAATTAAGCCGCGAAGAACGTCAGGTCGCCAAAGCAGCCGCACGGGAATTAGGCTTGGCCGTTGCCGGTGTTGATATCCTGCAAGGCAGCGACGGGCCAAAGGTTTTGGAGGTCAATTCATCTCCAGGCCTTGAAGGTATCGAAAAGACCACAGGCAAGGATATTGCAGGTCTCATTATTGAACACCTGGAACGTCAGGTCCGCCCGCTGTCGCGTCATCGCGAGGGCCGCGTTGGGACGACTAATCCATCAAACGAGACTTGAAAAATGCTAGGATATTATCACGCGCTTTGACCGTGGGTTCTCCTTCCCTATCGATTAAGTGGGTGGTGACAACGCTATGCGGTGTCGGCACATAAGCTTTGAAAAAGGGCGGAACGTCTGTATTCGCAGCTTCATCCGGCAGGACATGACCCTCAAAGCGATCCCCCAAGGCCTCCTGATAAGCAGCAAAACGCTGCGCGCGACAAAAGCTATCGCCTTTAAAACGATAAGCTAAGACGGTTAAATCCTCTTTCTCAAGCCGTTCACGGACCTGTTCCAGCTCTTCAGCAGAGCTTTCAACCGCATCAGGTTTATCCATTGGAAGAGAAGGCTGGCACAGCACTGGTGCCAGCATAGACGGCTCCAGCATCATAGAAAGCGCGAAGTTCCCAGTGAAGCACATACCAATGGCACCAACACCCGGCCCACCACATTCTTCATGCGCCTGTTTAGCAAGAGCACGCAGCCATTGCGTCACGGGGCTGGATCCATTACCCGCGAAGGCCCGGAATTCTGCGCTGACACAAGCGCGCTTAAATACAGTCGCCCCTTCATCAGCGGAAACTGCAGCACCGTCGCGGCCGAATAAAGAAGGCATATAAACTGTAAAACCCGCATCACGCACCCATCGGGCGAACCGAGCAACATGCGGGCTAATACCAGGCATTTCCGCCATAACAATGACCGCCGGACCCGTGCCCGTCGTCCATATATTTTTTGTCACGCCATTTAGGATGATTTCACGTTTTGTGAAATCATCAAGGCTGTCATCAACATTCAAGTCTCTGTCACTCATGTTACTTACCTGAACACCTAAATCTATATTTTGAACTTAGCAAGTTATGCGCTATCTAGGTTCATATGTCAAACTCAGCAAGTAAACATTCCGTAAGACGCCGTGCGCTGGTACCCAAAGACGAATGCCCCATGGCTTTGGCCGCGGAGGTTCTTGGGGATAAATGGACGTTGTTGATCCTGCGCGAGGCCTTTTATGGCGTGCAACGGTTCGACGATATGCTCAAGGATTTAGGTGCCCCGCGTGCAATGCTCACAGATCGGCTCAATAAACTTATCAAACATAACCTAATGACAAAGGAACCCTACCAGGAACCTGGAGACCGTGTGCGATATTGCTATGTTTTAACGGAGGCAGGCCAGGCCCTTGCGCCTATGTTTATAGCCCTAACCGAATGGGGTGAAGATCATATAATTGAGGCTGAAGCACCAGTTAAAGTCGTTGATAAAGATACAGGCAAACCGCTGCATATAAGTTTATGCAATGAGAAAGGGCAGCCTGTTGCAACATCTAAAGCCACCCTCGTTCAACGCTCATAAACATAAGTTGCAGCCTCTTTTAATGCTTTTATGACGTCAAAATAGGGTCCGGCACCATAGCTTATCCGGGAAACGCCTAGGGCAGCGAGCTCAGCGGGCGTGGGTACACCAGGCATCATCATGATGTTTAATGGGAGCGGCAGTGCTTCAACGGCTTTTTCGATGAGCGCAGGCTGTGTAAGGCCCGGCATGAAAATCCCGCTGGCCCCAGCTTCGCCATAGGTAAGGGCACGTTCAATGGCCATAGGTAAAAGAGCCTCATGTTGAGAAGGATCTCTTTCCTTTAAAAACACATCCGTGCGTGCATTGATGAAAAGCGGGATATGTAATGCGTCAGCGGCTTCACGCACAGTTTCAATACGTAATTGCTGATCCTGCATGAGATATAAATCATGGCCGCCCATGATTTGATCTTCGAAATTTATGCCAATCGCGCCTGCTTGAACAATGCGGGTGACATTACGGGCCAACTGCTCCCCACCTGGGGCAAAACCACCCTCAAAATCGACGCTTAAAGGTAATTCAACACAGGCAGAAATGCGGTGAACGATATCTTCTAACAAGCTAAGAGGGATATGTTCGCCGTCCCTATAGCCTTGCGCCGCTGCGACTGACCAACTGCCTGTGGCGAGGGCTGGCGCGCCACTGTCTGCAACAGCGCGCGCCGTACCTACATCCCAGATATTATAAAGGATCAGCGGATGGCCCTTTTTATGCAGCCGCTCAAATTCAATTGCTTTTTCTGCCTGTGTCATATTCCACCCCTTAACGACATGGCATTCTGCCTCGCTCGTATGCGGCTGGCAATATCAGGCCGAAGTGCGTTCTTCATCACGGTTCGTTGCCAAAGCAGGGGCGGGGGAAATATTTTCAATTTCAGCCTTAAGCTCATCACTTATCTCAACATCCAGTGCTCCCAATGCACGATCCAAATGGGCTAATGTACGCGCCCCAATCAATGGGGCCGTAACTGCAGGATGGGTGGCCGTCAAAGCAATGGCCAAAGCAACTGGATCAACCCCTCTTACCTTCGCAACTTCGAGGAATTGCCCCACTTTTTGAGCATTGTCACCCCCCTGATAACGATCGCGATACATTTCACTCGTCTGGAACCGCCCATCGCTATCAGCGTTCTCATAGTATTTCCCGGTAAGAAGGCCCCCTGCAAGCGGGCTATAAGTGAAAACGCCCAAGCCTTCATATTGCGCCATGGGGAGTAACTCTCTCTCCGCCAGTGGAACCCCGATTATTGACGCTGACAAAAAAGCTGAGCTTATTTAAATCCGCCAACCTTTTTTCCGCAATTCAGCCAAGCGGCGGCGAGCAACGGGCACACGAGTTCCAGCGGCTAAGACAAATTCCATCGCCGACCCCTTACGTCTGACTTCATGCACACAGGCCTTCGCAACCCACCAGGAGCGATGGACCTGCGCCCCCTCTTCACTGCCCATCAATTCCAACATTTCGTTGAAAGACTGGTCTAGCAGCCGCTCTCCCTCAGGCCCATAGACACGCACATAATGACCCTCTGCTTTAACGGCATGGATTTGGGAGAATATGTCTAGCCCGGGAATTACGGCTGATGACCAACCCTCTATCGCCCTGTCCTTTGGGAATTTCCCAAATATGAAGAGATCTAAAATCAATGTAATTGGAAAGCTTATAATAAAAACCTCTGCCAGCGCCCGCATGAGGGCCTGCGTGTCAGGGGGGAATATACGTCCTTGTGAATAACCAATGATCTCAACAATAAGCAGAATCGGGGCACTTGCGATAAGAGCGGACAG
>JASFRS010000029.1:0-18842 GCA_050114795.1 Sphingomonadales bacterium
AAGCCTTTGGATGGGGCGGTTAGCTCAGTTGGTAGAGCATCTCGTTTACACCGAGAGGGTCGGCAGTTCGAGACTGTCACCGCCCACCATCTTCCTTTTAAGTCTCTTGTTATAAATCTCTGATTATAAATCTCTGATTATGATGCATAGGCTTTTCACATTGTGATAGCGTATTTGCAAAGAATCACGCCTAGGGGAGATTGATGTCGAAGCTTAAGGATTTCGCATGGCAGATTCGTAAAGCCAGCCATCAAAGACTGAATCCCTGGAAAGGGGAGAGGGAAACAATTTTGGTCCCGGGCGTCCAGCGCTCCGGCACCAATATGCTGATGGATGTTTTGGACTTATCATTGGAGACTGATGTCTTTCATGAAAGGGATCCTCGCGCTTTCGATTCTTACCACCTCCGGCCTTATGTCCGCCAGATGGAGCTAAGAGACACATCTCATGCTCGATTCTTCGTTCTCAAGGCATTGTTAGACAGTGAAAAGACATCTGAATTATTGTCTTTTTTAGCGCCCGCTAAAGCAGTTTGGATGTATCGTAATTATGATGACATGGTGAATTCCAATTTGAGAAATTGGCCGGGAGGGCGGAATCAGATTGAAGACCTTATGCGCGACCCCTTTAAGACTGGATATCGTGCATGGGGTATGACTGAAGAGACACTCAGGCTTATTAAACGCCATTATGAGCCCGGGATGGATGATGCGAGTGCCATTGCATTGTTCTGGTATTACAGGAATCAGTTGTTCTTCGATCAACAGCTCGATGAGAATCAAAATGTCATCGTGTTGAAATATGAAGATGTGGCATCAGAGCCCGAGCCTACATTAAAATGGCTTTGCGAAAAGTTGGACTTGGATTTCACGCCTCGAATGGCGTCACAGATTCACGCAAAATCAATTGGCAAAAGAAAGCCGAGCGAAATCCGACTGGATATACGGAAATTATGTGACCAAATGCTTTTGCGTTTTGAAGAAATTTATAATCAAGAACGGCGGAAACCCTGACAAATTTCCCATTTTTCTGAAAAGTTTCAATATTCATCACAATAGGCGCTTGACAGTATCGGCCCCCTGTCTTAAACGATCCCCCGCTGCTGCAGACGCGGTGGCAAACACCCAAGCGGGGGTGTAGCTCAGTTGGTTAGAGCGCCGGCCTGTCACGCCGGAGGTCGCGGGTTCGAGTCCCGTCACTCCCGCCATTTACTCCCTTTTTCAAATGTGAATATCTCTTTGGCTTTTGCCAAAGGTGGGCTCGACTTCGGCTCGTAAAATTCTAATGTTATTTACAAGGAATTTTTGTTGCGCCTCAAGCTGTGAAGCCTATAGTGGCGCCCGAGTTCGAGGGCGGCTTGAACAATCCGCCTGTTGTATGTTGACTGATTGAAAATTGATCGGGACCGTGATGCAGAGCATTCTCAGCGACTATCTTCCGATTTTAATCTTTTTAGGCTTGGCGATTGTCCTGTCTGCTGCCTTTGTGTTTGCACCTTTGGTGGTCTCCACATTAGGCGGCACACAAAAACCGGACAGCGAAAAGCTTTCTGCTTATGAATGCGGCTTTGAGGCCTTTGAAGATGCCCGGCGTAAATTCGATGTGCGCTTTTATCTGGTGTCCATCCTGTTCATTATCTTTGACCTTGAGGTTGCATTTCTTTTCCCATGGGCTGTGTCGCTAAGTGAGACTCGTGTCTTTGGGTTTTGGTCCATGGTGACTTTCCTCGGTATTTTGACAGTGGGCTTCATTTATGAATGGCGTAAAGGAGCATTGGAGTGGGAATGATGTCACAAGCTGACCATGGACAGGCACTGTCTTTGAGCGAAGCTAATCAGCAAGACGGCTTTTTGAGCGACTTGAATGCTGAATTGGGCGATAAGGGCTTTCTCGTTACCAGTGCAGAAGATCTCATTAACTGGGCGCGGACGGGGTCGCTTTGGTGGATGACCTTTGGTTTGGCCTGTTGCGCGGTTGAAATGATGCACAGTTCCATGCCGCGCTATGATCTAGAACGTTTCGGCGTTGCTCCGCGGGCTAGCCCTCGTCAGAGCGATGTAATGATCGTTGCCGGAACTTTGACCAATAAGATGGCTCCGGCATTGCGCAAGGTTTATGATCAAATGTCTGAACCGCGCTATGTAATCTCAATGGGGTCCTGCGCAAATGGTGGTGGCTATTACCATTATAGCTACTCTGTCGTGCGCGGTTGTGATCGTATTGTACCCGTGGACATCTACGTACCCGGCTGCCCACCGACGGCTGAGGCCTTGCTTTATGGCGTGCTTCAGTTGCAGCGGAAGATTCGGCGTGTTGGGACATTGGTGCGCTAAGACGCATCGATATTTGATGGATTGGACTTAATTTATGGCTCGAGTGGATAAAAACGCTTCCGCCACACAGCAATTGACAGAACTCCGTAATCATATTTCCTCCTTATTGGAAAATGAAGTTCTGGATAGCAATATTGCTTATGGCGAGCTCAGCATTATTGCGCGTGCTGATGCCATTGAAAAAGTGCTCGTTTTTCTGCGGGATGATGAAGAATGTCGATTTAAGCAGCTTATTGATATTACGGCTGTTGATTGGCCTGAGCGCGCGCAGCGATTTGAAGTGGTTTATCACCTTTTGTCATTGCACAATAATCTTCGCATCAGGGTTAAAGTCCCGACGGATGAGCGCAGTGCTGTGCCGTCCGCCGTTGAGATTTATCCGACAGCAGCTTGGTTTGAACGTGAAGCATGGGATATGTATGGGGTTTTATTCTCCGGCAACCCTGATTTGCGGCGGATATTGACGGATTATGGCTTTCAGGGGCATCCACTACGTAAAGATTTCCCGCTTACCGGCTTTGTTGAAGTGCGGTACAGCGAGGAGCATGAGCGCGTGGTCTATGAACCTGTCAAACTTACGCAGGATTTCCGCAGTTTTGATTTCATGTCGCCCTGGGAAGGGGCCAAATATGTGCTCCCAGGTGATGAAAAAGCTGAAGAAAACAAGGGCGCAGAGAGCTGAGTATGAACGACGTCGATATTCAGAATTATTCTATCAACTTTGGCCCGCAGCATCCCGCGGCTCATGGTGTGCTACGCTTGGTCCTGGAATTGGATGGGGAGGTGGTTGAGCGGGCTGATCCGCATATTGGCCTGCTTCACCGTGGTACTGAGAAACTCATCGAGTACAAGACCTATTTGCAGGCCGTTCCATATTTCGACCGTCTGGATTATGTATCTCCGATGTGCCAGGAACATGCTTTTTGCCTGGCGACTGAGAAGCTTTTAGGTTGTGAAATTCCACTGCGTGCCCAATATATTCGTGTCCTGTTTTCAGAAATTACGCGAATTTTGAACCACCTCTTGAACATCACTACACATGCGATGGATGTAGGTGCGATGACGCCTATTCTCTGGGGCTTTGAGGAGCGCGAAAAGCTCATGGTATTCTATGAGCGCGTTTCTGGCGCGCGGCTTCACGCCGCTTATTTCCGCCCCGGTGGGGTTCATCAGGATTTGCCGGCTGGCCTGGCTGAAGATATTTATGCATGGACTGAAACTTTCCCCAAAGTTCTGGAGGAAATGGAGTTAATGCTGGTTGAAAACCGCATCTTCAAACAACGCAATGTGGATATCGGTGTTTTAAGCGCTGAAGAGGCAATGGCCTGGGGCTTTACCGGGCCAATGTTGCGCGGCTCCGGTGTTAAATGGGATTTACGGAAATCTCAGCCATATGAAGTCTATGACAAACTTGATTTTGACATTGTCATTGGCAAGCATGGTGACTGTTATGACCGCTATATTCTAAGATTAGAAGAAATCCGCCAGTCGCTGAAAATTATTCGTCAATGCTTAGACGATATGCCGCCTGGCCCAGTTATGTCTTTGGATCGTAAAATTGCACCGCCGCGTAGGGGTGAAATGAAGCAATCCATGGAAGCGCTGATCCATCACTTCAAGCTTTATACTGAGGGCTTCAAGGTGCCTGAAGGTGAAGTTTATGCAGCGGTAGAAGCCCCAAAAGGTGAGTTCGGCGTCTACTTGGTTTCTGATGGCTCCAACAAGCCATATAAAACGAAAATCCGTGCCCCAGGATTTGCTCATTTGCAGGCAATGGATTTCTTGTCCAAGGGACATATGCTGGCGGATATTCCGGCATTAATTGGCTCTATGGATATTGTGTTTGGTGAGATTGACCGATGAGTGTTGACATGAAACAAGTCGGCGAGGGCTTTGTTTTCACGAAAGAAAACGAAGAAAAGGCAAAGAAAATCATCGCCCGTTACCCCGAAGGTAAACAACAGTCTGCTGTCATGCCGCTTCTTGATTTGGCGCAGCGTCAGATCGGTGAGGAGACGGAGACGCAAGGCTGGTTGCCGGTGCCGGTGATTGAATATGTCGCGCAATATCTGGGTATGCCTTATATGCGCGCATATGAAGTCGCGACCTTCTACACCATGTACAATATGAAGCCAGTCGGCAAATATCATGTGCAACTGTGTGGAACGACGCCTTGTATGCTTCGCGGTTCTGAGGACGTTATGCGCGCGTGTACAGACATGGGCATAAAAAAGGGTGAAGTCAGTGAAGACGGCCTTTTCACTCTGACAGAGGTTGAATGCCTGGGCGCTTGCGTGAATGCCCCAATGATCCAGATCAACGACGATTTCTATGAAGATCTCACCTATGAAAGCACCAAAGAGATTTTGGAAGCTTTGAAACGTGGTGAGCAGCCGAAGGTTGGTACTCAGGTAAAGCGGCAGTTTTCTGCGCCTGAGGGCGGGCCAACGGTATTGAAAGACATGGCGAAGGCGTGAGACAATGTTAAAAGATCAAGATCGCATATTTACCAATGTCTATGGTTTCCAGGACTGGGGCGTTGAAGCAGCTAAAAAACGCGGCGATTGGGACGGCACGAAAGACCTGATTGCGAAAGGCGCTGACTGGATTATCAATGAAGTTAAAGAATCCGGTCTTCGTGGTCGTGGCGGCGCGGGCTTTCCAACCGGTTTGAAATGGTCTTTCATGCCGAAGGAAAGCAAGGATGGCCGCCCGAACTATCTTGTTATTAATGCGGATGAATCAGAGCCGGGCACCTGTAAAGACCGTGAAATCATTCGCCATGACCCGCAAAAACTGATTGAAGGCGCATTGCTGGCTGGTTTTGCCATGAATGCAGTTGCTGCCTATATCTATATCCGCGGCGAATTTGTTCGCGAAGCTGAACGGCTTCAAGCCGCAGTTGACCAAGCCTATGACGCCGGTTTGATTGGTAAAAACGCATCTGGCTCTGGCTATGATTTTGACGTCTATGTTCACCGTGGGGCAGGGGCCTATATCTGTGGTGAAGAAACTGCATTGATTGAAAGCTTGGAAGGCAAAAAAGGGCAGCCACGTTTGAAACCTCCATTCCCTGCGAATGTGGGTGTCTGGGGTTGTCCGACGACAGTGAATAATGTGGAATCGATCGCAGTTGTGCCAACAATCCTACGCCGGACAGCAAGCTGGTTCTCTGGCCTTGGTCGTCCGGGAAACACGGGTACGAAATTATTTTGCATTTCCGGCCATGTGGAACGCCCATGCACCGTTGAGGAAGAAATGGGCATTCCTATGAAGGAATTGCTTGAAAAACACTGTGGTGGCGTCCGCGGCGGCTGGGATAACCTCTTAGCTGTTATTCCTGGTGGGTCTTCAGTGCCGCTACTACCCAAACATATCTGCGATAATGTGTTGATGGATTTTGACAGCCTGCGGGAACATAAATCAGGCTTAGGCACTGCGGCGGTGATTGTGATGGATAAATCGACGGATATCGTGAAAGCCATCGCGCGCTTGTCCTATTTCTATAAACATGAAAGCTGCGGCCAATGCACGCCTTGCCGTGAAGGCACAGGTTGGATGTGGCGCGTCATGGAGCGTTTGGTCAAAGGCCAGGCCGAGCCCGAAGAAATCGATATGTTGCTGAATGTGACTTACCAGGTTGAAGGTCACACAATCTGTGCTTTGGGCGATGCGGCTGCCTGGCCGATCCAAGGCTTGATCAGACATTTCCGCCCCGAATTGGAAGCGCGGATTGAAGAGCGTAAAGCCCAGTTAATGGCAGCGGAATGAAGGCAATGATGAAAACTGGAGTACAGATGTGATGAGCGATCTGCGCAAGATCATCATCGATGGTGAGGAGCTCGAAGTCCCGGCTGGCATGACGGTGCTTCAGGCTTGTGAAGAAGCGGGTAAGGAAATTCCCCGGTTCTGCTACCATGAGCGTTTAAGCATTGCCGGCAATTGCCGCATGTGTCTTGTGGAATGGGTGGGGGCACCTAAGCCACAGGCATCTTGTGCATTGTCCGTTGGTGATTTACGCCCCGACCGCGATGGCACGCCACCGAAAATCCGTACGGATTCAGAAGTGGTGAAAAAAGCACGCGAAGGGGTGATGGAATTCCTTCTCATCAACCACCCGCTTGATTGTCCGATTTGTGACCAAGGCGGTGAATGTGATCTCCAAGACGAAGCCATGGCTTTTGGTCGTGGTGCAACGCGCTATCATGAAAACAAGCGCGCTGTTCAAGAAAAATATATGGGTCCGTTGATTAAAACCGTGATGACCCGTTGTATTCACTGCACGCGCTGTGTTCGCTTTGCCGAAGAAGTGGCTGGTGTGGAAGAAATCGGCGCAATTTATCGCGGCGAAAATATGCAGATCACCAGCTATTTAGAAAAAGCTGTTTCCAGTGAGCTGTCAGCCAATGTGATTGATCTTTGCCCTGTGGGCGCGCTGACCTCTAAACCCTATGCGTTTAAAGCACGATCCTGGGAACTGCGTAAGACCGAAAGCGTTGATGTGATGGATGCCGTTGGCTCCAATATCCGTGTTGATGCACGCGGTAATGAAGTTATGCGCGTCCTGCCACGGTTAAACGAAGACATCAATGAAGAATGGATTTCTAATAAAACGCGCTATGCTTGCGACGGCTTAACGAAGCGTCGGTTGGATCGCCCATATGTGAGAAAACGGGGTAAGCTTAAGGAAGCAAGCTGGGCCGAAGCTTTTGAGGCTATCAAAAAAGGCTTGAAAGGCCTGAAAGGCGAGGAAATCGCGGCCCTGGCCGGTGATCTCCAAGACGTTGAGAGCATGTTTGCGCTCAAATCTCTTATGAACGCCATGGGTGTGACGAAAACAGAAAGTCGTTTGGATGGTGCGGCTTTAAACGCAGCGGATCGAGCGTCTTATCTTTTCAATTCCACGATTGCAGGCATTGAAGAGGCAGATTTTTGCCTGTTAATTGGGACAAATCCAAAGCTTGAAGCAACAATCGTTAATGCGCGCCTGCGTAAGGCCGTTGTGAAAAATGGCTTGAAAGTTGCGCGCATTGGCGACGCGGATGATTTGACCTATCCAGTTGAAGAACTTGGAAATGACGCTGCGGTACTTGGCAAAATTGCCTCAGGTAAGCATGACATTGCCAAAGCCTTGAAAGATGCAAAACGTCCAATGGTCATTATTGGCACGGGTGCTTTGAGGCGTGAAGATGGTGCGGCCATTTTGGAACACGCAATGAGCCTGGATGTTCAGCGTGATGATTGGAACGGCTTTAACGTGCTTCATACGGCGGCAAGTCGTGTGGGTGCGCTTGATCTGGGATTTGTCAGCGACGCGGATGTGAAAGACGCAAAAGCTGTTTATCTCTTGGGTGCTGATGAAATTGATACGGACGCATTTAAAGATGCATTTGTAATTTATCAGGGCACTCATGGGGATGAAGGTGTATGTCATGCAGACGTCATCCTACCTGGTGCAGCCTATACAGAAAAATCTGGTCTTTATGTAAATATGGAAGGCCGCGTGCAATTAGCACCGCGAGCCGTGTTCCCGGTTGGTGATGCGCGTGAAGACTGGACAATCATTCGGGCCTTGTCCGATGTGTTGGGCCATACACTTCCCTTTGATGATCTTGCAGAATTACGAGCAAAATTAGTGGAAGCACATCCGCATTTTGCCGGCATCGATGAAATCACTACGGCAGAATGGAAACCGGTCAAAAAACCGAAGGGTAAAATCGCTGCCGGTGAATTTGCTCCAGTCGTTGAAAATTATTACCTGACCAACCCCATTGCACGGGCGAGCGAGACAATGGACGCTTGCGTGCGGGAAATCTTGGGTCAGGGCGAACAAGAAGAGGCAACGGGCACCCATGGATAGTTATCTTTTCCAACTCCTGTTCGGCGCTTTGCCAGATGCCGGTCAATATCTGATCTGGCAACTGGTGTTGATACTGGCAATTGTTCTGCCATTGCTGATTGGTGTGGCTTTTGCGGTTTATGTGGACCGGAAAGTCTGGGCCGCAATGCAAATGCGTCGGGGCCCTAATGTTGTTGGCCCCTTTGGTTTGCTTCAATCTTTTGCCGATGGTCTGAAACTGTTCTTAAAAGAGACAATCATCCCCGATGGAGCGAATAAGGGCGTATTCCTTTTAGCCCCGATGATCACATTTACTTTGGCGCTTGTCGGTTGGGCGGTTATTCCCTTTGGTGCGAAACTGGTATTGGCTGACATCAACGTGGGTGTGCTGTACCTCTTTGCTATTTCAAGCTTAGGCGTCTATGGCATCATCATGTCGGGTTGGGCTTCAAATTCGAAATACCCATTCTTGGGTGGACTACGCTCGGCTGCACAGATGGTTTCCTATGAGGTTTCTATCGGCTTTGTCATTGTGACTGTCCTGCTTTACGCAGGTTCACTGAATTTAAATGCCATTGTTGAAGCACAGCGTGGTGGGTTCTTAGGCATTAATGCCTTCGTGATTTCCCCGCTTTTGCCGATGGGCATCATTTTCTTCATTTCGGCATTGGCGGAAACCAATCGGCCCCCTTTCGACTTGCCGGAAGCTGAAGCGGAATTGGTTGCTGGCTATCAGGTTGAATATTCTTCAATGGCCTTCGCGCTCTTCTTCCTGGGCGAATACGCAAATATTCTTCTGATGTGTGCTATGACGTCCATCCTGTTCTTTGGCGGTTGGTTACCTCCCATTGACTGGGCGCCGCTGTATGCTATTCCGGGTGTATTGTGGTTGCTGTTAAAGATCGTCTTTTTCTTCTTTGTCTTTGCATGGGTTAAAGCATCTGTGCCGCGTTATCGTTATGATCAGTTGATGCGTTTGGGTTGGAAAGTCTTCCTGCCTCTCTCGCTTCTGTGGGTCGTTGTAATCGCAGGCTATTTGTTGGCCTTTGATAAGTTACCAGTGTGAGGATCAGATAATGGCTATCGCACAAGCTGCTAAATCTCTGCTTCTTTCTGAGTTTGTCTCAGCAATGGGCCTCACGTTGAAATATTTCTTTCGGCCCAAAGCGACTGTGAACTACCCCTATGAAAAAGGGCCGTTAAGCCCACGTTTCCGCGGGGAACATGCATTGCGCCGTTACCCTAATGGGGAAGAACGCTGTATTGCTTGTAAATTATGTGAAGCTATCTGCCCGGCTCTGGCAATCACGATTGAAGCAGAGCCACGCGAAGATGGGTCACGTCGGACCACCCGCTATGACATCGATATGACGAAATGCATTTATTGCGGTTTCTGTCAGGAGGCTTGCCCGGTTGATGCCATTGTGGAAGGGCCGAATTTTGAATTTGCCACCGAAACTCGTGAAGAGTTGATGTACAACAAAGAAAAATTGTTGGCGAACGGCGAGCGGTGGGAGCGTGAAATCGCTCAAAACTTAGAAATTGATGCGCCTTATCGTTAAGGCATAAACAATTGCCCGTGAATAACCGCGGGTGGGATGGAAACTACGCAAAGGGGGCGAAAACCCGTGTCTGTCGAGGCCTTTGCCTTTTATTTATTCGCATTTGTGACGGTGGCGTCAGCCTTCATGGTGATTGCCGCAAGAAACCCCGTCCATTCTGTGTTGTTTTTGATCCTGGCCTTTTTCTCATCGGCCGGGCTCTTCGTGCTGATGGGTGCCGAATTTTTGGCGATGATTTTGGTCATTGTCTATGTAGGCGCTGTCGCGGTGTTGTTCCTTTTTGTCGTCATGATGTTAGACGTCGACTTTGCACGACTTCGTGCAGGGTTCATACGGTATCTGCCATTGGGATTATTGATCGCGGCTGTGCTGATCGCTGAGCTGGTCATGGTCGCTTTCGCCTGGCAAAGCGGGCCAGATGCAAAAATGGTCGGTGATGCGCCAATTCCTAATGGTGTAAGTAATACCGAAGCTTTAGGGCAGATATTATTCACGGATTATATCTACGCCTTCCAAGCGGCCGGCCTCATTCTTTTCGTAGCTATGATTGGCGCTATCGTATTGACACATCGTACTCGTCCGGGTGTGAAGCGCCAGAATATTGGTGCTCAAGTCGCACGCACTCGTGAGGATGCCTATGAAGTCGTTTCCGTTGAAAGCGGGGAAGGGATCTAAAGATGATTGGGCTTGAACATTATTTAAGCTTAGCGGCGATCCTTTTCACCTTTGGCGTGCTTGGGATCTTCGTTAATCGAAAGAATGTCATCGTTATATTGATGTCAGTTGAGCTGATGCTTCTGGCGGTAAATATCAATCTGGTGGCGTTTTCCACATATTTGCAGGATTTGGTTGGTCAGGTCTTTGCCATGTTTGTCTTGACCGTGGCAGCGGGTGAAGCCGCAATCGGGCTGGCTATTTTAGTGATCTATTTCCGAAATCGCGGGTCCATCGCGGTTGAAGACATCGATTTGCTTAAAGGTTAAGGGGCCAAACATTGTTGTATAAAGCAATCGTCTTCCTGCCCCTCCTGGCTGCAATTGCAGCCGGATTGTTTGGGCGTACATTAGGTAATCGCGGGTCACAATTGGTGACATCAGGTGCGGTAACGATTTCAGCTATTTTATCACTGATTGCGTTTTCGGAAGTGGCTTTGGGTCACAGCTCGACGTCTGTGGCTATCGCTGAGTGGATTGTTTCCGGTAATCTAGAACTGAACTGGGCGCTGAAAATTGATACACTGACGGCAGTGATGCTGGTTGTTGTGAACGGTGTTTCAGCTCTCGTTCACTGGTACAGCATTGGCTATATGAGCCATGACCCACATCGTCCGCGCTTCATGGCCTATCTTTCGCTATTCACTTTTGCGATGTTGACTTTGGTCACGGCCGACAATTTCGTCCAAATGTTCTTTGGTTGGGAAGGCGTTGGCCTGGCATCCTATTTGCTGATTGGCTTCTGGTATAAAAAGCCAAGTGCAAATGCTGCGGCCATTAAAGCTTTTGTCGTCAACCGCGTGGGCGACTTTGGGTTCTCACTGGGCATCTTTGCGATCTTCCTCGTTTTTGGAAGCTTGGATTTTGAAACGGTCTTTAGTGCAGTGCCAAATGCTGAAGGGCAAACCTTCCAATTCTTAGGCATGAAAGTAGACGTTATTACGACCATCGCTTTACTACTTTTTGTCGGTGCGATGGGTAAATCGGCGCAATTAGGCCTGCATACCTGGCTGCCTGATGCAATGGAAGGTCCGACGCCTGTGTCCGCTTTGATCCATGCTGCAACCATGGTGACGGCTGGTGTGTTTATGGTGGCGCGTTGCTCTCCAATCTTCGAATACAGTGAAACAGCTTTGGCGGTGGTTACTGTGGTTGGCGCGTCTACGGCGTTCTTCGCTGCAACCATTGGCTTGGTACAAAATGACATCAAGCGGGTCATTGCTTATTCCACCTGTTCGCAGCTTGGCTATATGTTCTTTGCCTTGGGCGTTGGTGCTTATGGGGCAGGGGTATTTCATCTGTTTACTCACGCCTTCTTTAAAGCGCTGTTATTCTTAGGTGCAGGCTCCGTCATCCATGCCATGCATGATGAGCAAGACATGCGTTATATGGGCGGTCTGTGGAAGAAAATCCCCTGGACCTTTGGTGTTATGACTATTGGTACTTTGGCGATTACCGGTTTCCCATTGCTATCTGGGTATTTCTCAAAAGACATGATTCTTGAGAGCGCCTTTGCGGCACACAGCGGTGTTGGTCAATATGCCTTTCTGCTTGGTGTGGTTGCAGCTTTCATGACAGCCTTTTACAGTTGGCGTTTGGTCTTCCTGACGTTCTTCGGGGAAAGCCGCGCAGAGGCAGGCGTCTTGGAAAAGGCACATGAAAGCCCGGCAGTGATGCTCATCCCGCTGTTAATCTTAGCTGCCGGTGCCATATTCGCGGGTGGCCTGTTTTATGAGCACTTTGTCGGTCATGATTATGAGACTTTCTGGGGTGAGGCTCTCTTCCTTCGTGGTGAGAACATCATGGAAGAAGCGCATCATGTGCCCGGTTTTGTGAAACTACTCCCGCTGATTATGGGCATAGCCGGATTCCTGCTGGCATTTTACGCCTATATCCTGACCAAAGGTCGCTTTGCTGAGGGTATGAAAAAGGGCTTTAGTGGGGTCCACACATTTTTGATGAATAAATGGTATTTTGATGAACTGTACGACTTTCTGTTCGTGCGCCCTTCAATCCGCCTTGGCCGCTTGCTTTGGAAACAAGGTGATGGCCGCGTGATTGATGGATTTGGCCCTGATGGCGTTTCTGCAACGGTTGTGAAAGCCGCTGCGAAAGCGCGCCAGGCTCAAAGTGGGTATCTCTATCATTATGCCTTTGCGATGTTGATTGGGGTGTTTATCGCCGTGACTTATTACGTGATCTGGGGAGGGCAGGCATAATGGCGGCGACTATTCCATTTCTGCCCATTCTTCTGGCCATACCTTTGGCCGGGGCATTGATCATTCTCACCATTCGTGGAGAGGACGATCAATCCAAGTCCAATATTCGGTGGTCAGCCCTTTGGGTCTCACTGGTCAATTTTGGCGTAGCAATAGGCCTTTGGTTCGCTCACGACCCAAGCGCGGCAGGCTTTCAATTCCTGACGAATTGGGAAGTGTTTGAAGGTTATACCATTCGCTTAGGCGTTGATGGGATTGCGATTTTGCTGATCTTGCTTACCGCCTTTTTGATGCCGATTTGTATTCTGGCAAGCTGGGAAGCCATTGATACTCGCGTGCGTGAGTATATGGTGTCCTTCCTGGTAATGGAAACGTTGATGATTGGCGTGTTTTGTGCGCTTGATATCTTTGTTTTCTACATCTTCTTCGAAGCAGGTCTGATCCCGATGTTTCTTATTATTGGGATTTGGGGTGGGGCACGTCGCATCTATGCAGCGTTCAAGTTCTTCCTCTATACGCTGCTTGGATCAGTGCTGATGCTGCTCGCGATCATCTATATGGTGAATACAGCCAATACTGCGGATATTGAGCAGTTGATGGCTTATAGCTTTGATCCACAAGTGCAGATATGGCTCTGGTTGGCGTTCTTTGCCTCTTTCGCTGTCAAAATGCCGATGTGGCCCGTTCATACATGGTTGCCGGATGCCCACGTTGAGGCACCGACTGCAGGCTCTGTCATTCTAGCCGGCGTGCTTCTGAAAATGGGTGGTTACGGCTTCATTCGCTTCTCACTGCCGATGTTCCCCAATGCAAGTCATGAGCTGGCCTGGATCATCATCGCCTTGTCCTTGATTGCTGTGGTCTACACGTCTCTTGTCGCCTTAGCGCAAGAAGATATGAAAAAGCTGATTGCTTATTCATCCGTTGCACATATGGGCTTTGTGACCTTGGGCCTTTTCACCTTTAACCAGCAAGGCATTGAAGGCGCGACTTATCAGATGCTTAGCCACGGTGTTGTTTCCGGTGCGCTCTTCCTTTGCGTTGGTGTCGTCTATGACCGGATGCACACGCGGATGATCGACCGTTACGGCGGGTTGGTGAACCGCATGCCCAAATATGCGGCAGTGTTCATGCTGTTCACAATGGCATCTATCGGTTTACCCGGTACATCAGGTTTCGTTGGCGAATTCCTGGTCTTGCTGGGGGCTTATGGCGTCGCGGCTTATATCGCTTTTATCGCCGCAACAGGTGTGATTTTAGGTGCTGCTTATATGCTTTGGCTGTATCGCCGGGTGGTTTTTGGTGATCTTGTTAAGGAAGAGCTCAAATCCATTAGAGATATGAACCGTCGTGAAATCTTGATTTTCGCGCCTTTGGTTGTGATCGTCCTTTGGATGGGCTTCTACCCAAGCACTTTCATGGACAGCCTCCATGCACCAATTGAAAATCTATTATCGCAATTAGAACCCGCCTCAGCCGAGGTCATGATGGGCAAGGAGATGATGCCATGAGTGGCGTATTGGCAAATTGGACCCTGGCTTTACCGGAACTGGTAATGGCCGTCGGCGCAATGGCCCTGCTCATGCTTGGCGTTTTTGCGAAAAATGAAGCGACACAGCGCTTGAATGTGCTGGCTATCATTTTAATGGCAGGCGCGCTTATTCTCGTCACGCAAAGTGGGAATGGCACAGCATTTAATGGCCTCTTTATAGGGGATGCTTTTGCGCGGGTCATGAAATTACTGATCCTGATCGGCTCCATAGGGGCCGTTATTATGGCAAGGCCGTATCTCAAGAATGAACAGATGGAACGGTTTGAGTATCCGGTTCTCATTGTGCTAGCGACGCTTGGCATGATGATGATGGTTTCTGCCGGAAATCTGATTTCTTTGTATATGGGCCTCGAATTGCAAAGCCTTAGCCTTTATGTTCTGGCTGCGATTAATCGTGATAGCCGGCGCTCAACAGAGGCTGGCTTGAAATATTTCGTTCTTGGGGCCTTGTCTTCGGGTATGTTGCTCTATGGCTCATCTTTGATTTATGGTTTTGCAGGCACCACGTCTTTTGACTTATTGGCGCAAACTTTGCCCACTGCTTTAGAGGGTGGTCCGTCAATTGGCTTGATTTTGGGCCTGGTCTTCCTACTTGCCGGTCTTGCTTTTAAAATTTCGGCCGTACCCTTCCATATGTGGACACCGGATGTGTATGAAGGTGCACCGACGTCCGTAACGGCCTTTTTCGCAGGTGCCCCCAAAATTGCGGCTATGGGTCTATTCATGCGTGTGATTTTTGACCCGCTTCCAGCTTTGGTCGATCAATGGCAGCAAATCATCATGGTTATTGCAGTTTTGTCGATGATTGTTGGTGCGGTTGCAGCGATTGCGCAGAGCAACATCAAGCGACTGATGGCTTATTCCTCCATCGGTCATGTGGGCTATGCTTTGGTCGGCTTGTCGGCTGGCACGCAAGAAGGTGTGCAGTCCGTGGTCGTCTATATGGCGATCTATCTGGTTATGACACTAGGCACATTCGCCTGTATCCTTGCGATGCGCCGTTCTGAAACGATGGTCGAAGATATTTCTGATCTATCAGGACTTGCGCGCACGCAACCAAGTTTGGCCGTCGTTTTGTCCATTTTCATGGTGTCATTGCTTGGCTTTCCGCCCTTTGCTGGTTTCTTTGCAAAGGTTGCTGTATTTACCGCGGCTGTGAATGCGGGGCTTTATGTTCTGGCTGTCTTGGGTGTACTCGCAAGTGTGATTGGTGCTTATTATTATTTGCGTATCGTAAAAGTTATGTTCTTTGACGAGCCTGCAGCACCCTTTGAAAAACAAGATGATCTATCTTCTCGCCTGTTACTGTTTGGAACGGCTATCGTAGCATCGCCTTTAGGCTTTGTTTTTGCTGGCCCTGTAATAAACTGGAGCAAGGCAGCGGCAGCGGCGTTGGCCGGATAATCATGGTCTGCGCTTGAAAGTGATGACATCTTGACGGGCGCAGACCTAAAAATTCTGTCTTACCAAAGCATAGACAGCACCAATAGCGAGGCGACCCGCCTAATCCAGGCGGGACAGGTGTTACAGCCCTTATGGATTTTGGCAGAAACGCAAGATCAAGGTAGAGGCCGTCAAGGACGGCACTGGACCTCTGAAAAGGGAAATGTTTTCGCGACCCTGGTTTGGCCCGCTCCTGAGATGGCAAAAGCGCCGCAGACCTCCTTCATCATTGCGGTCGCCGTTCAGGCAGTTTTACAAAATCTGATTGGGAATAAGGCGCAAGTTAGTTGCAAATGGCCCAATGATATTCTGATAAACAACCGAAAGATTGCCGGAATATTGCTTGAAACAGCCAAAGACCCCAAGGGTCAGGACTGGCTAATTATCGGTATTGGGATCAATCTGGTTTCCAAACCTTCAGATAGTCGGTGGCCAGCAATATATCTAAACGAATTTGCTACCGTGCCAACACCCCATGACGTTGTGACGTCACTCCATCAAAAATGGGTGAAACTCTATGAAATTTGGGAGGCACGGGGCTTTAAACCAATAGCGGAAAATTGGATGCGATGCGCATTTGGCCTTGGGGTTCGGGTCCAATATTCTATAAAAGATACAAAGCAGAGCGGGGCTTTTTCCGGTCTGGATGAAACAGGCGCGGCACTTATTCGTCTTGATAGTGGGTGGGTTGAGCGCGTATATGCTGGCGAAATTGAATTTCCCATGGAGTAGGGACGGTTATGCTCTTAGCCATAGATGCAGGTAATACCAATATAGTTTTCGCAGCCATGAAAGATGGGGAAATTCTCCACAAATGGCGGATTTCAACGGCAAGTGCGCGTACAGCCGATGAATATATGGTGTGGATTTCTCAACTATTGGAGATGGCGGGAATTAAGCCACAGGATATAAACGCGGCGATCATTGCGACAGTGGTGCCATCTACAATTTTTCATTTGCGCCAGCTTTGTGAAACTTATTTTAATGTCCAACCGATCGTCGTCGGGGAAGGTGGCGTGGACTTAGGCATTGATATAAAATTGCCCAACCCAGCAGAGGTTGGTGCGGACCGCCTTGTTAATGCTGTAGCGGGACATGATCGCTATCCGGGAGCTCTTATCCTGATTGATTTTGGTACAGCGACGACATTCGACGTGGTTGGTGCAGATGGCAGCTATCATGGCGGCGTCATATCGCCGGGTATCAATTTGTCCTTGGATGCCTTACACCGTGCAGCAGCACGACTGCCGAAGATTGCCGTTGAAATACCGGACCAAGACAAAGTCATTGGTAAATCCACTATTGAGGCGATGCAGTCTGGCATGATGTGGGGATATATCGGCCTTATTGAAGGCTTGGTAGATCGCATTACTGCCCAGTTTGGGGAGCGTATGACGGTTGTTGCAACCGGTGGTCTGGCAACGATTTTTGAAAGCCAAAGTCAGGCAATTGATCATGTAGACCGTGACCTGACATTACATGGCTTACACCTTATATATGAACGGAATGCATGAGTTAATGACGCTTCCAAACCTGCCTAAAGATGCATTGCTTTTTGTCCCCTTAGGGGGATCGGGCGAAATCGGTATGAACCTCAACCTTTATGGCTGTAACGGCAAATGGGTGATGGTCGATTTTGGTATGACCTTTGCCGAACCACATTTGCCTGGGATCGAACTGGTCTTTCCTGACCCTGCGTTCATTGAGACATTGCGTGATGATCTTTTGGGCATCGTTCTAACTCATGGCCATGAAGATCATATTGGCGCGGTGCCCTATCTTTGGCCTGATTTGGAAGTGCCAATTTATGCAACGCCGTTTACATGTGGGCTTGTACGTACGAAACTCGCTGAAATGGGCCTACATGAGCAGGCCCCATTGATTGAAATCCCCGTTGGCGGTGAATTTCTGCTTGGCGATTTTAAATTCAAATATGTCCCACTTGCCCACAGTATTCCCGAGGGTAATGCGCTTGTAATTGATACCCCTTATGGGCGCGTCTTCCATACCGGCGATTGGAAAATGGATAATGACCCCGTCTTGGGCAGTCCCGCTTTACCGCAGGAGCTTCGCGACATTGGGGATGAGGGCGTATTGGCTTTGGTCGGTGATTCAACAAATGTGTTCAATGCCAATTCTTCAGGCTCTGAAGGGAAGGTAAGGGATACGCTTATACCTTTGCTGCAAAACCGTCCCGGGCGTATTTTAGTCTCCACCTTTGCATCAAATGCTGCGCGCCTCGACACTATTGGTCGTGTTGCTGAAGCCACTGGGCGGAAATTAATCGTTGTTGGTCGCTCCTTGAAACGCATTATTACAGTGGCCAAAGCAACGGGATATCTGGAAGATTTTCCTGACATCTATGACGAAGAAGAAGCTGCAAGCCTCCCACGGGAAAAACAGCTTATCATCTGTACAGGTTGCCAGGGTGAGGCGCGGGCTGCATTAAACCGCATAGCCTTTGGCGATCATAAACATGTCCACCTTGTCCCCAATGATTTGGTGGTGTTTTCATCGAAGGTCATTCCAGGGAATGAACGTTCAATCGCGCGTATATATAATCAATTAGCGATATTGAATGTTGATGTATTGACTGAAAAAGACGCATTCATTCATGTCTCCGGCCATCCCGGCCAGCCTGACTTAAAGCAGATGTATGAATGGATAAGACCCGAGGTTGCCGTTCCCGTTCATGGCGAAATGCGCCATATGAAGAAACATGCGGAATTGGCTAAATCCTATGGTGTGGAAAACACGGTTGTTCCTTTTAATGGTAGTGTCATTCAATTGGCTCCAGGAACAGCCGGACATATCGCGGAAGTGGCGGCTGCACGCTTGTTGTTAGATGGTGATGATATTGTTGCGGAGGACAGCGCGTCTATATTGGAGAGGCGGCGTCTGGCAAATAACGGTTATGCTTTTGTCCATATTATTTTGGATAAAAAGGGTCGTCTAGCTCTTGACCCGGTTTACACAATTAAAGGTGTGCCAGGCGCGCATGATGATGAATTACTAGAGTTGTTCGCCGATGCCATAGATAATGTTCTAGGGTCCGGAAAACCTCATCGCGATAATGAGGTTCTCGCAGAATCCATCCGAATTGCGATAAGGCGGATTATTCGCGCATATACGGGCAAAAACACTTTAACTGAAGTGCTCGTAACAAAAAGCTGAAAGGGCA
>JASFRS010000030.1:0-18815 GCA_050114795.1 Sphingomonadales bacterium
CTCAAGATAACGCCGGTCCTCTCAGCATTTTTGAATCAGGCGCAATACTGCAATATCTCGCTGAAAAAACGGGACGATTCCTACCCCAAACCCTTCGCGAGAAATGGGATGTGCTTCAATGGCTGAATTGGCAAATGGGTGGCTTTGGGCCTATGCTTGGTCAAAATCACCACTTTTCCTCTTATGCCCCTGAGAAAATTCCCTATGCAATTAATCGCTATATTAAGGAAAGTGAACGGCTTTACGCTGTTTTGAATAACCGATTACGCGATCGTAACTTTGTGGCTGAGAATTACAGTATCGCCGATATGGCAATTTACCCCTGGGCCGTATCTCATGAACGTCAGTCAATTGACCTTAATGAATTTCCCCACGTTAAGAATTGGTTTGAACGTATAAAGGCAAGACCGGCAACAATCAAAGCCTATGAACGTGGTGAGGAATTCAGGAATAAAGGCCTTTCGATGGAAGAAGCACGCAATACATTGTTCAACCAGGACAAAGGCACCATCAAAGACAATTGATCTCGTTTTGTTCTCTTTTTCCTTGACCAATCGCACAAACCCAATAAGGTGAGAACATAAAGTGAACTTATTGGGTGATTTATGCTTCAGATATTTGGTTTTCTAATTTTCGCAGTGATGGCCACCCTTGTATTGCGAGGGTTAAGCGATGCATGTGCGGATATCCTTCTCTGGGCACAAGGTAGAGAGCCGGCACATCGCTCTACGGATCATAGGGATATTCACACCCCAACCGCTATTCACGCACGCTAAATTTCCAACGGATTAGTTGTATAGTTATTATTGTAATAATGGAAAAAAGTGGCGCGGCAGTGGAATTGGCTGTAAACAGCCCCCATCATATCACTACCGCGCCTTGCCAGGCTTAGTGCCCCCTCAAGCCCGGCGAAAATAGAAAAATACAAAGTGGCCTAAGTTTATGTTTCGTAAGTCTTTCTCATAAACATTGTACGCGCAAGCCTTTGTTACAGTTTTTTAACGATCCGTGGAGGAATAGAGCCGTCTTTTCCAGAATTCCGGATTAAATTTGAAATAATATCGCGCATTTAGAATTTTATTTTTATGAAGCCGATGGGAATTCTGTCATTCGCATTACAAGACTCACCTACAATCACCTTCAGATTGAGAATCTCTGCTTTGAAAACAGAGCGCCATATGTGTATATGCCCCTGTTGACTTGATCAGTTTTCCCTTATTGATAAGCAATCAATCTGATATATATCAAATTGATGGTTTCACAGAGAGTATATTTCTATGGATGTACGCACCCTTTGTCTCGGCATTCTCGCTTTAGGCGATGCTACCGGATATGAGATTAAGAAACTCGTGGCGGACGGGGCGTTCTCCTTTTTCTCCGAGGCCAGCTATGGCTCCATTTACCCGGCCCTCTCTCGATTGATGGAAGAAGGCCTGGTCACATGTAGAGAGGAAGCCCAAGATGGCAAACCGGATAAAAAGATTTATTCTCTCACAGAGGCTGGAAAAGCTGAACTTACGACAGCGTTAAAAAAAGATCCTGGACCAGACAGACAACGTTCAGAATTCTTAGCCTCACTGCTTTTCGCAGAAGCGGTTTCTCCGGATCGCGTCAATCAACTGATTGACGACCGTATTAAGCACCATAAAGAACGGATTCATGCGCTCGTCCATATGACGGAAACGGAGCTAACGCCTGCCAGTAATTTTGTCTTAGGGTATGGTCTGGCCGTGCAAAAGGCCGCACTTGCCTATCTTGAGGCTAACCGTGCCAAATTGTTCGAAGATGCAGTTGAAGCAGACTAAACAAGTCTGCCCCTACCAAATGTCTAAATTGGCAACCATTTTCTTAGCGCTTCGATAACTAAGCGGCAAACTCACTAGATATAATAACGTGACTACACATAGTGTTTTCCACGGCCAAATCGTAAGACACGCCACCAACAACGGTACAAGCGCCATCAATGGAAACCGCATTGATGGCCGTAACTTCACCATCTTAAATGTGAATGTGGGTAGTCTTGACACCATCAGGACGGAGATGCCCGCCACATAGATTGCCGTTAAAGTTGGCGTGACAATATCATCCTTAATGGTCCAGAAACTGATCATCATCGGAAATAACGCTAGTCCCGCCGCAGCCGGGGCCGGTACGCCAAGACTATATCCCGCAGCCAAAGGAGCAGGCTTTTCCTCTTCTAAAGCTGTATTGAAGCGCGCTAGTCGCAAGGCGCAACAGCCCGCATAGGCCAGAGCCACGACCCAACCAATCCCACCTAACTCATTTAAAGTCCACATGAATAATATCAAGGCAGGCGCAATACCGAATGCAACGACATCTGAAAGTGAATCAAGCTCTGCTCCAAATTTTGTTACACCCTTCAGAAGTCGCGCAACACTACCATCAGTTCCATCAAATATGCCTGCAAGAACCACTGCAAACACTGCGGCTTCCCACCGACCGGCAATTGCAAATTTGATTCCCGTGAGCCCCGCGCAAAGGGCAAGCATTGTGATGATGTTTGGCACCATGGAGCGCAAAGGCAGTGCGCTGTGCTTTTGTTCGGCTTGAACTTCGCCTTCTAAATCGTCGTCACGCATCAGCGTCTTACACCTTCAACGGGCTGAGCGGTTTTAGACTCAACAGCAATAACAGTTTCCCCACCTAAAGTGCGCTGGCCAATCGCGACTTGAGGTACAAATCCTTCGGGAAGATAAATATCCATACGGCTCCCAAAACGGATAAGACCGAAACGCTCCCCTCTTTCCAATTCATCGCCTTCCGCAACGAAACATAGAATACGGCGCGCAACCAACCCTGCAATTTGGACAAAGCCCACTTGCTTCTCATCAGTTGTCGTCACACGCAAAAGCATCCGTTCGTTCTTCTCACTTGCCTTATCCAGGCTTGCGTTCAAAAACGCGCCAGGGATGTAAACCCGTTTGTCAACCCGACCGGCAACGGGTGTACGATTCACATGAACGTCTAACACCGACAAGAAAATGGATATACGTGTTAAAGGCGCCTCACCCATTTCCAGCTCTTCAGGGGGAACAACCTTTTGAATAAGCTGCACACGCCCGTCGGCCGGACTGACTAAAAGCCCCTCTCCGGTTGGCACAATACGATCCGGATTACGAAAGAAATAAGCACAGAAAACACCGAAAGCGATTGGAAGCCATGCAACCCAATCCGGTAGCAGCAACCAGCACAAAAGCGTTAAAGCCACCGCTACAAGAATGAACTTCTGCCCTTCCTTATGGACCGGCGGAAATACATCCATCATGGAAAAGTCGCTGTCTTTATTATCCATCACCCTCGCCCTTCACTTAATTCGGAACGGCATAATGTCAGTGCCGCTCAAGAACACAAGCTCAAACTATCACATATAAACTGAGATTTTAAAGAAGCCCTTCTTATTGGGCATCACCTTCATCATTTGGAAGTGCAAACACTTGGCCAGGATAAATCAAATTAGGGTCTCTAATTTGCGCAGCATTCGCTTGGAAGATAAAGGCATAACGCCAACCAGATCCATAAATACGCCGCGCAATCGCCCATAAATTGTTGCCCGGTTGAACTTCGACCGCACGCTCAAGTCGTCCAAACCTTTGGCCAGTTTTGGGGTCAAATTTTTGCTCAATGCGTAATACGACCTGCCCCTCACTAATGACCTGATCAACACGTAACAAGACTTCGTCGCCAGACTCTGAATTCAACATGCCAAGTGGCAAGGACCAACGACCATCCTCATCAGCTTTAATTTCACCCACAAAATTGTTGTTCAAATAGATACGCATATCTTGTTCAGCCTCAGCCCTGCCCGAGACTGTCGCATTTCCATCTTCTGCTAAATCAATAGACTCAATACGCAAAGAACTAGCCGTATCTTGGCCCAACCCGTTCGCGGGTACTTGCAAGGCACGGCTGACCCCTGTGCCATCACGAGGTGATAAAACCGCCAAAACACCCTCACCTGCCGCCGCGCCATCCAACTCAGGCACCACAACAACAACGATGTCGGAGGAAATAACAGGATCATTCTCGCCCGATTGCGATTCCAATGAAAACTCCGTGGGGCCTGCGGGCAGAGGTTTATCAAGAATCATAACCCACTCACCACTAGGGCCGGCAATAGCACGGGCCACCTCCTGCCCATCAGCATAAAGAATGACTTCACTACGCGGTGCAGCTCGTCCAGCTACAACGCCTGCTCCACTTGGAGATAGTCGCACAATGTCAAAGCTTGGTGCAATGGAATCTACCTCTGCCTCGGCTTCCGATTGATCTGCATCGGGGCTTTCCGTTGTAGCCTCGGGCGTAGAAACCGTTGAATCCGCAACATCCACCTGCTGGTCATCTCTCAGCCAATAGACAAGGATGAGGATCAAAATAGCCAATATGGTCAAGCCCGGCCATAACAGCCGTCGCGCGCTTAACACCGGTTTGCTTTCATAATTCATGCGTGACTATGCCACTTAGTTTTCAGTGCTTTCAATTTGCACCTATTTTTAATAAACCCGTTTGCACGCCCAACACCATCATTTAGTAACGGATATTGTCGATAATACGGCAAATAGACCTTCAAAAAGAGGTGACTATGCGCCATATCTCACATGTTCAATTGAAAGAAAATAGCATGAATTCAAAATCTGTGTGTGTGTTTTGCGGTTCTCGGGTCGGACGGGGTGATACATATGCCCAATTGGCACGGGAAATTGGCACCAAATTGGCGCAAAATGACACCGGTTTAGTCTATGGCGGCGGAAGCGTCGGATTAATGGGCATCGTCGCCCGATCTGCTGCAGAAGCGGGTGGCGACGTTATCGGGATCATTCCAAAATTCCTGGAAGAACTTGAAATCGCTCAGGAAGGACTAACCAGATTGGAAGTCGTAGATACTATGCACGAGCGTAAAGAGCGCATGTTTACGCTTTCAGATGCCTTTGTTGTCATGCCGGGCGGACTTGGCTCTTTGGATGAGACGTTCGAAATCGCTACATGGGCACAATTACGCCTACACTCCAAACCAATCTTTCTTCTTAATCATGAAGGGTATTGGGATCCACTGATGGACTTGGTCGATCATATTATTTCACATGGTTTTGCCGATCCGTCCTCAAGACGCTTCTTCCAACTCGTTCCTGATTTTGATGCCGTCATAGAGGCATTGAACAATCATAAAAATGAGGCCGTTCAAAAATTCAGCTAAAAATCTTAGCTTTTCTTCAAAATTGCAGTCCTTTCCCTTGGCAGTGAAGCGTGGATAGTGATAGGGTCCGCCGCGACTGTCCGGGGCGGTTTTCCACTGTCTGGGACGCAATAAATTTTCAACCGCTTATTCAAGGGTTTTGAGGAGCATCATGGCTAAAATTAAGGTGGAAACGCCCGTCGTTGAGCTCGACGGCGATGAAATGACCCGCATTATCTGGCAGTGGATTCGTGAACGCTTAATCCAGCCTTATCTCGATATCGATCTTAAATATTACGACTTAAGCATTCAAAGCCGCGACGAAACGGATGATCAAATCACCATCGACGCAGCAAATGCCATCAAGAAATATGGCGTCGGCGTCAAATGCGCCACCATCACGCCCGATGAAGCACGGGTTGAAGAATTCGGCCTCAAGCAAATGTGGCGCTCCCCCAATGGCACCATTCGGAACATCTTAGGCGGTACAGTTTTCCGTGCACCTATCACAATCAAATCTGTTCCACGTCTGGTACCGGGTTGGACAAAACCAATCGTCATTGGCCGTCACGCATTTGGTGACCAATATCGTGCAACTGACTTTGTTGTTCCCGGCAAAGGCAAAATGACCATTAAATGGGAAGCTGAAGACGGCTCCGACAGCATCGAGCGCGAAGTCTATGACTTCCCCGGCGCCGGTGTTGCTATGGCAATGTACAATCTGGATGACAGCATCCGTGATTTCGCCCGCGCCAGCATGAACTATGGCTTAAACCTTGGCTGGCCAGTTTATCTGTCCACCAAAAACACCATCATGAAAGCCTATGACGGTCGTTTCAAAGACCTGTTTCAAGAGATATTTGAAGCTGAATTTGAAGATAAATTCAAAGAAGCCGGCATCAGCTATGAGCACCGCTTGATCGATGACATGGTTGCCTCTGCTTTGAAATGGAACGGCGGTTTCGTTTGGGCCTGCAAAAACTACGATGGCGATGTTCAGTCCGACACTGTTGCTCAAGGCTTTGGTTCATTGGGCTTGATGACATCTATCTTAATGACGCCCGATGGGAATACGGTTGAATCAGAAGCTGCACACGGTACTGTCACCCGTCACTATCGTCAGCATCAACAAGGCAAAGCCACTTCAACCAACCCAATCGCATCCATCTATGCATGGACAGGTGGCCTGAAACACCGTGGTCGTATGGATAATACACCAGAAGTCACAGCCTTTGCTGAGAAACTGGAACGCATTTGCGTTGAAACCGTTGAAAGCGGCGCGATGACGAAAGACTTGGCATTATTGATTGGCCCGGATCAGTCCTGGCTGACAACAGAACAATTCTTCGACAAAATCGTTGAAAACCTCGAAAAAGCTATGGCCTAAAGCTTTAGCTTAAAATCATTGCCGGGTTAGGAGGCGCCATCGTGCCAAGGCACGTTCTGCCTCCTCCCGGCTAATTTCTCCAGCCTCGGTCAACGTTACCAGTCGATCCCCCATTGCTTCACCAACAACAGCAGCGATATCCGGTTCTCGGGCAGCCAGACGGATGAATTGGCCAACTTCCATTTTCATCACACGACAATTCTGACCAGCAATGACGGTAATCTGATGCCGGCCGCCTCTTATCAAAGCAAGTTCGCCGAAATAATCACCTGGGTGAAGTGTGACTGTGCGATCCGCAATATGTGCCTCAGCCTTGCCCGCAGCTATGATCGTCAAGCTAATCGCCCGATCACCTGCTACGCAAATGAACTCACCAGCCGCATATTTCTGAGTGTGTAACAACCGGCTTAGCTCATTCAACGCACTCGCCCCCAGGTCCTTAAACAAGGGCACACGCGCCAACATTTCCAATCGAACGATAAAACTCTGACGGTGGATTTCACTGCTAAATCCCGAAGCCATGATACCAATGGGAATAGCATAAACTCCCAGGCCAAAAACCATGATGACCGATGCCAAGATACGGCCCACTGGTGTGATGGGAACAACGTCCCCATAGCCAACCGTGGTCAAGGTCGCAACTGACCACCACATTGCGTGAGGGATGGATTGGAAGGCTTCCGGCTGCACATGACGTTCGACATAATATAAGAGTGTTGCCGCGACAAAAACCAAACCCATCATGATGATAAGCGCCGCCGTCAGTGCTCTAATTTCATTACGAAGAACACGGCCTAAAGTCGCCATAGCCACTGAATAGCGAATAAGTTTGAGAATTCGCACAACCCGAAAAATCCGTAGGGCTCGCAGATCAACGCCAACAGAGACGCCAATGTAAAAAGGCAAAATCGCCAGCAAATCGAAAATCGCTAAGGGCGTCGCCATATATCTAAGCCGGGCTGTTATGGCGTTATAAAAACTTGCTCCCGGTCGTTCAACAGAGGCCCAAAGCCGCAACACATATTCAATGGTAAATATGGCTACGGAAAAAATTTCAAAGGCATGAAAATAATATTCAAATTGCGCGAGGCTGGGGAGAGTCTCCAACGCCACAGCCACAAGATTTGCTAATATGAGAAATAGCAACACGCCATCAACAAGACGTGCGACAACGTCATCTTCAGGGCCGGTCTCTAATATCTCATGCGTGCGGCGGCGTATGCGCCAGAGAGGTGATAAATTGTCTCCTCCCCCCGCCATGCATCAATTCTCCGACAGTTCCAGCAAGCGGGCTTTCACGTCATCAAGCGCCGCTTGCGCCTTATCACCATCCGGGCCACCGGCTTGCGCCATATCAGGCCGGCCGCCGCCGCCTTTACCTCCAACAGCCGCCGCTGCAACTTTCACAAGGTCCACAGCGCTGATACGATCCTTAAGATCATCGCTCACACCAACTGCAATAGCTGCCTTGCCATCATTAACTGCAATCATCACTGCAACCCCAGAACCAATGCGCTTTTTCGCTGCATCAATTAGACCGCGCAAATCTTTCGCAGATACACCATCCAATATTTGGCCCAAAAATGCCAACCCATTTACATTTTCATGATCAGGGCCTGCTGATGAGCCACCACCCATGGCTAGTTGTTTCTTGGCTGCACTTAGCTCTTTTTCAAGCCGTTTCCGCTCTTCAACCAGATTGACAACGCGGTCTGCAACGTCTTGAGGAGATGCCTTTAACGCATCAGCAGCACGCTTAAGATTTTCTTCTTGGGTCAAGAAATACTGTCGTGCTGCCTCTCCGACCACAGCTTCAATCCGCCGCACGCCAGAGGATACCGCACTTTCATTGACAATTTTGAACAGCCCAATATCGCCCAGGCGTTTCACATGGGTGCCGCCGCAAAATTCAATAGAAAAGCTGTTTGATTTGGCCTGATCATCATGCCCCATAAACAGGACCCTGACTTCGTCGCCGTATTTTTCGCCAAACAGCGCAATGGCCCCAGCATCAATGGCCTCATCAGGTGTCATAAGTCTTGTGACAACTTCCTCATTCTGACGGATCATCTCATTAACCGCAGTTTCAACCTGTGTAATTTCCTCATCCGTCACCGCCTTAGGGTGTGCAAAGTCAAATCGCAAGCGATCATCCCCGACATAAGACCCCTTCTGGGCCACATGTTCGCCAAGAACGCGCCGTAAGGCCTCATGTAACAAATGTGTTGCAGAATGATTAGCACGCAGGTTTCTGCGCCGCTCGCTATCAATGCGCAGAGTTACATTGTCACCAACTTTCAGGCTTCCCGATTTGACCTCAGCCATATGAACATGAAGGCCTAAGGGTTTTTGAGTGTCGCGAACCTGCACTTCAGCATTATCATTATAGATGACGCCGCGGTCGCCAGCCTGACCACCGGATTCCCCGTAAAATGGCGTCTGGTTTGTTAAAATCTGAACCTTTTGGCCAGCATTTGCCTGCTCGACAGTTTGTCCATCGATAACCAGCCCAAGAACAACGCCTTGAGCCACATCACTGCTGTAACCTAAGAATTCTGTCGCACCATATTTGTCTTTGAAATCATACCAAAGCCGGTCAGTTGCCTGCTCACCAGACCCAGCCCAGGCGGCGCGTGCATCAGCGCGTTGTTTTTCCATGGCCTTGTCAAAACCTTCACGATCCACGCTTAAGCCCTGTGAGCGAAGGGCATCTTCAGTCAGATCATAAGGAAAGCCGTAAGTGTCATAGAGTTTAAATGCCACTTTGCCTGGCAGTGGTCTATTTTCCGGCAGTTTCTCCAGCTCTTCATCCAAGAGCTTCAAGCCACGTTCCAAAGTCTGGCGGAAGCGGGTTTCTTCCTGCAGCAGAGTTTCACCAATTAAAGTCTGTGCGCGTCCAAGCTCGGGAAAGTGGCTCCCCATCTCTGCGACCAATGATGGCACAAGGCGGTGCATTAGCGGGTCTTTAGCGCCAATCAAATGAGCGTGGCGCATGGCACGACGCATAATGCGGCGCAGGACATAGCCCCGGCCTTCATTAGAAGGCAATACGCCATCAGCAATGAGGAAACTCATGGCGCGCAAATGGTCCGCTACAACACGATGTGAAATTTTATGATTACCATCAGGGTCAGTGTTGGTCGCATGGGCAGATGCCATGATGAGTGCGCGCATCAAGTCAGTATCATAATTATCATGGGTTCCTTGAAGTACCGCCGCCATGCGCTCAAGCCCCATACCCGTATCAACGGACGGCTTAGGCAAATCAACCCGCTCATCACTGGTCCGCTGGTCATATTGCATGAAGACCAGATTCCAAATTTCGACGAAACGGTCACCATCTTCATCCGGGGAACCGGGAGGGCCGCCAGGAATATGATCACCATGATCATAGAAAATCTCGGTGCAGGGACCACAGGGACCCGTTTCGCCCATGGCCCAGAAATTATCTTTCGTTGGAATACGAATGATACGGTCTTCGCTTAAGCCTGAAATCTTGCGCCAGAGGTCATAGGCTTCATCATCTGTATGATAGACCGTTGTGATGAGGCGGTCCTTGGGCAAGCCCATTTCCTTATGGACTAGCTCCCAAGCCAATTCTATTGCACGTTCTTTGAAATAATCACCAAAGGAGAAATTCCCCAGCATTTCAAAAAACGTATGATGGCGCGCGGTGTAGCCCACATTATCCAAATCATTATGCTTGCCACCTGCCCGCACGCATTTTTGGGATGACGTAGCGCGCTCATATGGTCGTGTTTCAAGGCCTGTAAACACATCTTTGAACTGAACCATACCTGCATTTGTGAACATCAAGGTTGGGTCATTCCGAGGCACCAAGGGGCTGGACGGCACAATTTCATGGCCGTTCTTCGCGAAAAAATTCAAAAATAGATCACGAATTTCGTTGCTTGTTGGCACGTCGCCGATCTCCCATATCTTCACAAACTTGGCTTTGCTTTTACTTAGTAGCTTCACGCCTGTCCATGGGCTGTATCAGTTACATGTAAAAAAAGGCGGATCAAATGACCCGCCTTTTGAGACCTTTTTACCTTAATGGTAAAAATCACTTACCATCTTCATCAGGGCCTGTGACCATTGCTTCACTGACTAAGCCAGCCTGCGCCCTTACAGACTTTTCAATAGACTGGGCAATATCAGGGTTTTCACGTAAGAAGTTTTTAGCATTCTCCCGCCCCTGCCCAATACGCTGACTATCATGGCTATACCAGGACCCCGACTTTTCAACGACCCCCGCTTTAACACCCAAGTCAATCAATTCACCAAGTTTGGATACGCCTTCGCCGTACATAATATCAAATTCAACAGTTCTAAAAGGTGGTGCCACTTTGTTTTTGACAACCTTGACCTTCGTCGCATTACCGATGATTTCATCTTTATCTTTAATTTGGCCGGTGCGACGAATGTCCAAACGAACTGACGCATAGAATTTCAAAGCATTCCCGCCAGTCGTTGTTTCCGGATTACCGTACATCACACCGATTTTCATACGGATCTGGTTGATAAAAATCACCATGCAATTAGATTTAGAAATAGAGCCGGTGAGCTTCCGCAAAGCCTGACTCATCAAGCGTGCCTGAAGGCCCACATGGCTGTCACCCATTTCACCTTCAAGTTCCGCACGCGGCGTCAGTGCGGCCACGCTGTCAATAACAAGTATATCAATCGCACCAGAGCGCACCAATGTGTCAGCAATTTCCAAAGCCTGCTCACCTGTATCAGGTTGAGAAATCAGAAGCTCATCAATATTCACGCCCAACTTACGCGCATAAACCGGATCAAGAGCATGTTCCGCATCAACAAAAGCAGCAATGCCTCCGCCCTTTTGTGCTTCCGCCACACAATGCAGAGCTAAAGTCGTTTTACCGGAGCTTTCCGGGCCATAAATTTCAATGATACGGCCTTTGGGAAGACCCCCCACGCCAAGCGCAATATCTAATCCCAATGACCCCGTTGAAATTGCCTCAATTTCAACGCTCGACCCTCTTTGGCCGAGTTTCATTACGGAACCTTTGCCAAAAGCACGGTCAATTTGACTAAGCGCGGCCTCTAGTGCCTTATCCTTATCCATGAAGTCCTTCTCAACAATTTTTAATACCGGGTTAGGCATGTTTCACCTCCGCTTATGTCATAGGGTTGCTTAGACATCAATGAGGCAAATGTACCTGTTTTGTTCTACTATACAAGCAAAATCTTTAACGCATTGTATTAAAACAATAATTTACATATTTGTATTAAGTTTGTTCCCACTTTCACCAAGCAAGATCGCCTTCAGGATGCGGTCTATATTTGCATTTACAGCGCGAAATAAAAAAGACTCCGCTTCAATCCTCCTGAAGAACCATTTTCACTTTTTCCGCGAGTTGGGACAAGCTGAAAGGCTTGGGCAGAAAATTGAAATTCTCAGTTGCAAATTCGTCCCGGAAATTGTCTTGAGCATAACCCGAAATAAAAATGATTTTAGCATCAGGCCGTATATCCCGAATTTGCTTAACCATCGTTGGGCCATCCATATTTGGCATGATGACATCAGATAGAATCAGGTCAATGTCGCCTTCATAGGCTTTAGCTATTTCAAGCGCCGCCTCACCACTATCCGCCTCCAAAACCTCATAGCCCTTTTTAGTCAATGCTCTAAATGCAAATGTGCGAACCGCAGCTTCGTCTTCAACCAATAAGATTGTTCCATGCCCCCAAAGATCTGCAACCTCCATGGCCGGCTTCATTTGACTGGATACAGCACTGTCCTTTTCGCTTGCATGATGCACTGGTAGATAAATCGTGAATTTAGCACCACCTTCCTTTGACTCATCTGCGAAAATGAAACCATCAGTCTGTTTCACAATTCCATAGACAGTCGATAGGCCTAAACCCGTGCCTTTACCGACATCTTTTGTTGTGAAAAAGGGATCAAAGACTTTTGTGAGCAAATGTTTAGGGATGCCATGACCATTATCCTCGACGACCAGAGACACATAATCTTGTTTAGGCATAAAGCCATGGCCCAAATCCTCCACATCTTCAGCGTTAACTTTCGCCGTTGAAATGGTAAGACGACCGCCCCCTGGCATAGCATCACGTGCATTAACGGCAAGATTGATGATGACCTGCTCCAATTGTCCCTGATCCACGCGCACCAAACCCAAATCCCTGCCGTGCACCATATTGAGCTCGATATTTTCACCGATCAGGCGGCGCAAAAGGTTGGAAAGCTCTGCAAGAACATCCGTAACCAACAAGACGCTGGGCCGTAATGTCTGCTGCCTTGAAAAGGCCAACAGTTGTCTTACTAAATTGGCCGCCCGGTTAGAATTCTGCTTGATCTGCATAATATCCGAGAAAGAAGCATCCCCTGCCCCATGCCGGACTAGAAGCAAATCACAAAATCCGATAATTGCTGTCAGAATATTGTTAAAGTCATGCGCGATACCCCCAGCTAATTGGCCAACGGCCTGCATTTTTTGCGCTTGGGTAAACTGCAACTCCAGTTGCTTCTGCTCTGTCATATCAATTAGATAAAGGACGGCGCCGCGCCGCGCCTCTAGCCCACGAACAAAAAGCTGGACAATATGTTTTTCTGCTAGGTCGAACTGAACTTCGATTGGCGAAGGCGTTGACGAGGAGCTCAAAGCCTGTTTAATCAACTTTGACACTGCTTCACGATCCTGTTCCTGGAACAGGTCTTCGATCGGCATATTTGTTTGCTGCTCAAGACCGGCTAATTTTAGAAATTGAGCATTACAGCGCCGCAACGCAGCTGTTCCATCAATAAGCGCAATCCCAGCTGGGGCCTGCTCAAATAATTGATCTGGAATATCCGCATTGTCCAATGCCCCAGACGCCTTAACTGGTGAAAATTCCTGTTTTCTAAATGCCAAAACACGCTGCTTCGAATTGCCTGACACTGGCAGTTCAAAAACATCCAAGTCCAAACCATTAGCGTTGACAGTTGCTTTGCCTTCACCCACATCAGACAACAAGTCGCTTAATGCCTTATCCTTAATTTGCTCACGCGTAAGGCCAAGCCAATTTGCCATTAAATCAGAAGAATCCAAGATATCTGCGTCTTCCTTCAAAATAAGAACACCGACATCTAATGCATTGCAGTATTTATAAATTTTATCAGAACTGACCTCATCGTCAGTCTGCTTCAAATTCTCATCCTCAACAAATCTCCACAAAAGAAAGCTACCGTTCTTAATTGCCTGATGGTCAATATCAAAGTGTTCTAATGCTTTCTTGGAAAGATGCATCGGCGATGGGTGCCCGGGAAAAGCTTCACCATAATATCCATTCGCATAGATAAGATTGCCTTCTTTATCCGTTAAAACCGCAGGGCAATGTTGGCTATCCACAATTAAGCGCTGTAAGTCGGATTCGATGGGCTGAACAATTGTTCGTTTTTGCGCCAGAATCAAAACATAAAACAACACCCCACCCAGAGCTAAAAACAAGATGAGTAAAACGCCGATTGAAGTTTGACCAAAACCCGCCGATATCCCCCCAATAATAGCGCCAAACAATATAAAAAGGAGAACAGGTAAAGCTAATGGCAAGCGACTAAGTTTATCTACCAATCCTGCCAAAACAGGATGCGAGATAACCGTCTGTTCCCAAACCAAACTCAAGCTTGCCAGCGATAAATTTTCTGACTTTCGATCGGACTGTTCCAATATGGCGGTCCCTTTCCTGGACAAAGCCATTGCAATCTAGCTGAGATCCCCTCCAAATTGCATGAAAATATTTCATATTCCGGCAGAGAAGACAAATCGCATAAATAAAGGCCGGCTGCCCATTAGGCGAACCGGCCTTAAAAGTCTTAATCTCACGAGCCTCTAATCGTCGCGATAGACTTTTTCCATTTTCTCATGCCGTTCCTGCGCTTCCACAGTCATAGTCGCAATCGGACGAGCATCAAGGCGTGACAGGCTGATTGGATCGCCCGTCACTTCGCAATAGCCATATTCCCCGGTATCAATCCGTGCCAGTGCTGCATCGATCTTAGAAATCAATTTACGCTGCCGATCACGAGTCCGTAGTTCAATCGACCAATCGGTTTCCGACGAGGCACGATCAGCGATATCCGGCTCTCTTAGACTTTCAGATTGTAAAGTTTGCAAGGTTTCCGCACTTTCGCGGATAATGTCCTCTTTCCAGTTCAACAGCTTTTGACGGAAATATTCCAGCTGTTTTGGATTCATAAATTCTTCTTCAGATGATGGACGATAGTCCGGTGGAAGTTGTATTTCCGACTCCATCGCGGTAAGCTCTCCCTTATCCCCAACTCCAAAAAACACCCCCAGCTTTTAAGCACATACTCTTATTATTTACTTACCTTGGCTAAAAGCGCGGCTTTTATATCGCTTCACTTCGGCCATTGCAAGCAACAAGACATCTAATTAAAAATCATCTATGTTTGTAAGTTCAATAAATTATTCATGATAAAATTTACCAAATATTTGCCAATTGCTTTAATCTACGAAATCCAGCTGCGCATTATTTGATGTTTTCTGGAACCCCATAACCACCACTACTTTAACCTGAAAATATTAAATTTATCTCACTTTTGAACCATTTCGTAATGGAATATTTACCTCATTCCATAAGGATTTAGCAGATATCTAATCCATAAAGACTCATGTCATGGGGGCGGCAGTCATGGGAATGGAAAGTGGCATTGGGCACAGGACGGCGAAGAGGCATTTTGCATCTCTTACCGCTGCTTTACGCCCTCCTTATTGCCCTATCTTCCACTCTTTCCTGAATATTGAAATCAGGCGCGCAAACGCGGCTTTTTCTCAAAGCTTCTTTCCCCAAGCTGAGCTGTTCAACTTATTTTGACGTTCCAATTTGGGGGTAAGACGTAAATGATCATCGCTGTCTTGCAGGCAAGAATCGGATCAAGCCGATTTCCAGGTAAAGTGCTAGCAAATATATTAGGGCAACCTCTTTTGGTACGGCAAATAGAGCGCATTGCGCGCGCGCGTTTAATAGACCGCCTTGTGGTTGCGACAACGGGTCGGGATGAAGATGATGCGATCGCCCATCTCGCCGGTCAGCTTCGAATTGATTGTTACCGCGGATCCGTTGATGATGTTTTGGACCGCTATTACCAATGCGCCAAACGCTATGATGCTGACCATATTGTTCGCCTCACAGCTGATTGCGCCTTTCTGGACCCTCAAGTTATTGACGATTTAGTCCGCATGCATTTAAGAGAAGCCAATAGCTATAGCTCAAACACCCAGCCCAAAAGCTACCCTCAGGGCTTGGAAGCCGAGATCATGTCTCGAAAAACTCTGGCTTGGGTGTGGGAGAATGCTACTCAGGTTTCAGAACGCGAAGATGTTACCAGTTTTATTCACAATAATCCTGAGCTACTCCGCATAGGAAATCTGCAAAATCAAATAGACCACAGCGCGCTGCGCTGGACCATTGTTGAGCGCAATGACCTGAACTTCACGCGCGAAATCTATGCTGAACTATATCCTGAGAACCCTGCCTTTACGACACAGGATGTTTTAGACTATTTAAATGCTCACCCCGAAATAGGGCAAATAACATCAGAAACCGGCCCAAATCTTAGTCCATCGGGCGAACGCCTTCATCGCCTTTAGCCGAAAACTCCTTGTCATCTATGGCAAGGAGTTTTCTACAATTGACCAGAGCTTGGTAATATCTTTGGTTCATAACGTCCGAGCTTATTGCGGCACAGAGCGACAACGCTTCAGCCTCTCGCATTTCTTCCATGAGATTCATCATATATTCCGTAAACGCCTCATCATGGTCATTTGCATTATCAGGATCCAAACATGATGACATCACAGCAAAATACACGCGCTTGATCGTTGTATTGGCATCGCTCTCTTGCATGAGGTCCCGCTCACGCAGTATTGCAGCCCTGTTTTGGATAAGAAGCGATGTACGCCGCTCGCAATTGCAAATAACAGCCCCATTGACGACGATTTTCTCGCCGGGCTTCAAGCTTATTTTTAACGCCATCCGCGAGTTTTCCCCAATTTAAAGTGCCCCATCCTTTAAACCTAAAATCATATGGTGCACTAAATATTAACGGGCAAAGCTTGCGACACCTCATAAGCTGAGGCTTGGCAAGGCCGCAAAGACGCATTATGCCTAATGCCCTTATGCAGAGAAGAAAGAGGCCTGCCCCCATGAAATTTGAAGGCACCCAGGATTATGTGGCAACGGATGATTTGAAAGTTGCCGTTAATGCAGCTGCAACTTTACGCCGCCCACTACTTGTCAAGGGCGAACCCGGAACCGGTAAAACTGTTTTGGCAATTGAAGTTGCGAAAGCATTCAACATGCCTTTAATTGAATGGCATGTGAAATCAACGACCAAAGCCCAGCAAGGCCTTTATGAATATGACGCCGTTTCCCGCCTGCGCGACAGTCAATTGGGGGATGAGCGGGTGAAAGATATCCGCAATTACATCAAGCGCGGAAAATTATGGGAAGCCTTTGAATCTGAACAGACACCGGTTCTCTTAATTGATGAAATTGACAAGGCGGACATCGAATTTCCAAATGATTTGCTTCTGGAAATCGATCGGATGGAATTTCACGTCTACGAGACCGGGCAAACCGTTAAGGCGAAGAACCGCCCGATCGTTATCATCACGTCCAACAATGAAAAAGAATTGCCGGATGCATTTTTGCGGCGCTGCTTCTTCCATTATATCCGCTTTCCTGATGCGGACACCATGCAGTCCATCGTTGATGTTCATTTCCCTGGCATTCAGAAGCTGTTGGTTCGTGAAGCCTTGAACGTCTTTTATGACATTCGCGAAGTGCCTGGCCTTAAAAAGAAACCATCAACTTCGGAACTGCTGGACTGGCTTAAGCTGCTGCTTAATGAAGACATGCCGCTTGATGTTCTGAAATCCCGCGACCCGAAAAAGCTCATTCCCCCAATGCATGGCGCACTGTTAAAGAATGAACAGGACGTGATGTTGTTTGAAAAACTCGCCTTTATGGCACGGCGCGGTGATGCTTAAGTCGATAAGCCTAAAACGTCCGCGGACGAACCCAAAGCATCCAAAACGCGACTGGGGCTTTCATCAAAAGACAGCCCCAGCTCACCTTTTTCCTGCCAAACAACCTGACCGGACAAGGTTCCGAATTTTTCATGACTTAGGGTAATTGGTGCGCCTGCCTTCAACGGCAAATCCATTTTGATTTTTGCACCGCTGGCCGCAATATCACACACACGAACATCCCAGGCATGGCCACCGATATTTAAAGTTCCAAACCAAAGAACTTTCCGCCGACGCCAATTCCGTTGATTTTCTGTATCCATGGCCAGTTCACCCACAGTCAGTCCTCCACCCCAAGCTACAAATGCCAAGACACATGGCACCCATGAAGGGCAATGTGCAAAAAACTTGTTAAACGCGCAATTCAAAAGTGTATTTACATGTTCTAAAAGCTACACCTCTCTGTCATGAGAGGAAAAAATCCTTTATTTTCAATGCGGTTTCTTTCAATTTTAATAAAAATTATCACGCCTTATTTGTAATTGCTGCGGTGGCGAATAGGATAAAATTCGACAAAATATTGACCATCGTTTAGTCTCCACCACCTCGGTACAAAAGGCGATATGTTCATGTTCAATAGTTTTTTCCTCGCTTTGAAAGACGCCAAACTTCCTGTCTCTATAAAAGAATACCTCATGCTGCTGGAAGCGTTGCGGGAACATGTCATCGGCATGCAGGTTGAGGAATTTTATTATCTCGCCCGTGCAGCCCTTGTGAAGGACGAAGCGCATATAGACCGTTTTGATCAGGTGTTTGGCCAAGTCTTCAAGGGCCTTGAAACCATATCCGAGGAAATGTCTGCTGATATTCCCGAAGAGTGGCTCCGCAAAATGGCAGAGTTATATCTTAGCGAAGAGGAAATGGAAAAAGTCAAATCCCTTGGCGACTGGGACGAAATCATGGAGACGCTGAAAAAGCGTCTGGAAGAGCAAAAAGAACGCCATCAAGGTGGCAATAAGTGGATTGGCACAGCAGGCAAGTCACCTTTTGGCGCTTATGGCTATAATCCGGAAGGTGTGCGCATCGGCCAAAATCAAGGTCGCCATGGTCGTGCGATTAAAGTCTGGGACAAGCGGGAATTTAAGAACCTGGACAACACCAAAGAACTTGGCACCCGAAATATCAAAGTGGCCCTACGTCGCCTACGTCGTTTTGCCCG
>JASFRS010000031.1:0-18342 GCA_050114795.1 Sphingomonadales bacterium
GTCAGCACATCCAGCTTTGTCGAGACTTTAGCACCACCGACAACGGCGGCCACAGGTGGTTGAGGGGTGCCTAAGGCAGCTTCCAGGGCATTTAATTCAGCTTCCAACGCGCGCCCGGCATAGGCAGGGAGGTAATGCGTCACACCTTCGGTTGATGCATGCGCGCGATGCGCTGCGGAAAAGGCGTCATTTACATAGGCGTCCGCTAATGCGGCGAGCTGTTTTGCGAATTCAGGATCATTGGCTTCTTCACCAGCGTGAAACCGGGTATTTTCCAAGACTGCAATCTGACCCGGCTGTAATTTTGAAACAGCGGCGATGGTTTCAGCGCCCACACAATCCGGAATAAAACCGACGGGGCGTGCTAAAACATCTGATAGGGCGGATGCCACGCCTGCCAAGGACATGTCTGGATTGGGGTGGCCTTTGGGCCGTCCGAAATGTGCAGCTAATAGAACAATGGCTCCCCGGTCAGACAGATCCAGAACTGTGTCTTTGGTTGCTTTTAACCGGGTGTCATCGCTGACTTTGCCGTCTTGCATCGGGACATTCAGATCCACACGTACAAGGACGCGTTTTGCTTTCACATCGCCCATATCATCTAGGGTTTTGAAGGCCGTCATGATCTAAATGTCCCTTTGCTTTTTCTTAAATTATGCGTTGGCCATGGCCACAGCAGTATCAGACATCCGGTTAGAGAAGCCCCATTCATTATCATACCAGGTCATGATGCGCACGAGAGTACCATCGATAACGGTGGTTTGGCTTAAATCAAAGTTGGAGCTGTGCGGGTCATGGTTGAAGTCGATGGAGACTAAAGGCTCCGTCACATAATCTAACACACCTTTCATCGGGCCTTCCGATGCCGCGCGAATGGCATCATTGATTTCTTCAACACTTGTCGCTTTTTTCGCAACGAATTTCAAATCCACCACAGAAACATTTGGTGTCGGAACACGAATGGCAGATCCATGCAGTTTGCCAGCCAATTCAGGCAGTACCAGGCCAACGGCTTTTGCTGCACCGGTAGAAGTCGGGATCATGGACACGGCTGCCGCACGGGCGCGGCGTAGATCGCTATGGAGTTGATCCAGGATTTTCTGGTCATTGGTATAGCTGTGAATGGTGGTCATATAGCCATGCTCGATGCCAACTGTTTCATTCAGCACCTTGGCGACAGGAGACAGGCAGTTGGTCGTGCAGCTTGCATTTGAGATAATGCGGTGATCTGCCTGGATTTTGTCATGGTTGACGCCATAAACGACAGTCAAATCGGCATCTTTTCCAGGTGCGGAAATCAGGACTTTTTTCGCACCGGCGTCCAGATGAAGACCAGCTTTTTCACGGGCGGTGAAGAAGCCTGTGCATTCCATGGCAATATCGACACCTAAATCACCCCAAGGCAGTTGCGCCGGGTCACGCTCTGCAGTCACTTTGATTTTTTGGCCGTTGACAATGATGTTGTCACCTTCAACGCTGACATCGCCTGGGAAGGTTCCATGAACGGAATCACGTTTCAGCAAATAGGCGTTGGAGTTTGCATCGCCTAAGTCATTAATCGCAACGACCTGAATGTCTGTGCGTCCTGATTCAAAAATAGCCCGCATCACATTACGGCCGATGCGACCGAAGCCGTTGATGGCAACTTTTACCGTCATGGTCTTGTGCTCCTAGATTAAATGTCCCAAAGTTTTACAGCCGTGTCTCGACGGCCTCAACAATTGCGTCGGCAGTGATGCCAAAATATTTAAACAAATCAGCAGCAGGTGCAGACAAGCCAAAGCTGTCCATGCCGATGAATACTCCATTGCTCCCCAGGTGGCGATCCCAACCCTGGCGTACACCGGCTTCAATCGCTATGCGGAGCGGGCTGTCCCCCAGCACGTCCTTGCGGTAATTTTCATCCTGCGCTTCAAACAGCTCCATACAAGGCATGGAGACGACACGTGCGGCAATACCTTTGGCAGCCAAAGTCGTTTGCGCTTCTACGGCGAGATGAACTTCCGAACCTGTTGCCATAATGGTCACCTGAGGTGCGCCATTTTCAGCATCTTTCAAGATATATCCACCTTTGGCGCAGGCGTTATCGTCACGCTCTTCCAGGCGCATCTGCGGTAACCCCTGACGAGATAAAGCCAAGATGGAGGGTGTTTCTTTAGCTTTTACAGCCAAAGCCCAACATTCCATTGTTTCGACCACATCAGCAGGACGGAAAACATTTAGATTTGGCATGGCGCGCAAGCTGGCTACATGCTCGACCGGCTGGTGAGTTGGCCCATCTTCACCAAGACCGATGCTGTCGTGGGTCATGACATAAACCACACGTTGCTTCATCAATGCCGACAAGCGAATGGCCGGGCGGGCATAATCAGTAAACACCAAGAATGTCCCGCCATAGGGCAGCACGCCGCCATGCAAAGCCATGCCGTTCATGGCCGCAGACATGCCGAATTCGCGGATGCCATAATGGATATAGCGACCGGAAAAATCATCAGCAGTCAAAATACCCAAGTCTTTTGTCTTGGTATTGTTTGACCCGGTTAAATCCGCTGAGCCGCCGACGGTTTCATTGAAGGATGCATTCACGACATTCAGAGCCATCTCGGAGGCTTTGCGGGTTGCAACCTTCTGTGGCTCTTTAATGAGTGAAGAAATATAGGCTTTAACGGCAGTGTCGAAGTCAGTTGGAACGCCTTTGGAATGGATGCGTTCAAATTCTGCCCGCACATCGCCATCCAGTGCGTCATAGGCTTTGCGCCATGATTGAGCTTCACCGGCGGCATGTTTTGCCTGTGCTAGCCATTCATCACGAATGTCTTGGGGAATTTCAAAGGGACCATAGGGCCAGTCCAAGGCTTTGCGCGCACCTGCGATTTCCTCGGCTCCTAAGGGGGCGCCGTGGCTTGAGGCAGTACCAGCTTTGTTTGGAGCCCCAAAGCCAATAGTGGTTTTGCAGGCGATCATTGAAGGGCGATCGTCTTTTTGCGCTTCTTCAATAGCGGCTAGAACTGAATCCTGATCATGACCGTCGACCGCTTGAACATGCCAGCCGGCGGCTTCAAAGCGTGCGCGCTGATCTTCTGATGAAGACAGGCTGATCGGGCCGTCGATGGAGATTTCATTGTCGTCCCAAAGCACGGTCAATTTGCCTAGCTTCAAATGGCCAGCCAAGCTAATGGCTTCCTGGCTGACGCCTTCCATCAAACAGCCATCCCCGGCAATCACATAAGTACGATGGTCAATCAAATCGCCATAGCGGGCGGCTTCGATACGTTCAGCAATGGCCATGCCTACTGACATGGCAAGACCCTGACCCAAGGGCCCGGTCGTCGTTTCAATGCCCGGCATTTCACCAAATTCCGGGTGACCGGCGCAGGGGCTGTGCAATTGGCGGAAAGATTTAATCTCGTCCAAAGTCGGTTGCGCATAGCCGGACAAGTGTAGCGCGCTATAGAGCAGCATTGAGCCATGACCGGCGGACAATATAAAACGATCCCGATTTGGCCATTGGGGCCAGCTGGGATCATGTTTCAAAACTTTTGTGAATAGTACCGTTGCAACATCTGCCATGCCCATTGGCATGCCGGGGTGGCCGGAATTCGCATGTTCAACCGCGTCCATGGACAGCGCGCGGATCGCATTGGCCATTTGATTGGAAGTAACAGTCATGGGTACGCCCTTGCCCTGATATTCGAGTTTCTATTTGTCGCTCAAATGGCAACATATTTGCGCGCACCATGGCGAGCCAAAGGCCGTCCGTCAACCAGCCTTGCACCGGATCATCCGCTTCCCCGTTAAATGCCGGAGTTGACGTGGGGCCAGGACCACACTTAATGTCTTTTTCTTATAGGGAAAACACGCAATTCCGGGATAGCTGATATAAGCTGTGTGGAGGGGCTTTCATGACCAAAGTTAAAATGGAACAGGCGGGTGCGCGGCTGCAACAGGCGCTGCAAACGCTCGAATCGGCGCTGGAGGATGGATTAAGTCCTTCGGCGGACACTGAAAAGCTGAAGGATGTCGAGGCTCGTTTAAAGGCGGTCAGGGAAGAGCGTGATGCCCTTGTTGCGGAAAAGAAAGGGCTTCAAAAACGCTATGATGATTTGGCGCAGGCCTTTGAAACTTTGCGGGCAGAGCATAATGCAGATCCATCGGGACGATTGCCAGAGGTTGAAGACTTGCGTGCGGCCTATGATGAGTTGGAAACCGCCTATGCGGATCTGCAAAATGATCTGCTAAGCGGTCGCACCGCACCTAGAGAAAAGGTTGACCTGGAGAAGGTGCGGGCTGTTCAAAAAGAAGTTGGGGATCGGTTGAATCATGCGATTGCCCGGCTTGAGCAGATGGTGCATTAGGGGGATATCATGGCGGAAATCACATTGAATATCGGGGGCTTCACCTATCGTTTAGCCTGCCGGGATGGAGAGGAAGAACGCCTGGAGCAATTGGGTCAGTTTGTGAATGAAAAAGCCACGGACTTACAATCGACATTGGGCCAGATTTCAGAAACGCGGCTTTTATTGATGACAGCAATTCTTACTGCAGATGAATTGTTTGAAGCCCGTGGCGGTGCCCCAGATACGGCCTATGAAGACGCCACAAAAGCGCTGGAAGAGGCAGCGCAGCGTGCTGAAAACTTAGCTGTTAAATTGCTGGCTTGATTTTAAAGACTTGAGAACGGGCGGCAACAACCTTACATCAGGGCGCGGTGGGTACTGCTCGGTTTGATGGAAAAATCATCCCTGAGGCGATATCTTCATAAATGGGAGCTGTCCCTGTGCGGATCCTGGTCCGACATAAACGGCGCCCACCTGGCGTATTTGGCGTCAGAGGAGATTGGAACCAGCGGCCTAAAGCGGTCCCACCGCTCATAGTGTTCAGGGCAGCGATATAATGGATAAGAATGGCTTAAGACGTCTGGCGAAACAGCAGCGGTCGCTGGCAAAACAAAAGCTTTCCCAAATTCAACTCAAATCCTATAGCGAAACCTTCATCGCTTTCCTTCAGACCCAGGAAGAAGAACAGATTATTGCGGGCTATTGGCCCATGAATGACGAATTCGACTGTCGGGACATTCTCTTCACGGCAGAACGTTGTGGCTATTATTTGGCGTTGCCAGCGGTTGTAGGTCCTGGCTTGCCTTTGGTCTTCCGTCATTTTGAAATGGAAATGAGGCTCGTAACCGGGCCGTTTAATGTTAAGCAGCCACCTGCCAATCAAGAAGAGGTGATACCCACTGTTATTCTTTGTCCGCTTCTTGCCTTTGATTCAAAAGGCGCGCGTTTGGGGTATGGTGGCGGATATTATGACCGTACGCTTGAATATTTACGAAAATCGCAAGACTGTCTTGCCATAGGCCTTGCCTTTGCGGCACAAGAGGTGGAAGACATTCCGACCGGACCCCATGATATGCTGCTAGAGGGGGTTATAACGGAAAACGGATTTAGAAAGTTTGGTGCCTAAGCTCTGGCCCTTAGAAAGCGACTTGATTGCGTGTTTTATTTTTAGGCGACATCGTGGGCCGTTCAGGTCGTGACGCCGTGTTAGAGGCCGTGCCTGCATTGCGCAAAGACTTGTCTCTCGATTTTATTGTAGTGAATGGTGAAAACGCCGCTGGTGGCTTTGGGATAACCGAATCCATTGCCAAGGAACTTCTCGATTGTGGTGTGGATTGCATCACTCTTGGCAATCATAGTTGGGACCAGCGTCAGGTCATTCCCTATATGGACGAAGAGCGACGTTTGTTAAGGCCTGCAAATTTCCCAAAAGGGACGCCCGGCCGCGGTGTCGGCATTTTTGAAGCCAGGACAGGTGAGCGTGTGTTGGTGGTCAATGCCATGGGGCGCATTTTTATGGACCCCTTGGATGACCCTTTTGCTGCTGTTGGTGAAGCGTTGGATAATGTGGTGCTGGGGAGCGAAGTGGATTTTGTCCTGGTTGATTTCCATGCCGAAGCAACATCGGAAAAAGTCGCGATGGGTCGATTTGTAGACAGCCGTGCAAGCTTGTGCGTGGGCACGCATAGTCATGTGCCGACCGCCGATGCGCAGATTTTAAATGGTGGTACAGCTTTTCAAACGGATGCTGGAATGTGTGGGGATTATGACTCTGTCATTGGCATGGAAGAGACGGAACCATTGCAGCGTTTTACAAAGAAAATAAGCACGGGTCGTTTTTCTCCAGCTATGGGGCCAGCGACCTTGTGTGGTGTCGTTGTCGAAACGGACCCGGCAACGGGCCTGGCTAAATCGATTGAGCCTTTGCGCATGGGTGGGCGACTTGCCCCGGCGATGCCAAGGCTTTAAGACACGGATAATTGAATTTCCCTTTTGCCGCAGCGCAATTTGGCGGTAAACAGGGCCAGAATTTTTGATCTTATTGAGAAGAATAGCTCGGAGGACGAATGGCTGGTCATTCGAAATTTAAAAACATCATGCACCGTAAAGGGGCGCAGGATGCGAAACGTTCCAAATTATTTTCGAAATTAGCGCGAGAGGTCACCGTTGCCGCGAAAGTCGGTGGTGAAGACCCTGCGGCTAACCCCCGCTTAAGAACTGCGATTGCAGCCGCCCGGGCGCAAAGTATGCCCAAGGATAATATCGACCGGGCCATCAGCAAGGCCGCAGGTGGTGAAGGCGATAATTATGAAGAAGTCCGTTATGAGGGCTTTGGCCCTGGTGGTACGGCTTTGATTGTTGAAGCGCTGACGGATAACCGCAATCGTACAGCTAGTGACGTTCGCGCCATTTTTTCAAAAAATGGCGGAAATATGGGTGAAACCGGCTCTGTGAACTATATGTTCGATCGGGTTGGTGAGATCACCTATGGCGTAGAATCTGGTTCTGCAGACGATGTCTTTGAAGCTGCTCTTGAAGCTGGTGCGGAGAACGTAGAATCTGACGACGAAGGTCATGCCATTTATACTGAAGCAACAGACTTGGCAGAGGTAAATAAAGCGCTTGAAGGTAGTTTGGGTGAGCCCAAATCTTCCAAGCTGATTTGGAAAGCGCAAACGCCAGTCGGTGTTGATTTGGATGCTGCGCAGACGCTTATGAAGCTGCTGGATGCGCTGGATGACAATGATGATGTGCAAAACGTCTATGGTAATTATGACGTTTCTGACGATATCATGGAGCAATTGAACGGCTGATAAACAAAACAGGGATGGTTTGTGGCCAATGCTTTTCAACGGCTGATCGGGCTTGACCCGGGATTGCAACGCACGGGATGGGGCGTGGTGGAGTCTGACGGATTACGGCTGCGGCACCTCGCCAATGGTACGGTGAAGTCCGACGCAAAACAGGACTTGGCCCAAAGACTGATGCAATTATTTGATGGGCTGACAGAGGTTTTGACCGAATGGAAGCCTCATGCCGCCGCCGTTGAAGAGACATTTGTGAATAAAAACCCTGTTTCAACTTTGAAACTTGGTCAGGCGCGCGGGGTTGCCTTGTTGGTGCCCGCGCTCCACGGACTTCAAGTTGCTGAATATTCGCCCAATCATATTAAAAAATCTGTTGTCGGTGCGGGCCATGCGCATAAAGATCAAATTCATGCCATGGTTCATATGTTATTACCGGGCGTGAAAGTGGACAGCGTGGATGCGGCTGATGCATTGGCTGTTGCGATATGCCACGCGCATAATCTGGGAGGTCAGGCAGCTTTGGGTCGGGCGAGGGCAAGTGCATGATTGCAAAATTGAAAGGCCTGTTGGATAGCGTTGGTCAGGACTCCCTCATCCTTGATGTTGGCGGTGTGGGCTATCTGGTCTTTTGTTCAGGGCGGACTTTAAGCGCACTTCCCGCAATCGGTGAGCCAGTTGCTTTGTCCATAGAAACGCATGTACGTGAAGATCATATCCACCTCTTTGGTTTTGCGACCAAGCAGGAACAGGATTGGTTTCTACTTCTACAAAGTGTTCAAGGTGTCGGCGCTAAAGTGGCTTTAGCTATTTTAACTGTCTTAGGTTCGCAAGACTTGACCAATGCGCTGGCGTCCAAAGACGCTAAAGCCTTTGCTAGGGCGAATGGGGTGGGTCCTAAATTGGCGGGGCGGATCGTCAATGAGCTAAAAGATAAAGTCGGTAGCTTGTCCTTGTCGACCAGTTCCGATATCGAAGTCTCTAACACGGCGACACCAACCCAATCAGCCCAGGGACAAGTGTTTGATGACGCGATTTCTGCCCTTGCAAATTTAGGCTATGGTCGATCCGAAGCTTTTTCCGCGATCGCCGCTGTTAAAGCGCGCCATGGCGATGATGTGGATTTAAGCACGCTTATTCGTGATGGATTGAAGGAACTGTCTCCATGAACCGACTTGTCACATCGGAAGAGGGCATGGAAGACGGCTTTGATACGAATCTGCGGCCGCAAACCTTGGATGAATTCATTGGGCAGCGTCAGGCGCGAGAGAATTTACGTGTCTTTATCGAAGCCGCGCGAGCGCGTGGTGACGCTTTGGACCATGTCCTGTTCTACGGCCCGCCTGGTTTGGGTAAAACCACTTTGGCGCAGATTGTTGCCCGGGAATTGGGTGCGAATTTTAGAGCCACAGCCGGTCCAGTGATTGCAAAGGCAGGGGACTTGGCGGCTTTGTTGACCAATTTAGAGCCGCGCGATGTGTTGTTCATTGATGAGATTCACCGCATGAATCCTGCCGTGGAAGAAGTTCTTTACCCGGCGATGGAAGACTTTCAGCTTGATCTAATCATTGGTGAAGGGCCAGCCGCGCGTTCTGTACGCATTGACTTGCCACCCTTCACGCTGGTGGGTGCGACAACGCGATCCGGCCTTATTACAACACCACTGCGCGACCGTTTTGGCATTCCAACTCGATTGAATTTCTATGAAATTGAAGAATTGGAACGCGTTGTTCTGCGCGGCGCTCGTGTGCTTGGTATGGATATGACACCGGAAGGGGCCAGGGAAGTGGCCTCACGCTCACGTGGCACACCGCGTATTGCGGGGCGCTTGTTGCGCCGAGTGCGGGACTTTGCTGCTGTTGCCGGTAAAACTCAGATAGATGCTGATGTGGCGGATAAGGCGCTGACCCGCCTGGAAGTAGATCGTTTGGGTCTTGATGCTATGGATCATCGCTACCTGCGATGCATCGGTGTGACCTATGGCGGTGGTCCTGTGGGTATTGAAACCATCGCTGCGGCCCTGTCGGAGCCGCGCGATACCATTGAAGACATTATTGAACCCTATCTTCTTCAAGGCGGGCTTATCCAACGCACGCCAAGGGGCCGTCTGTTAGGCCCGAAAGGGTGGACGCATTTGGGGCTAAACCCGCCTAAGGATATAGGGTCGCAGATGGATTTGTTGAATGATGCAGATTGATGCGAGTTTAAAATCACTGCATCAAGATCATATGCGCGTCAAGCGCGCCTCTTATATTGCAATTATCGGCTCGATTGTTTTTCATATCCTACTCGTTGGAGGCATTGCCTATCTCTATACTCTGGTAGGAAATCAACCACCGCCTGTGGATATTGTTGAAGTTGAGTTGATTGAAGAGCAACAACCACCTCAGCTGCAACAGCCCCAACCTCAACCGCAGCAACAGCAACAAAAAGAGGTTTTGGATCAGGCCACTAAATATGCTGAACGACCCAAAGCGGATACCGAGCAACAAGTGGCGGAAGAAAAGCAGGATGAACCGAGTGTCGTTGCTGAGATAAGCCCCGCGGCAAAGGCTAAGGCAGAGCTTGAAAAGAAAAAGTCTGAGGCGATCGCCACTTCAAACACCCCGGGAGAAGGCGATGAAATTGGGGGGCGGCTCGGTGCGCTTATTCGCTATCAGCTCACACCGTGTTGGGCGGAATTTCAATACAGCTATGCAGGTGTGCAGGATATAGAACAGCTTAATATTTATGTGGAGGCTGAGCTTTATCGCAACGGCACATTGAAAGCAAAACCCGTTATTTTTGCCAAAGACGGTGTCACTGTCCGCAATGAGGTGGTGGCAGATGTCGTCGCACAAAATGCACAGGCAGCTATTGCGCGTTGTGCGCCTTATAAATTTCCACAGGAAATTTATGAGCGCTGGTCGCATTTGAAACTGAGATTTATATTGGATCGGTGGCGTTAATGAGTGAGCTTCCCCTAAGCGGACATATAAGTGATGGTGTACATTTTCTGCCTGTCCGTGTTTATTTCGAAGATACGGATACATCAGGAATTGTCTATCACGCCCGTTATCTCCATTTTATGGAGCGCGGGCGTACAGAATTCATGCGCTGTATGGATATCCCCCACAATGTGATGATGGAAGGGGAGGATGCGAGCGCTTTTGCCGTTAAATCCGTCAATATTGACTATGCGCGTCCGGCGATTGTCGATGACGTGCTGATGGTCGAATCTCATGTCATTGACGTGAAAGGATCGAGCGTTACTTTGGTTCAAAAGATCAAGCGTGGAGATGATGTTCTTGTCTCGGCCACGCTTCGCGCTGTTGTTATAGGACAAAATTTACGGCCCCGGCGTATACCAAAAGAGATGCGCCGCCATTTTGAGGCCATAATGAAAACCCATTGAGACGGACAGCAAATGCTGTTTTGAAGTTCACAGGCATTGGAAGAATTTATGCAAGAGCCAGTTTCCACCACTGACCTGGGCGGGGTCACACATGATTTTTCAGTCATCAACATGTTCATGCAGGCTGACTGGGTTGTTAAACTTGTTATGATTTTATTAGTCGCGGCCTCGATATGGTCGTGGGCTATTATCATCGACAAAGTCATTTCTTATCGCCGTGTTCGCCGTCGCGCGGATGCCTTTGAAGATCGCTTCTGGAATGACTCTTTGGAAGAATTATCAGAACAGCTAGATGGTGTAACAAATCATCCTTTGGCCCTGATCTTTACTTCCGCCATGCGGGAATGGCGACATAGTTTGAAAAAGGTCCATTTAGATCGCGATGTAGTGGCATCGCGGATCATGACAATCATGCGTATCACGCGGGAACGGGAAATGACCCGCCTTGAGCAAAGGCTCGGTTTCTTGGCATCTGTGGGTTCAGTTGCGCCCTTTGTGGGCCTGTTCGGTACGGTTTGGGGGATTATGAACAGCTTCCAATCCATTGCAGCCTCCCAGAATACGTCACTAGCTGTTGTGGCACCTGGTATTGCTGAGGCCTTGTTTGCTACAGCACTTGGGCTGCTGGCCGCTATTCCTGCCGTTGCAGGCTATAATAAATTAACGACTGAACTTGATCGTTTTGGTCAGCGGCTAGAAAGCTTCTGTGACGAATTTTCAACTATTATTTCCCGTCAATTGGACGATAAGGGGAATTAATCATGGCCGTGCAACTCCATAGCCGGGGCGGCGGGCGTAAACGATTTAAAGCCATGTCGGAAATCAATGTGACGCCTTTGGTGGACGTCATGTTGGTTCTCTTGATTGTGTTCATGGTTACGGCTCCTTTGCTGACTGCGGGCGTTCCCGTGGATTTGCCGAAGACGGCCGCCAAATCGCTCCCCGAGGATGACAAGCCGTTGACCATTTCCCTAGACCAAACTGGTGCCATATTTATCGAGGATACGGAGATCAGTGAAGAAGAGCTGGTAGAACGTTTGGCAGCTATCGCCATTGAACGCCAGGATGCCCGTATTTATGTGCGCGGGGATCGCAATTTGGCTTATGGTGAGATTATGGCTGTGGTTGCGAAGGTCAACAGCGCCGGTTTTTCCAAAGTTGCTTTGGTCACGGAAAAAGAGGGTTGATTGCATCCCATGGCCACAATGAAAACCGGCCTGATTGTTTCAGTGATCCTACATGTCATGGTTTTTTCCATTGGCTATTGGGCCTGGCCGACTTTTCGTAAAGATCGGGATGTCCCACCTCCTGAGTTGTTGGAGGTTGAGGTTTTCGAAATAAAGAAAGAGACGCGGGTTCCTGAAAAGCTCGTGAAAGTCGAGCCTGAAGTTAAAAAACCTGATCCGGAGCCTGAGAAAAAACCGGCTGAAGTTAAGAAGACCGTTAAAGCGGAAGCGCCGCCTCCACCGAAGGAAGCTGTGCCGCTGCCTGAGAAAAAGCCTGCGGTAAAAAAGGAAGTAAAGCCGATCGCCAAGCCGCGGTCTAAGCCCAAGCCGCCGCGCCGCGTAAGTAAACAGCAATTTGCCTCTCTCATCGATCGCCTGAATAAAGAGGCTGAGGATGCGCAAAAGGCTGAAGAGCAAAAACAAAAGCTTGCTGAAGCTGTGGTTCGCGCGCAACGCAGTTCTCGTGATGTGGAGAAGTTGAGCCTGTCTTATGCTGCAGCAATCCGCAATCAAGTAGGAAAGTGCTGGGGTGTGGATTTGGGCCAATTCGGTATTGAGAATATGAGCGTAATCATGGCTGTCGAATTTAACCGCGACGGGCAGATTACCAAACTGCCGAAGCCGTCTTTATCCGATCGTCTACGCATGTCGACCGATGATAATTTTACGGCTTTTGTTGAAGAAGTGGAGCGCGCCATCATAGAATGCGCGCCATATGTGATGCCGCGGGAAGATTACGACCTTTGGCGCTCAATTGAGTTTAATTTTGATCCAGTGGAGAATTGATTTGAAAGCCCTTCGCCTTCTCCTTTCTAGCTTGATAGGCCTGATGTTTGCAACATCGGCACTGGCCCAGGGGCCATTGCGGGTGGATGTGACTGAAGGGGTCATAGACCCGGTTCCTATTGCAATCCCTGATTTTTTGACAAGCGGGGAGCAGAGGACTGAGGCCGGCACCACTTTTGAGTTGTCACGGCGCATTGCATCTGTTGTAGCGGCAGATCTTGAACGATCAGGGTTATTTAGGTCCGTTTCAAAAGAAGCCTTTATCCAACAGCATAGTAATTTTGATGCCTTGCCTAACTATCGGCTATGGCGCGCGATTGGGTCGGAATTGCTTCTTGTTGGCCAACTGGATGCCCAGCTTGATGGCAATATTCAGGTTAAATTCTTTCTTTATGATGTGGTGCGTGAAAGCCCTGCGGGGACAGGTGTGCGTTATGTCTTGCCGCCGCGTAACTGGCGTCGGGCAGCGCATTTGATTTCCGATGTTATCTATAAACGCGTGACCGGTGAAAGCGGTTATTTTGATAGCCGGATCGTTTATATTTCTGAAAGTGGGCCGAAGACTTTGCGGGAAAAGCGTCTGGCTATTATGGACCAGGATGGAGCCAATCACCGTTTTCTAACGGATGGGCGTGACTTGGTTCTCACGCCGCGTTTTTCCCCATCGCAGCAGGAAATCACCTATCTTGCTTATTATAATGAGCAACCTCGGGTATATCTCTATAATCTTGAAAGCGGGAAGCATGAGGTCCTGGGTGAATTTCCTAATATGACCTTTGCACCGCGTTTTTCACCTGATGGTAACAGCGTGATTTTCTCGCAGGCCATAAATGGTAATTCAGATATTTTTGTCATGGACTTGCGTACAAGACGCATTCGTCGTCTAACTAATGATCCGGGCATTGATACGTCACCATCTTATTCGCCTGATGGGCGGCAGGTTGTCTTTAATTCCGATCGCGGCGGGTCGCAGCAGATATATGTGATGAACGCTAATGGGTCGGGTGTGAAACGGATCTCTTATGGAAATGGAGCCCGGTATGGCACGCCAGTTTGGTCGCCGCGTGGTGATTTGATTGCTTTTACGCGTATTGGGGAAGGGAAGTTCCGCATCGGTGTGATGCGCCCGGATGGGTCAGGGGAGCGTTTGTTAACGGACGCTTACCAAGATGAAGGCCCAACGTGGTCTCCCAATGGCCGTGTGCTGATCTTCTTTAGAACTGAACGCTATCGTGAAGACGGATCCGGAGGGGAAACGGCTTTGTGGTCGGTCGACTTAACTGGATATAATGAGCGCCGGGTGCCAACACCGATTGAGGCGTCTGATCCTGCATGGTCGCCGCTGTTACAATAAAAGGTCCTGGTAAAAATTTCTAAGGTTAAAAAGACTTTAAATTGCCACATCAGGACCCTTGATCGCTGCGAATAGCGTGATTATAGTGCTTTAAGCATGCACTATCGCTGAGCGAGTGAGCAAGGCTGGAGATACAAGATTTAAGCCGTAATCGCTGCTATGCCAGAGATTGGGGTGGGGCAATGGAAGACGAGATCAACACCCGCGGAAGGATGAAAAAATTATGGCAACCAAAATTGCAGGGTTGAAGGTCCTTGCAGCCATGACATGCGTCGGCATGTTGGCTGCTTGTGCAAATCAACAGGAAGAGGCAGCACCGCCGCCTCCACCGCCTGAGCCGGTTGAAGCGCCCACAATGGACACAGGGACTGTAGACCAAAGTGAAATGAATCTGCCGGCTGCCGGCAGCATTGAAAGTTTGATTGCTGAAGTTGGCACGGATCGCGTGTTCTTTGCCTTTGATTCTTCAGAATTAACGGCGGAATCCCGTGAAACCCTGCGTAAAGGGGCTGACTGGTTGCGCGCAAATGATGCTGTGTCTTTAACAATTGAAGGACATTGCGATGAGCGCGGTACGCGCGAATACAACCTGGCGCTTGGTGAGCGTCGGGCAAATGCAGTTCGCAATTACCTTATCGCTCTTGGCGTTTCAGGCAGCCGCTTGAACACCATCAGCTATGGTAAAGAGCGTCCGGCAGTATTGGGTTCCACAGAAAGCGCATGGGCTAAAAACCGTCGCGCAGTGGCAACCATTGCGTCAGACAGCGCATATTGATTGAATTTTAAGCCTGGCTTCTTGGGGGAGAAGCCTGGTTCAACTTGAACGCCTCATAGGGCTTAACGGCCTTATGAGGCTTTTTCTTTGCATTTCGGCCAAATTTGGTCGCAAATCGCGATTAGGCCTTATATGAATAAAGCCGATATGGGCGCATTTAAGGTTGAGAGTGCTGCGATGATGAGAAGACATATCCACAAATTCTGGCTGATCCCTTTTGTTTTTTTAGGGCTGGTTTTTTTAGGGACGGCCAATGCGCAGTCAAATGACGTGCGTGCTTTGGAACGCAAGGTTGATGTTCTTGAACGCCAACTTCAAGCTGTCCAACGTAAAGTATTTCAAGGGGGAGACAGCCGTTTTTTCCCAGAAAATAAACAAGGTGGCATTTCGCAGCAGCCTTTGGATGCACCGCAAAGCAGTGGCAATTTACTTGCTGACCTTGAGGTCCGGGTGGCGGCTCTTGAAAATCGGCTACGGCAATTAACCGGCCAGATTGAAGAAACCGGCTTTAAAACTAATCAGCTTCGCGAAGAATTTGATAAGTTTCGTGATGAAACAAATTTCCTTCTTAAGGAAATGGAGGGGTCATCTGCAGAAGGGGCAGCACAGGTGGATGCCCCGCAAAAAGATATCTTGGCCACAAATGATGTGCCATCTGCTCCAGCGCTTATCCCCAGTCGTCCCGAAGAAACGGATCCACAAGCCGTTTTTGACAAGGCGTTTAAATTGATGAGCCAAGGCGAGTATGGACAAGCGGAATCAGCTTTTAACGCATTTTTGGAAGAGCATCGTCAGCATCAACTGGCCAGCAATGCACAATATTGGCTGGGTCGGACATATCTGGTTCAGAAAAACTATCCAAAAGCGGCAGCGGCCTTTTTCGCCGGGCATACGGATTATCCCGATGGCGCAAAAGCACCGCATAGCCTGCTAGGATTAGGGACTGCGCTGTTTGAACTGGGACAGAAGGAAGAAGCTTGCGCGGCTTTAGACCTGTTACGCCGCGATTACCCGGATGCGCCGCAAGATATTCAACAGCGCTCCGCGGCGGAACGCACGCGCATGAGCTGTTCTTGATAGGGCGGGGGCTTTTGACGAAGAACAACGTGCTTTTAACCGAATTTGAGGCAGGGCTTGAAAAGGCTCTGTCAACTCTCGGCATGAAACCGGAGATCCTATCTCATTCGCGTTTGGCAGTAGCAGTGTCTGGCGGCGCGGACAGCATGGCTTTAGTGCATTTACTTCATGATCTTTTAGGGCCGGAAAAACTCATGGGCCTGAGTGTTGACCATGGTCTGCGCCGTGAGGCGCGCGATGAAGTCATGCAAGTTGCAAATTGGCTGAGTGAACTGAAGATTTCCTATCATATTTTTGCCTGGGAAGGTGAAAAGCCGGAAAGCGGCATTCAAGAAGCGGCAAGGCAGGCACGTTATGAGTTGATGGAAAACTGGTGCGTTGAGAATAATGTGGACTTCCTCTGTCTGGGACATCATCGCCGTGACCAGGCGGAGACTTTTCTCCTTCGTCTTGCTAGGGGAAGTGGCATCTGGGGGTTGTCGGCTATGTCACACGCAAGACCGGCTTTAACCCGGGACGGGAAGCCTTATTTGCTGCGCCCTTTGCTAGATATCGATGCGCGGGATCTGAGAATTTATCTGAAGCAAAAAGGGCAAAAGTGGATTGAGGACCCGAGCAATGCGGACTTACAATATGACCGTGTGAAAATCCGGCAGTTTTTAGCTCAACCTCCATTAGAAGGTCTGAATGAAAAGCGCCTGTCAGAAACTGCCGCACGGATGAGCCGGGCGCGTGATGCGCTCAATCATTATATGGAAACGGCATTGCAGCGCTCTGTGGCTTGGTCGTCTTGGGGTTCTGCGGAAATTGACTGGAAGTTTTTGCTGCCTGAACCGGATGAAGTGGTTCTTCGTGCCTTATCTCAAATCCTTATGAGAATCGGTGGGAGAGCGATGCAGCCCAGGCTCAGGCATCTTGAAAACTGGCTAACGCAATTGCGTGAAAATGGCCCTGATGAACGGACTTTGGCCGGATGTCAGATTGTGCATGTAGCCGAAGGTAAGAGCTTAGTTTGCCGTGAAACGCAAAATGTGCGGGATGGTATAGAGATTAAAACTGCGACCACCGAGCTTGTCTGGGATGGACGGTTTAAACTCAATATTCAAGACGCGCCTGAAGGGGCAAGAATAGAGAAACTAGGGCATATTGGATGGGCGCAGATGAAAGAAGCAGACTTTGTCTCTGATTGTCCTTATATTATAGCGGCAACTCAGCCGGCACTATGGTGTGGGCAAATATTGTGTGCAGCCCCCACATTGGGCTATGCTTGCGAAAGCCTGAAGGCAAAAATAGATGCGCATTTCATCGCGTAAATCGGGTGTTCAACCAGGTCTTTGCTTGATTTAAGGCGGGCATCATGGTTGAAACCCTTCAAAAGTGCGTATTCTTTCGTGAATATGTGCCTTGTTTACCGGATGCTATGACCTATCTATTAGAATAGGCGTGAAAGCGTCTTTTGACGCGGAATTGAAGTTAAGGAATTTCAGTGTGAACAATATCGGCCGCAGCGTGCTGCTATGGGGATTTATCCTGGTGTTGATCATTGTGTTGATCAATATGTTCCAAGGGTCATCACCGGCAGCAAATCAGAAAATTCCCTATAGCGATTTTCTGGCTCTCGTAGATGAAGGGCAGGTCGAACGCGTGCAGATAAAAGGCAACAATACAATTGTTGGCGAATTCCGCGACAAGACTGCTTTTAAAACCGTCATGCCGGCGCAGGATTCGGGCCTTTCTGATCGCTTGCAATCCCAGAATGTGGTCTGGGAGGTTGAAGAGCAAAGCTCCAATATTCTTGCCGCTATATTGATGAACGCTTTGCCGATCCTTCTTTTGATCGCAGTTTGGATATTCTTCATGCGGCAAATGCAGGGCGGTGGTCGTGGCGGGGCTATGGGATTCGGAAAATCCCGCGCCAAATTGCTCACTGAGAAACAGGGCCGCGTAACCTTTGCTGATGTGGCAGGGATTGATGAAGCTAAAGAGGAGCTTCAGGAAATTGTCGAATTCCTTCGTGATCCGGATAAATTCCAACGCCTAGGTGGCAAAATCCCTAAAGGCGGGTTGCTCGTCGGACCTCCAGGCACTGGTAAAACTTTGCTTGCTCGTGCGATTGCAGGTGAGGCTAATGTGCCGTTCTTCACCATTTCCGGTTCTGACTTCGTTGAAATGTTTGTCGGTGTCGGTGCCAGCCGTGTCCGTGACATGTTTGAACAGGCCAAGAAAAATGCGCCTTGCATCATTTTCATTGATGAGATTGATGCTGTAGGCCGTCATAGAGGTGCAGGCCTTGGCGGTGGTAATGATGAACGCGAACAGACCTTGAACCAGCTTCTGGTTGAGATGGATGGTTTTGAAGCTAATGAAGGAATTATCCTGATTGCGGCGACCAACCGTCCGGACGTTCTTGACCCTGCGCTGCTACGTCCGGGTCGTTTCGACCGTCAGGTTGTTGTACCCAACCCCGATATCGTAGGCCGTGAGAAAATTTTGTTGGTTCATATGGCGAAGGTGCCATTGGCCGGCGATGTTAATGCGCGTGTCATTGCCCGCGGGACACCAGGTTTTTCAGGTGCGGATTTGGCCAAT
>JASFRS010000032.1:0-18293 GCA_050114795.1 Sphingomonadales bacterium
TTTTCCCATTCTCTTGTGGAAAACTTTGTGGACAAAAACTTCTACTGCGCTTCAAACCCTTTGTAACACTTGTGTCACAGGTGATTGCCTAAAAAATAGGCAAAATATCTAAGTCATTGATTTAATTGAAAATCATAGTCTGTCAAGTTGTCATAGAAGATTCATTTTTCGAAGCCGCGTATTGCGCCGAGGGTTTTACAACTACACCGTCTCTATTGTGGATAAGAATCAAGGCGTAAGCCCCGCGAAAGCCGTGTTTTGACCTAAGTAGGGAAGTCTAAGTTCGGCGTTAAAATTCTAGGAGTCGGGATAATAATCCGTACGCTGCCTGATAATTTCAATGCCAACAGCGGAGGCATCTTCGACTGCTTCTAGTTTTTCCACACGAATTTTTGCAGCATGCACATCCGTATGTTGCAAGGTAGATTTAGCGATGCGCTCGGCAAGGGTCTCAACCAATTTTACATGGCCTTCATTTGCGACTGTCTTAATATCGTCGACCACTTGCTGATAACAAACGACGCTTTCAAGCTCATCAATGGCTGATACGTCCCGGTCAACGGCATCAAGCTCTACATTGATGCGGACTTTTTGTGTTCGGCCATGCTCACTTGCATAAACGCCGATCTGAATATGAAGGAGCAGATCGCGGACAAATATTTTTCTCAGGCGAACGCCGCCGTCCTTATCCGTTAAGGCATCAGTATGCGATGGGAAGGGAACCAGAGTTGCCATGTTTCATTCCTAATCCACGCCGACAACATCAGGGGTTTGCCACGCTAGATGTTGTCCGCCATCAACGGCAATCATTTGCCCTGTAACAGAGGAGGCATCAAGTAAATAAGTTGCAGCCTGGACCACATCATCAGGCGTTGCAGCTTGGCGCATGGGTAAAGCTGCGGACTGCTTCTCAAAGGTCTCCTCATCTTGATGGATGCTTTTCAAAACTGGTCCCGGTCCAATAGCATTGACTCTGATCCGTGGTGCTAAAGCCTGCGCCATCGTTTGCGTCAAAGTCCAAAGCGCGGATTTTGAAATTGTATAGCTCATATAATCCGGTGTTAGCTTCCAAACCCTTTGATCAATGATATTTATAATTGTGCCTTGTTGGTCTTTTGGTAAAGCCTTGGCGAAGCTTTGAGAAAGAAAAAACGGTGCGCGCAAATTAATATTGAGGTGCCGGTCCCAGCTTGATTTAGTGACTGTCTCAAAGCTGTCATGTTCAAAAATAGATGCATTGTTAATCAAAGCAGTCATAGGGCCACCCAATGTTGCAGTGGCTGCGCTTATCAATGCTGTTGTCGATAAATCTTGTGCCAAGTCTGCTTGGATCGCTGCGGCCTTGCCACCCATGGATTTTATATCTTCCACGACTTTCACCGCTTCTTCATGGGCATGATTGTGATGCACAGCGATAGACCAGCCTTGCTCTGCAAGCCTTAACGCAAGGTGACGTCCAATCCGGCGTCCGGCACCGGTAATCAGCACATTCCCCTTATGGCTGGTCATATGGCCTTATCCTTTGTCCAGTTCATTAAACCGGTAATCCCTGATCGGGCCCTATAGAAACATCATAGCCCAAATAAATGATATAGCTGATATATAGGGCAACAAGGATAATGCCAAATATCCGCCCGATAGTGGCTTTTCTCAAGGCATAGGGGAGAAGAATAAGAGAGGAGCCAAACATTACCCAGAAATCGAAATTGATAAAGTTATCATTGACAGGAATCCTGCCGAAGAGGCTTGAGGTACCGATAATGCCTAAAATATTGAACACATTGGAGCCAACAACGTTGCCAACGGCGACATCTCCATGACGTTTCAAAGCAGCTATAATTGCCGTGGCCAATTCAGGCAGGGATGTGCCCAGGGCTACCAAGGTCAGTCCAATGAAAGATTCTGGCACACCAATGCGACGAGCAATGTTGACAGAGCCATCAATGAGCCAATGCGCTCCTAAAGCTAAACCGCTAAGTCCAACAATGATGAGAGTGATTGTGACCGGCCAGCTATAGGGTTTGACCGGCAATCCTTCTAAATCTTCCAGTGCTTCACTCGACATTAGCGGTGATCTTCTCGCGCGCATCAGGGAATCAAAAACAAACCAGCCAAGTAGGAAAAGCAGCAGCAGGCCATATATTGCACTGATTTCTCCGAAGCAGCCGAGCGTGATCACGACAAGTGTTGCGCCCAGCATATAAAGGAGATTGCGAACCAATCCCGGTGCTGCGCATCGCATAGGTAAAATGATGGCGGGAAGGCCAACAACTAGAAGGATATTCGCAATATTGGAGCCAACAACGTTACCCAGCGTTAATTCAGGCACGCCCTTTAAAACGCCATCAACGCCCACAATAAGTTCGGGAGCAGATGTGCCAAAAGCAACGACGGTGAGGCCGATAACAAGGGAGGGTACTCCCAAATGCTGTGCCATTGAAACGGCGCCACGGACAAGACCGTCTCCCGCCACGACCAAGAATGTCAAACCAGCCGCGACCAGAATATAGTCCATCGGGACCCCTTGCTCTTTACTCTTGTTATTCAAAATATAAGGGCGCGCACTCAGCACCCTCATATATATTTTTTGTATTTTCCGGACCTATATATAGAGAGCTTTCGCAGATTGCCAATGGAAGTTGCGATAAACGCTGGCGCGAAACAGCCAAGTTTGGCTTATTTGCTGTAATTTTTAGACTGCTTTTCATGGCGTGCGGCGATTTTTGATAAAAGTGCGATTGCTTCTTCAACCTCTCTTCCCTGGTCAATGAACCAGTCAAGAGGGGGGCCTTCCCAACCGAAAATACGCCAGTCAATTTCATCTTGTTGATTAAATTCAATGCCTTCAGCGGCCAGCAGTTCGTGTTGCTGTGCCATCGCATCTGAACCGCGTAGGCTTACTGCGCCCTGAGCATTCACAACACGATGCCAGGGGAGGCGGCCGTCACTTGCAGCCAAGGCAAAGCCCACATGCCTTGGGGTGACACCGCCGGCGAAAGCAGCAATGTCACCATAGCTGGAAATTCGACCCTTTGGGATAAGCTGTATAACAGCTTCAATACGTTGAAACATTCCGGGTGTATTAGAACTGTCTGGCATAGGGAGAATCGTATTTTTATCTATTGTCACGAAAAGTTTTTCAAATTCTGAGACAGTGTGACTTGATATTGCCGTAATTGAAAATATATATCATGTCTATATAAGAAAGATATCTGTTTGGGATGAGTATATGGCTAGGCTTTTGTTGATCTTGGTTGGTCTCGTATTTTTGGGCTTAGGCATTTTATTTGCTCTCATCCCCTTCATCCCGCTGGGCGTGCCGTTCATGGCATTATCTTTGATTTGCTTTATACCCGCTTCGTCACGGTTGAGAGGTGGCATCAAAACAGCGCGCACACGCTGGCGTGGCGTAGACAAATTTGTGAATGCCGCAACACGCTATGTGCCAAAGGCCTATAGACCTGTGTTGCGACAAACGGATCCTAGCGGATTTTAATCCCCGATTAGAGGATTTCGACGAGCTCAACTTCAAAAGTCAGCGCTTCACCGGCGAGGCGATGATTGGCGTCTAAAGTGACTTCTTCGTCATTGAAATCGACAACCACAAAGCTAAGTTGCTCACCATTGGGGCCCGAAGCGCCCAATTGCATTCCGTTCGCCAATTCAAGATCGGCTGGAATGCGGGCGCGCTCTACCTTGTGGATCAAATCATCGCGGCGCGGCCCATAAGCTTCTTCAGCTTCCATGCGGACTTTGCGGCTTTCACCGACTTCCAGTCCTGTAACTGCTTTTTCAAAACCTGCAATGACCTGACGCTGGCCTAAGGTGAATTGAAGCGGATCGCGACCTTCGGATGAGTCAAACTGCTCACCGCTGTCCAATGTGCCTCGATAGTGAACACGAACAGTGCTCCCTTCGGCTGCTTTAGTCATGAGAAATCCTTCTGTCTAAAAATGAAAATAGGCAAGTGATGCCGGATTTTCACCCTGCATCTCTTGCCTCGCTTTTATGATCTGCTGAAAAATCAGTCGATCAATTTCAGTTCGTCTGCTGCGGCGCGACCGTTGCGACCTTCGACCAGTTCATATTCAATGCGCTGACCTTCAGGCAATTCTGTAAGGCCGGCTTTTTGAACCGCTGTGATGTGGACAAAGGCGTCTTTATCGCTGTCATCAGGCTTGATGAAACCGAAACCTTTGCTGGAATTGAACCATTTAACGGTTCCCTGAGGCATAGTGAAATCCTTGACTTAACCTAGTTTAATTATGCGTCAATAAGCGACGCAGTCTCTCCCCACACAGTCAGAGGAGAGAAAGTCCAGTCCGTAATTTCACCAGTTAGGTTTTCACCGAAGTGGTAATTCAAAGTGACCTTTCGTCCACGCCTTGGACGTGCGAGTAACGGGAGCCTAACTCCACGCGCCTCTACACGCAAGTGATTTAGCAATTAAATGACACTTAAATTGCGTTTAGTTTCAGTTTTTTAATTACAACCAACCTTTGAAATATCTGTGTGATTCTAGCGTAAAAACAATGTTCGGTTGATTTCTAAGGGACTGCACCAAAGGCAATTCTTATAAATATTGCGGAGTTATTCGCTATTTACTTTTTGTTAAGCATTTGTGGGCAAATCAAAGGCTAATGAAAAATTGAAACCTGTAAATAACAGATTGATTCTATTAGTTCCTGTTGCGTTTTGTAATTTGTATTGCAAATGGGGGGCGCATTTACGCGCATAGGACTTATGAAAATTGCTGCGGATCATCCTGCGCATTTGGCTTATAGTACATCAAACCGCCATGGTGAAGCCAAGGGTTTACCTGCCTGTGAAGCTGCGCAGGAAGAAGGAAAAAATACCGCGCCGCAGCTGGACCTCAGTAAAGCCTCGACACGGTATTTGAAAATGCTTAACAACCGTTGATCAATTCATTGCCACAGCTATTGTGTCATTGTGGCTGTGCAGCAGGTTTCTTAAAAACGGTGCAATATCGCCAACGCCATTAAACCCGGCGTCTCGTGCTGCTTTATCTTCTTCTTCAGCACTGGCGTTGGAACCGGCTGCAAAAGTTTTCAGACTCTCATGAAAGCCAATAGTCATGACGTCCCAATCCGCACCGGCAATCGAAGTGAAAATCTCATTCTCGACCTGACCAACCGCTTTTAAAAACGCGTTTTCATTTTTGCGTTGCTGCAAGAGTGCGTTATGGGCACCTGCTTTCGCACGAAACATTTCGATGTGAAACATTCCAGCACCGTCGAACGCTTTTTGTAGTTCATCCAGCGGCGGGCCGTTGACGAACCATTCTTCTGAAAAGCCAACTAATTTTGCGATTTCAGCTTTGAAGGCTAAATCTGCTTGTGTCGCCGGCGTGGCAGCTAAGGGAATGCGAAAGTCGTCTATGGGTTGGATTAGCATGAAATCCCAATGATCACCTTGGGAATGGCGAAGGCGGAATGGAATGAAGCGCTGGTCATCTCCATGAGTGCCTGCGGGGCCCTGGGCTTCAATAAGGGCCTTTAGCGCATACCAATTACCGGGTTCTGCCCGTAATGTGGTGACGCGATATGTTGTGATGGTTTTGTTATCATGGGCTGTAGCTGCAGTTGCGGTGAAGCCGATGATTCCTAAAACCAGGATTTGGAACAATCTTTTCATAAAATATCCTCTGTTTCCGCGCGCAGTTTGTTTTAAAATTTGCAAAAAGAAAACCCCGCCTTCTGATGAAGACGGGGTTCCGCTATGCCATTTACAAATGGTTCAGCCGAGTTGTTCGGCCGCAAAATCCCAATTTGCAAGTTTGTCCAAAAAGACACCTAAGAACCCGGGGCGGTCATTTTGGTAATCAAGATAATAAGCATGTTCCCATACATCACAGGTCAACAGTGGTTTAAGCCCATCCGTAATGGGGGTTTCGGCATTGGCTGTGGTGACGATTTTTAATGTGTCACCATCGACGACCAGCCAGGCCCAACCGGAACCGAATTGGCCCGCGCCAGCGTTTTTGAAGGCTTCCGCGAAGGCATCAAGGGAGCCAAAGGACGCGTTAATCATCTCGGCTAGCTTCCCAGAAGGCTTGCCACCGCCATTAGGCTTCATGGAGTTCCAGAAAAATGTGTGATTCCAAACCTGGGCGGCATTGTTGAAGACGCCTTTTGCATCGGCCTTCCCCGCAGTGGCTTGAATAATGTCCTCTAGGGATTTATCTGCCAGGTCCGTGCCTTCGATCAGCCCGTTCAGCTTATTGACATAGGCTGCGTGATGCTTGCCATGGTGATAGCTGAAGGTCTTTGCAGACATATGGGGTTCCAAGGCATCTGAGGCATAAGGAAGAGGAGGCAGTTCAAAGGCCATTTTATACTCCTAAGCAAATCTGGTTATTTCAATTGCGTTGAAACGCAGGTTCAAACGTTTACTTAATGTGCAAAGCTCAAATATAAAGAGAAAACTTTATTAAACTGCGGGGAAGGGCTGTTTCTCACGCGAATGTGCGATTAAAGTTTGGCCCTGGCACTTTTGAATTTTGTCCCCATATATATTTTCAAATGAATGGAGGAGCACAGCTTTGATATATCGCGCCCGCATTGTCCAATGGCAGGAATTGAATCTCTGGCAGAAGATCCTGCTTATCCTTACCCTTGCCGGTGCCGTCGTTCTGGCAGCGGTTGTCGGTCTATTCATTCTATATGTCGCCGCTGTCATTATCGCCTTTGGTTTCATCGCCTATGGCGTATATATGATCTGGCAAAAGTTCTTCGCCCCAAAACCCAAGCGTCGCGGCCGCGTCCGTGTAAGGCGCACCAAGGATGGCGTAGTCATTGACGGGGATTTTGAGGAAGAATAACAAGCTCTTCAGTGAGTTGCTCCAAAGATCACTGTGTTATCATGACATTTCCTTGCCAATAACGGATAAAGCTTGAAATTTGCTTGCGCTTCTTTATCTGCTCATTGTGGATATGAATGAAAGAGTGCGCCCCCATGAAAGACTTTATCCTAACCCTCTCCTGTGTTGACAAGCCAGGTATCGTGCGCAGCGTAGCGAGTTTCCTCGCTGAGCTTGAGTGCAATATTCTGGATAGCGCTCAATATGGTGATCCCACGGGTGGGTGCTTTTTCATGCGCGTCCATTTTCAAGGCAGCGCTGTTGCAGATGACGTAGAAGGGTTAAGGTCTCAGTTCACGCCTATTGCTGAGCGCTATGCCATGAAATGGGCGATGTATGATCGGTCAAAGAAGCCGCGTGCTCTTATACTGGTCTCAAAATTTGACCATTGCCTGCATGACCTGCTGTATCGCCGTCGGATAGGTGAATTGCCTTGCGACATTGTTGCGGTGGCTTCAAATCATAGCGGGGCAGAAAAAGCGGTCGCTGCGGAAGGGTTGCCCTTTCATGAGGTGAAAATCACCAAGGAGACCAAGGCTGAGAGTGAAGCAAATCTGCGGAAGTTAATTGCTGACCATGATGTGGAGTTGATCATTCTTGCGCGCTATATGCAGATTTTAAGTGCGGATTTCTGCGCTGATTATGAAGGTCGGATTATCAATATCCACCACAGCTTTTTACCGTCTTTTAAGGGCGCAAGGCCATATAATCAGGCCTATGCACATGGTGTAAAACTTATTGGTGCAACAGCGCATTTTGTGACCGCGGACCTGGATGAAGGGCCAATTATTGAACAAGATGTGGCCCGTGTAGACCACAGTTTTACGGTTGAGAATATGGTTGCTGCCGGACGGGATGTGGAACGTCAGGTTCTATCGCGTGCAGTACGTTATTATGGTGAGCGTCGAATTTTGATGAATGGCGTAAAAACGGTTATCTTCAAATAATGATCGAAACACCTTGCATAAGCCTGATTGTCGCCTGCGCGCATGATCATGTTATTGGCTATCAGGGCGGTATGCCTTGGCATCTGCCTGCGGACTTGCAATATTTTAAGCATATCACGATGGGCAAGCCTATCATCATGGGCTCAACAACCCATAAATCCATTGGTCGACCTCTGCCAGGTCGTAGAAACATTGTGATCAGCCGCAACCCAGACTTTGAAGCACCCGGATGCGAAGTTGCCCATAGCATTGGTGATGCTATAGCCAAGGCAGGCCCGGTTGAGGAAATTATGGTGATTGGCGGTGCTAAGATTTACGCTTTGGCGCTACCGCTGGCGCATAGAATTTATCTCACGGAAATCGACTTGTCTTGCGAGGGGGATACGCATTTCCCTCCGCTAGGAGATGAGTGGCATGAGGCCAGCCGCCAGAGCTTTGAAGCGGATGACAAGCACCCAGCCTATTCATTTGTTGTGCTGCAACGGCACCAGTCGGAAGATATCTGACCGTGGCGCTCGTGGACGCCAAATTACCTACTTTGGGCGGGCGGCAGTTCTGGGGCGATGAATTTGTGCAGGCGGGGTGGCGCATTCAATCTAATGTCATCACTGGCGAATTTCGGTTGTTATCACCTAAAAAACTACGCTTTGCTCATGGGTCATTTGAAACCTGCATGCAGGCTTTGATCGAAGAACATCCAAAACCTTATGATGGCCGTTTGGTCCTATGCCTGCATGGTTTGGGCAGGTCGTGGGCGTCCATGGACCCGTTGGTCAAGATACTGCACCATAAGCATGTTGATGTAGAGGCTTTAACTTATCCGTCTACACGTGCATCGATATCGGACCATGCCACGCGGTTATTGCGGTTGATCAGCAGGTTGGAAAATGTGACGGAACTGGACTTCGTGACGCATAGCCTGGGTGGTATTGTGTTGAGAGAGGCACTTAACCGCACAGATAGTTGGCCGCCTCATATTCACCCCCGTCGTGTTGCTATGCTGGCTCCGCCCTATCATGGCGCCGCATTGGCTAGAATATTTGAGAAATGGCCGCCTGTTCGTGCTGTGTTAGGGGAAACTCTTGAAGAGCTTGCTAAAAATTCTCATGGCGGCGATGTGCCGGAGCATGTTGAGCTGCTTATCATTGCCGGTGCCATGGGAAATGAAATCGGGCTTAACCCTTTGATCGACGGAGACAATGATGGGACAGTCAGCGTGCGCGAAACTCGGCCCCATAGGGCACATGAGTTTGTCACAGTGAAGGCCCATCATAGTCTGATCATGACGCATCAAGGCGCCATTAAAGCTGTAGCTGATTTCCTTGAACGGCCCTAGGTCAGGTCACGTGCTAAGCGGGTATTATAGCTTTCCGTCATCATATAGGTGAGGATAGCGTCAAGCATCCACCAAATACCTGCAAAGAACAAGGGGATGAAGCCTAAGCCCAAAAGCCAGGTTGTCGCTGAGCCGAATAAGGTCAGTCCTAAGAGGATCAAGCCTGAAAACCATCTATCGAGGTACATCCGGTGTACACCAAAAGCGCCTAAGAAAAACCATAGGAGATAGGCGACAAGAAGAGATTTGGAACCTGCTTCATAAGCCAGTCGCGCCCTTGTGCTCCTATCATCTTCATATCTGTCCCAACGGCTCATTTAAACCTCCTAAGCGCATTTTTGTCATATAACAAATGGATATATAGTCAGCTTTGGCAGGCTTGCAAGACCTGGTTGGGGTCTTTGGAAAAAATCAAGTATTTGCAAATACAGTTTTTGTAAAAGATGTTTTTTTATTTTGTTTATAGAAGTAAATGTTATTTTTTGTTGCATAAATGCCTCTATTAAATGAATAACTTTAAAATAATCTATGCTTTAATTTAAAGCCTGGTTTTGATTCCACTATACTCCTCCCGCCAATTTCTTTTGGTGGTCACATAATGGGAGGGAACCTTCATGTGGACAGGGAAGAAACAATACCGTGTAGCAGTGCTGATGGGTTCAGCGCTAAGCGTTGTGGCGATTGATGCCAATGTTTCGGCGTTCGCCCAAGAACAAGACGTTCAGGACCAAGACGTCGGCGTGGTTGAGGAAATTCTTGTAACAGGTTCGCGTATCAGAAGAGACCCCTTGTCATCACCGGCACCGGTGACGGCATTGGACCGTGACGACATTCAGTCAACGGGCTTATCGTCTATTGGCGACTTATTGCAGCGCTTGCCGCAGGCAGGGTCTGCATTGAATACGAAATTCAATAGTTCCGGTAACTTCGGCTTTTCACCCGATGGCGGCGGTGTTGGTGCTGGTGCGACAGAAATCGCATTACGTCATTTGGAATCAAAGCGGACTTTGGTGATTGTGGACGGTATCCGTTGGGTGCCTGGCAACTCAGCGACTGGTATCCCGGTAGCGGTTGATCTGAATTCAATTCCAACATCGATGATTGAGCGAGTTGAAGTTTTGCAGGACGGCGCTTCAGCGATTTATGGCTCTGACGCCATCGGCGGCGTGGTGAATGTGATCACGCGGAAAAATTTCGAAGGCATAGAGTTAAATGCTCAGGTTGGTGAATATATTGATGAAGGCGATGGGGAAACCTATGACTTCAGCGGTATTTGGGGCAAGAAAATGGGTGACACGCATTTTGTCCTCTCCGCCAGCTATGTGAAGCAAAAACGCGTCAGTGCCGCTGATCGGCCTATATCTGCTTTCCCCGTGCCATTTTCAGGGACATGTGAAGCAGGTGGGTGTTCATCCGGCACACCGCAAGGAAGGTTTATCTTCTTCTCCGGTACGGGTGAATTTGCCAATGTCACTTTGAACGACGGGGTGTTGAACGATGGGATGAGCAATATCCCTCAATTCGATCCTGACAATCCTGGAAGTCTTGATTTCCACGATTTCACAAATGTGGACCGCTTTAACTATCAAGGTTTTAACCTGGTTCTCACGCCAAATGAACGCGTGAATATTTTCGGATCCATCGAACATGACATTAATGAATCCGTGAAGTTTTATATTCGTGGTGCCTATAATGAACGGGATTCCAAAAACCAGGCGGCACCAGAGCCGATCTTTATCGGACCTGGTACAGGGTCGGGTGGATTCCCCGATACAATTGGCATTGATGCCACCAACCCGTTCAACCCATTTGGGATTACATTGGACGCTGATCCGGTGAATGGGAATTTCATCCTGTTAGGCCGCAGGCCATTAGAGCTAGGCCCACGGATTTTCGCACAGGATATTGAAACCTGGTATGTGGGCAGTGGCTTTGAGGGCCAGTTTGAACTGTCTAACGGCAAGGAAATTTTCTGGGACGTGAATTTCGCTGCAGCGGAAAACCGCGGCAATCAGACGAAATTCGGTGCGATTAATATCGCCCGGGTGGCGCGCGCTCTTGGCCCTATTGATGAATGTACGGGTGAGTGTGTGCCGTTAAACCTCTTTGGTGGCCAAGGTCCCAATGGTGAAGGGTCGATTACGCCTGAAATGGCTGAATATATCGGCTTTACGCAAAGGGATCGTTCTGGTCAGGACTTCCTTGATTTCACGATCAACGTTTCCGGTGACCTTTTCGATCTACCGGCCGGTGCCGTCGGTGCGGCTGTTGGCTTTGAATATCGAGACCAGGATGGCTTCTTTGACCCTGACCCGGTTGTTGTGGCTGGGGAATCAAATGGTATTCCTGCGCAGCCCACACAGGGTGGCTTTAATGTCAGCGAATTCTATGGCGAGATAGATATCCCGCTGCTCGCTGATATGCCTGGTGCTGACCTCTTAGAGGTGAATGCTGCATTCCGCATTTCGGACTATAACACCAGCGGATCTAAAACGACCTATAAGGCCGGTGTGCGTTACCGACCATTCGCTGATTTTCTGGTTCGTGGTACGATTTCAACAGGTATCCGCGCACCGGGTATTGGTGAGTTATTCGGAACCGCAGCCAGCTTTGATGAAACTATCAATGACCCATGCTCGGATATGCTGGCTTTGGCCGGTACAGATGGCGGGGGCAGGGATGTCGCGCAATCAGCCGCCATTATCGCTGCCTGTGAGGCACAGGGTACGCCCTCAGATGGGTCTTATGTGCAGCCAAACCCGCAGATCCGGATCACCACCGGTGGTAATTCTGATCTGGAAAACGAAACCTCTGATAACTATTTGATCGGTGGCGTTTACAGCCCTCAATGGTTTGAAGATCAGGGTTATGGCAATATGAGCATTGAGATCGACTGGTATCGTATTGAAGTTGATGGCGCCATTCGCGCTCGCAGTGCTCAAGGTCAGTTGGAAAACTGCATTGACTCATTTAGCGGTGGTGTCTTTGATAGTGCGCTGTGTAGCGGTATTGGCCGTAACGCAGTCGGCATTATCAATCAGTTCAACAATCGCCTGATCAATCTGGCGAAACTACAAACTGAAGGCCTTGATTTCAGCCTAACCTATCAAAGTCCGGACACAGATGCAGGGCTATTTGGTGTGACATTTAATGCCAACCATCTGCTTGAGTTCTCTGAAATTGAAACGACTGATACCGGTACGATTAAATTGGAACGGACAGGTCTGGCTTTGGCTGGTGCACAGGAGCTTGCTTTCCCGAAATGGCGCTGGACGAGCGCGCTTGACTGGATTTTGGGTGAATTCCAGGCTCGCCTGACTGAGCGCTTTGTGGGTGGCGTTGATGAGCTGAATACCGTAGATTTGGATGGCAATCCTTCGCGGATTCCCAGCCAATATTATACGGATATTCAACTCAGCTATACGCCAGAATATCTAGGGAATGAAGTCACGCTGACTTTGGGCGTGAATAATCTCTTTGATAATAATCCACCGGCTTGTTTTAGCTGCGGCTTGAATGCCTTCAATGCCAATCTTCATGATGTTCCTGGCATGTTTGGCTATTTCCGGCTGAGCTGGCGTCCCGGCGCAGATGGATAAAGGCAGATGGATAAAGAATGAGCTGGGAGGGCCGTTTAGCCCTCCCGCTTAACTCATCTTAACTCATTGAGATTTTTGGAGCGGCCTTCGCTCCGCTTTTTTCCAAACCTTCCAGCATATTCTGCGCAACGGTTAGAAATGCCTGCGCTTCGGGGCTGTTTTCCGCATTGGCAACAACCGGTGTGCCGGCATCTGACATTTCTCTAATGCTTAGATGCAGAGGTAATTCACCGAGGAAGGGGGCACCTCGTTTCTCAGCAGTTTCCTTCGCTCCACCATGGCCGAAGATATGAGAGGTGTCGCCGCAGCTCGGGCAGGTAAAGCTGCTCATATTTTCAACAAGACCCAAGATTGGAACCCCGACTTTTTCAAACATCGCGATACCTTTGCGCGCGTCAATCAGCGCAATGTCCTGTGGTGTGGACACAATAACAGCGCCGGTTAAAGGCACTTTCTGCGCCATAGTGAGTTGGATATCACCGGTGCCCGGCGGCATGTCGACGACGAGAATATCAAGCGGCGCCCAGTCCACATCCTGCAACATCTGAGATAAGGCGCTGGTCGCCATAGGGCCGCGCCAAATCATCGGTGTGTCCACATCAACCAAAAGACCGATGGACATGGCTTTTAATCCATAAGCCTCTTTGGGTTTTAGCTTTTTACCGTCACTATCGGGTTTGCCTTCCAAGCCTAAAAGCCGAGGTACAGATGGTCCGTAAATATCAGCATCCAAAAGCCCCACGCGTTTGCCCATCTTGGAGAGGGCTAATGCCAAATTTACCGCCACTGTGGATTTGCCAACTCCGCCTTTGCCACTGGCCACTGCAATAATAGCACCAATGCCGGGTAGGCCTCGGATACCCTGCGGCTTTGGTTGTGGTGCGGGAGTTGAAGCTGATGTTTCTTGCTCAGCCGTCAATACAACGGTCGCTTTGGTGACGCCGGGTAGTGATTTAACTGCGGCTTCTGCGGCTTGGCGTAAAGGTTCTTTCGCAGCGCCCTCGGCACCAACTTCCAGCGCAAAGCCGACATGCCCGTCACGAATGCTAAGGCCTTGCACCATGCCTGTGGAAACAATGTCTTTGCCGCTGTCTGGGTCAATCACAGTGGATAGTGTTTTCAGGATTAGGTCTTTATCAAGGGTCGTCATGGGTATTTTCCAATAGCAATTTCGTGATTTTCCCAAATTAGATGGGGGTCTCGCGTTGCAGCGGCTCACTTTGCGGCCTATATAGGCTGTTGGAGAAGAAATTTCATCGCTTGAATGTAATAAAAATACATTTCAGCAAAAATCTGCAGGAGCTTATCCTATGCCTTGGGAAAATAACAGTGGTGGCGGCAACGGCGGCCGAAACCCATGGGGGCAGGGCCCTCGCGGTGGCGGCGGGCAACGCCCACCCGATATAGATGATATCATTCGTCAAGGGCAGAAGAAGCTGCAAAAAATAGTGCCGGGTGGCGTTGGCGGCGGCCGGGGTATTGTGCTCATTATATTGGCGGTCATTTTGCTAATTGCGGCGGTTACGTCTTTTTATCGCGTTGATACGGGTGAGCAGGGCGTTGTTTTACGCTTTGGCAAATATGTTCGTAGTGAAGCGCCGGGCCTTCACTTAAAATTACCGGCACCCCTTGAGACGGTTATTACGCCCAATGTTGAGCGGGTAAACAGCATTGACGTTGGCTTTCGTCAACAAGGGCAACGCGCCAGCCAGGTTGAGTTGTTCAGCGAATCTTTGATGTTGACTGGTGATGAAAATATCATCGACATCAATTTCACTATTTTCTGGCGTATCAAGCCTGAAGATGGTGCTGCGGGCAAGTTCCTCTTTAATATTCAGCCTCCACAAGAGGTTACGGTTAAAGATGTAGCTGAGAGTGCTATGCGTGAGGTGATCGGCCAAACGCGATTGCAAGATGCGATTACCGGCGCTCGTGGGCGTATCGAGATTGATGTGCAGAAAGAGATCCAAGAAGTATTGGATAGTTATGACTCCGGTATTCAGATCACAGAGGTAAAGCTGGAAAAAGTTGACCCCCCTGCCGCTGTTATCGATGCATTCCGTGACGTTCAGGCGGCTGAAGCAGATCAGGTGCGCCGCATCAACGAAGCACAGGCTTATGCGAATGACATTCTGCCTAAAGCCAAAGGTCAGGCCCAGCAGGTCATGCAGAAAGCTGAGGGTTATAAAGCTGAGGTCGTTAATCGCGCGCAGGGTGAAGCTTCGCGTTTTCTGGCCGTTTATGGTCAATATGCGCAGGCCAAAGATGTCACACGCCGTCGGATTTATCTGGAGACCATGGAGGACATTCTCCAAGGTATGGATAAAATCATTGTCGATCAAAGTGCGGGGCAGGGCGTTGTGCCCTATCTGCCTTTGCCTGAAGTCGAAAAGCGTCGCAATTAAGGAAGGGGTGAAGTCATGAGAGGTAAGTCATTTACAACCCTGTTCCTTGCAGGGCTAGTCGCGATCATAGGGTATTTCAGCTTGTTTCAAGTCTATGAAACTGAACAGGCCATCGTCCTTCAATTTGGTGATCCGAAACGTACGGTTTTGACACCAGGTTTGAAGTTTAAACTGCCCTGGCAGAATGTTGTCACTTTAGATCGGCGTATTTTGAACCTAGATGTTCAGCCGGAACAGGTGAACGCAGCAGACCAAAAACGGCTGGTTGTTGATGCTTTCGCACGGTTCCGCATTGTGGATCCATTGAAAGCCTATTTACGGGCAACGAATGAGACAGGCGCTCGTAACCGTCTTGAAACTTTGGTTCGTTCAACCACGCGGGAAGTTCTTGCGCGGCAGACATTTGCAAATATGCTGAGTCCTGAGCGTGGTCAGCTTATGCTGGAAATCCGCGACCGGGCTAATGAGGCGGCCGCTGATTTCGGCCTAAGCATTGTTGATGTGCGAATTAAACGCGTCGATCTGCCTGAAGAAAACTCTCAAGCCATATATCGACGGATGGAGACGGAGAGGCAGCAGGAAGCTGCTCAAATCCGTGCTGAAGGCGATGAACGCGCATTGAAGATTCGTTCTGCTGCGGACAGAGATCGCACGATCATTTTGGCGGAAGCTGAGAAACAGGCGAATATTCTTCGTGGTGAAGGCGATGGTGAGGCAGTTCGTATTTTTGCGGAAGCCTTTGGCAAAGATGAAGAATTTTTCTCTTTCTATCGATCTATGCAAGCTTATCGTAAGGCGCTGGGTCAGTCGGATACGACGATGGTTTTATCGCCTGATAGTGAATTTTTTGAATTCTTTGATGCGCCAAAAAGTGACGGAAAACGCTGATTTTCAATGGCTGATTTGATTACAGCCTTAGGTTTGGCATTGGTGTTAGAGGGTGTGTTTTATACCCTCTTCCCCGATGCGGCCCGACGGATGATGGCCTATGTGCTGTCATCTCCGGTCTCTCATCTGCGACGCGCGGGCCTGATTGCAGTGGTCATTGGAGTCACAATTGTTGGGCTTGTACGTGGAATAACTTGATTTTCAGTACAGGAAGTCCATTTTTATTCGCAATTACAGAAAACGCATAAGTTCAAACTCAATTGAGCGCAAAAACATGTTGAGTTGACGCTAAAACCATGGCGCTGCCACAACGGAAGACTAAATCTAGGCGGGAGGCGCAACTGAAACATTTGAAATTGGTGAAGGAAGAACGATCAGTGATGAATTTAATTCCAACAAAGTGGAAGGTTGGCTTGCAAGCAGGTGCAATTTCTCTGGCCGTAGTGGCATCGATTGCCCTTGTGGTGCCGGTCAACCCTGCGATTGCCCGTGCCGCGCCTGAAAGTTTTGCGGATCTGGCAGAGGAATTAACCCCTGCGGTGGTCAATATCTCTTCAACGCAAACCGTTGAAGTTAATCGCCGTAATGGCCTTGTCCCAAATCTGCCACCTGGATCGCCGTTGGAGGAGTTTTTCCGCCGCTTTGGTGACCGTGACGAAGGGGACAAAGAAGATGATGAGCCGATTGAACGTGAAGCACGTTCTCTTGGCTCTGGGTTTGTCATTGACCCGGCAGGCTATGTTGTAACCAATCATCATGTTATTGATGGCGCAGATACAATTACTGTGCAATTCGATGACGAGACGGAGTTCGAAGCAACATTGGTCGGTAGCGATAGCGAAACCGATGTAGCATTGCTGAAGATCGAGTCTGATAAGCCGTTGCCATTCGTCAAATTCGGCAATTCAGGTGATGTGCGTGTCGGTGATTGGGTTATGGCGATTGGTAATCCTTTTGGCCTTGGCGGTTCTGTGACTGCAGGTATCCTGTCAGCGCGTCATCGTCGGATTAACGCCACACAATATGATGATTTTCTTCAAACCGATGCTTCAATCAATCGAGGTAACTCTGGTGGCCCCATGTTTAACATGAAGGGCGAAGTCATTGGCATGAATACAGCTATTTTCTCGCCGACTGGTGGTAATGTGGGGATTGGCTTTGCTATTCCTTCCAACATGGTGAGCCATGTTGTTGACCAGTTGCGCGAATATGGCCGTGCGAAACGCGGTTGGCTTGGCGTGGTCATTGGACCTGTGACCAAAGACATTGCCCAAAGCCTTGGCATGGATAAGGCCCGCGGTGCAATTATCAGCTCAGTTAATGAGAACAGCCCAGCCGATAAGGCCGGTTTTGAACCGGGTGATGTGGTCCTGAAATTGGATGGTGAAGATGTCGAGGACAATGCGCATCTTGTGCAGCTTGTTGGGAAACAACCCATTGGCGAAACCATCCGCGTCCGTGTCCTTCGTAACGAAAAGGAACTAACCCTTCGCGTGACATTAGGTGAGCGCCCCTTGCCGGAAGACCAAGTGGCACGGACTGAACCATCTAAAGCCCCATCAGATATTGAGCCGACGTCTGTTCTTGGCATGAACCTACGTCCGGTAACGCCGGAAATGCTTGAGCAGATGGAGTTGCCGAAAGATATCGGTGGTGTAGCTGTGATTGACGTGAAACGCAGCAGCGATGCTGGTCGTAAAGGCCTTTCACCTGGCGATGTTATCGTTCAAGTGAATGGTTCGACTGTGACTTCACCCGAAGATGTCTTGGCACAAGTGAAGGCTGCGGAACAACAAGGCCGCCCAACAGTCTTACTGCGCCTGTTCCGGAATGGAACTTATTTCCATACTGCTGTTAAAGCTGACGGATAAGCCCGTCTAAAGATTAAAAGCGGCCTTGTTTCAAAAGAAGCGGGGCCGCTTTATTTTGTAACAAAGTCCGCTTTTTTTATGCCTTGAAGATAGAGAAGAGCGGTTAGATCGCCATTATTGATGGCTGTTGTTGCAGCAACCTGCGCTTTTGGCTTTGCATGATAGGCGACTGATAAGCCTGCGGCTTCCATCATTGGAATATCATTGGCACCATCACCAACGGCGATGATTTCGTCTGCACTAAGCGATTTTTCCGTCGCCAGCCTTTGCAATGTTTCAAGCTTTGTGGTGGCATTAGAAATTGGGGGAACAACTGTGCCGGTTAATTTACCTGACAGAACGCCAAGTTCATTGGAGCGATGCATGT
>JASFRS010000033.1:0-18232 GCA_050114795.1 Sphingomonadales bacterium
TATCATTGCCTCGCTTCGCCAACCAAAACGGAAAAGACGGCGGCGCCAGGAAGGGACAACCGGCCTTCCGCCCGTCGAAGTGGTTCCCAATGCGAAGCTAAGCAGTGCGGAGAAGAACACGCTAATCGGCCAATCGGATGAGGTCTCAAGGCTCATTCACCGGCATCCCAGCGGGGTCTATATTGCTAAAGGACGGCGCGGAAAACGCCGCGTTTTCTCATCGCTGATTGGCGCGATTCTTTATCGAGATTTCGGCTTGAAATGGCGGGAACTCAACTAGGGTTTATAAACTAAGAATTATAAGCCTGGGCCACCTCTGAAACTGCGTGGTTCAAACGGCGTGCCAGTAAGCAAACTGACCAGATGTCCGGCCATAATCAGCACAAATATGACAGAGAGAAGCTGCAGAACCGGCGGCGGAACAAGGGGCGGTTTGCCAAGTCTCGCCGGGCGCTTTTCCTGCCATAAGGCATAAAGAAAAGCAGCAACACCCAATGCCATCAATGCGATTGTGACTTCCAAAGTCATGGCGGTTATCCACCCGCTCCTAATCCATGTTTCTTCAGCGCATGGCGCAATTGATCATAGCTTAGACCCAAATGCGCAGCGCATTGGCGCTGGTTGTAGCGGCAGTGTGCAAGGGCTGCACTTAAAATCTTTGCTTCCATGGATTCTATATGAGCCTTGAAGTCCATAGGCTGAGAATAATCCGATAAGGCTTCGGTCTTTTGCTGCGGCTGCGACGGGGCCTGCTCTTCCCCGATTTCGGGCCGATAGGGGGAGGCAAAGGGGTCGAAGACAACGGCGTCAACCGGCCCCTCCCCCTCATTCCACTGATACAGTGCGCGCTCCACGGTGTTCTTAAGTTGTCGGATATTGCCAGGCCAGCCATAATCCATCATGTCTTCCTGGACACGTTTTGAAAATCCTGGAAAGCTCGACCAGCCAATCTCACCCGCCATAGCCCGGGCAAAATATTCCGCCAGCTCCAAAATATCATCACGGCGGTGGCGCAGCGGCGGAACCGTCAGCACATCAAAAGACAATCGGTCCAGCAAATCTGCACGGAATTTCCCCTGCTCTGCTAAAGTCGGCAGATCCACATTGGTAGCGCCAATGATACGCACATCGACCTCACGCGTTTCATTGCTGCCGACACGTTGGAACGTGCCATATTCAACCACGCGGAGGAGCTTTTCCTGTGTTGCGTCGCTCAAGGTGGCAATTTCATCCAGGAACAATGTGCCTTCATCCGCCGCCTCAAAACGCCCTTCCCGCGCCCGCGTTGCGCCGGTGAAAGCCCCTGCCTCATGACCGAAAAGTTCTGAATCCAATAAGGACTCGCTTAGCGACGCACAGTTTAATTGGAGATACGGTCCACCCCATCTTTTGGATAAATAATGCAGCCGGGCGGCAATCAGTTCTTTCCCCGTTCCACGCTCCCCAATCACAAGAACAGGGCGGTCCATCGGTGCGGCGCGAGACACCCGGTCCATCAGATCTAAAAAAGCTGGAGCACCCCCCAATAAATGCGTGTCAAAGGCCGCGTTCATAAAATCCCAATACTTAGTGTATTTTCCTAATTATTAGGGTATCACGCTTTTAATTTAAATTCCAACTTTTGCCCTTAAACAAAAATATATAATAATAACATATACTTAAATGGCTCTTACCAAACTGGCACGGCCTTTGCTCTTATAGGGACAAATGCCACAACAGGCAGACCATTAGAGGTGTGACAGGAGAAGAACCGTGAACATGTTAAGCCACTTAAGCCGTGTATTAAACGCTGCTGAGGAGACCAACCCAAATGGCGCGGCCCTTATCGGCTTTTACGGGCGTAACATGAACCGTGCTCAACCCCGTACACCGCAGCAGTTAGAACAGGATCGCCGCGTACGCCGCGTTGCCTAAGCCCCGTTATTGCCCTTAAGGAGAGTCCAAATGGGAATTTTTTCCAGACTGACCGACATTATTAACTCCAACATCAATGATGTTTTGGATCGCGCTGAAGACCCGGAAAAAATGATCCGCCTGGTCATTCAGGAAATGGAAGACACTTTGGTTGAAGTCCGTTCTTCCGCTGCGAAAACCATTGCCGATCAAAAAGACATGCGCCGCCAGTTAAAACGCATGGGCGACGCCATGAGCAGCTGGGAAGAAAAAGCCGAGCTTGCTATTTCCAAAGGGCGCGAAGATCTCGCCAAAGGGGCATTGGTTGAGAAAGCAAAAGTCGCGCAAATGGCAAAGGCCTTGGAAGAAGAACTCGCGCTTTTAGATGATGCTATCGGCAAGCATGAAGAAGACATCATCAAGCTGGAAGCCAAATTACGGGAAGCCAAAGCTAAACAGGCCGCAATTTTAGCCCGTGCGGAAACAGCGACCAATCGCTTGAAAATTCGCCAGCATGTTTATTCCTCCCGCGTCGATGATGCCTTTGCCCGCTTTGAGCGCGTAGAGCGCCGAGTGGACGCCACGGAAGGCCGCATCGAAGCCCTTGATATGGGCCGAGGGAAATCCCTGGATGAGGAATTAGCTGAGCTGGAAGCTGAGGAATCAGTGACTGCTGAACTCGAAGCTTTAAAAGCCAAGCTGACCAAAGACAAAGGCGAAAAGAAGGCCCCTAAATCCAAATAGGTTCAGGGTTGGTCGTGCGGGCTTTGACCCGCACCGACATTCGAGATTAAACTGATGAAGGCCAACATATTTAAGCGGAGAGACCCATGGGTGAAACATTAGGCGTTGTTGCCTTAACCGTCGTGGTCCCGCTGGTGATTATCTTCCACTATGTCACCAGATGGAAGCAGATGAAGACCCTGTCCGGCGAAGACGAACAAACACTTGAACGCATGTACCGCATTGCCGAACGGCTGGAACGTCGCATCCATTCGTTAGAGCGAATTTTAGACGACGAAAACCCCAATTGGCGCAAATCTGGATTGGAGGACTGACATGGCTGAACGCACTCGTTTTTACCGCGATAAGCGCAATGGCAAGGTCCTAGGGGTTTGCGCAGGGATCGCCGATTATACAGGCATAGATGTCCTATTGGTCCGCATTGGTATGATTATTTTGGCCCTAAGCCCGGCCAGCGGCATCACCATCATCACATATTGTGTCTTGGGATGTTTAACCCCTATCAAGCCCGCCGCGCTTTATGATGAGCCGCCAGAGGAAAAGGAATTTTGGCGGAACATGCGCACCAGACCACGCGCAACCATGCATGATGTGAAAATGCGCTTTTCAGAAATGGAGCACCGTCTGCGCGATATGGAAGCCTATGTCACATCCAGCCGCCGCGACTTAGATCGCGAAATAGATAAACTCAGAGACGCCTAATTATTTGGAGGGGCAAATGTCTAATTTTATTGTTCTTATTGTATTCATAATTATCGGCGTCCCGGTTATCGCGAAATTCGCCAGCGAAATGCACAAACGACATCTCGAATATAAGGAGCGCCAGGAAGAGCGCCACGGCAAAGGCGCTGCATCCGATGAAGAGTGGGTCGCCCGCGTGGAACGGCTTGAAGACCGGGTTCGGGTTTTGGAACGCATCATCACCGACAAAGGCCACCACCTCGCTGAAGAGATTGAGAAGTTGCGCGACAAACCCCTCAACTGATTTTTACTTCACCCCTTTTTGACCCGCAAACTTGGGCGGTAAGAGCCATAAGGTTTCTTAGCGCCCCTTTTGTTGCTCTGACCGGTTGACATAGGCGCATGAAAAGCCCAGATAGCGACCATGACAGCAACATTGGACGACATTCGCGAAACCTTTGACCTGCTCGGTGACGACTGGGATGAGCGTTATCGTTATATCATTGAACTGGGTCGCGACTTGCCACCCATGGATGAGGCCGACAAAAATGACGCCACTAAAGTACGGGGCTGCGCGTCTCAAGTCTGGATGGTCATGTCCCTGAATAATGGCCAGATTCAGCTTGTAGCAGACAGTGACGCGCATATTGTGCGTGGCCTTATCGCCATTTTGCTCGCCGCTTATCAGGGCCGAACGCCTGAGGAAGCAAAAGATTTCGACATTGATGCCTTAATGGCTGAACTGCAACTTTCACAGGCACTGTCACCCACACGCACCAATGGGCTGTTATCCATGATTAAACGGATTCAACTGCTCTCCGAACAAGCTTTATAACCCCTATTCATCGAAGGTGCTTGGCAAGCTAAGGCTTGCTCTCTAAGCTCGCATTCATGCGTGGTGCTGATGCTTTAATTGACACATTTGTCCGCGGCGGAGTGGACATGTGTTTCGCCAACCCAGGAACTTCGGAGATGCAGCTTGTTGATGCGATCGACAAGCGTGACGACATCCGTGGCATTCTGGGTCTTCATGAACTTGTGTGCTCTGGCGCTGCTGATGGTTATGCGCGCCTAAGCGGGAAACCGGCTTTGGTGGTTTTACACTTAGGCCCGGGGTTATCCAATGCGCTGGCCAATCTTCACAATGCGGCCAAGGCGCGCACGCCTGTGGTGGTTGTCGTGGGCGACCATCCCAAAGGCCTGCGGGATTTAGACCCGCCTTTGGCAGGTGATATTGAATCCATTGCCAAAGGGGCTGCCAAATGGATTGGCACCGCGAAGAGCGCGGATGATTTATCGCCTATGGGCGCTGACGCGCTGAAAGCAGCTACAACGGCCCCTTATGGCGTATCCGTGCTGGTTGTTCCCAATGATGCTTGCTGGGAAGAAACAGATATTTGCGCGGCGCCTGAAACAGCAGCTCCACCAATAATCATCGACGATAATCGTTTGAATGCTGTGGCAGAGGCGGTGAAAACAGGTGAAGCAGCATTCCTCTTAGGGGGTGATGCTCTGAATGCCGAGGCCCTTGCCCAGGCAGCCGCTATTGGCGGGAAGACTGGCGCAAAAATCCTATCTGCCACCTTCTGCAAGAAGATAGAACGCGGCGCAGGCGTCGCTCAAATTGAGCGCCTGCCCTATTTCCCGGCACAGGTGTTACAGACATTACAAGGTGTCAAAACCCTGGTGCTTGCAGGCGCACGCGCACCATTATCCTTTTTTGCTTATCCCAATACACCTTATAAACTGGTGCCTGAAGGATGCGAAATACTCACCCTGGCGGATGAAAGCGAAAACGCGGCGGATGCACTGAAACGCCTAAGCACGGTTTTGGATGCGGGTGAAAAAACGGGTGTTGAAAAGCAATTGCCTGCATTGCCATCAGGGCCTTTAACGACTGGCGCAGCGGCGCAAGTCATTGGGCGACATTTACCGGACAATGCGATTATATCTGATGACGCCACAACGGCGGGGCTGGATTGTTATGTCGCAACCGCTCAATCTGCGCGGCATGAGTGGCTGAACCTGACCGGCGGTGCAATTGGCCAGGGCATGCCTTTGGCCATTGGGGCGGCACTAGCGGAACCGAGGCGTAAAGTCTTTTCGCTACAAGGCGATGGCGCGGGGCTATATTCGCTTCAAGCCCTGTGGACCCAGGCCCGTGACAATCTCGATATCACCACCATTATTTTCGCCAACGGCAAATATCGCATTTTGGAGATGGAAATGATGATGGCCCGCGGTGGGGCCAGCGGTGCCTCTTCACTTTTTGATTTAAGCCCACCTGCCATTGACTGGGTTAAATTGGCCGAAGGACTAGGCGTGTCTGCGATGCGCGCCACATCCGTCGAAGAACTGGACAAATGCCTGGAAGACGCTAAGACCATGGCCGGTCCGAAATTGATTGAGGCTGTCGTTTTATGACGGAATTACCGCCGGATCTGATTCAGAAAATGGTCAGCGCCGTCCCGCAGTTAAGAGCATTGGGAATAGAGCTGGTGTCTTTTGATGCTGGTGAAGCAACTTTAGCCCTGCCCTATAGTGAGCATCTCATTGGCTTTCCGGAAACCGGCGTTATCGCGGGTGGGGCAATCTACAGTCTGATGGATAGTGTGGCAGGTATGGCGGTTTATGCGAAGCTCCAAACTTATAAACCCATCGCCACGCTGGACCTGCGCATTGATTATATGAAGCCGGCCACACCCGGCGAAACCGTCTATGGCTGGGCCGAATGTTATAAGCTAACCCGCTCCGTCGCCTTTGTGCGCGGTGTTGCTTATCATGATGATAAGTCCAACCCTATTGCCAATGTGTCCGGCACTTTCATACTGCCGCCTGAAAAGGAGAAGCAGTCGTGAAACTGGTTAAAGATTTAGCGCCGCATATTAGCGGTTCGGATTTTGATGAAGCCATGGAGGCCATGCCCTATGGCCAATATTTGGGCCTGCGCCTTCAGCAAAAAGACGGGCAGTTAAAAGTCGTTATGCCATTTAAGCCGGATTTAATCGGGTCCCCACAACGCCTTCACGGCGGCACGGTGGGTGCAATGCTTGAAATCGCTGGTGCCGTACAGGTTATCGCCGCACAAAAAGCTTTGGGCGACATGCCTGAACGTTTTGCAAAACCCATTTCCATAACCATCGACTATCTACGTGGTGGTGAGATGAAAGATACCTATGCAGACGCTGTGGTAGAACGCATGGGCCGACGCGTTGCCAATGTGACCTCGCGCGCTTGGCAGGACAGTCCGGATCGGTTGATAGCGACTGCGCATATGCACTTCCTATTGCCGAAGAAGTGATAATATTAACACAGAATTGCTCTTGAGCCGCCGGACTGATTTGACCATGATGCACCCTCAATTCATTATGAGAGGGCATGCTCATGAAACTCAAACTGGCCTTAGGCCTGGTACTGCTTGGCGCAACATCATTATCAGCCAACGCTCAAGGACGTTTTGATGACGTCGAAATCACAACAGAAAAAGTTGGAGACCATATTTACGCACTGTTCGGAGCAGGCGGGAATATCGGTGTGTCCGCAGGTGATGATGGCGTCTTTGTCATTGATGACCAGTTTGACGAGTTGAATGAAAAAATCGTCACAGCTATTCGTGATATTTCAGACAAACCCATAAGATTCCTAGTGAACACCCATTGGCATGGCGACCATTCGGGCGGCAATGAAGCTTTTGCAACCAAGCAACACACGCTTATTTTCGCCCATGACAATGTGCGCAAGCGGATGAGCCAAAGCAACGACCGCGGCGATGGTAACGTGATCCCCGCATCCCCCGAAGAAGCGCTTCCCGTTATCACTTTTTCAGAGGCCAATACATTTCACTTAAATGGGGAAGCGGTAAAAGCTATTCATATTGCCCATGCACACACCGATGGCGACGCGATCGTCCATTTCACAAAGTCCAATGTCATTCACATGGGTGACACCTATTTCAATGGCGGTTTTCCCTATATTGATGTGGATTCAGGCGGCAATGTTTATGGTATGATTGAAGCCGCAGATAAGGCCTTATCACTTGCAGATGATGAAACACGCATCATCCCAGGCCATGGCGAGATGGCAACAAAGGCTGATCTCCAATCTTACAGGGACATGCTGGCGCTTGTGGTCAGCCGCGCAGAAGCTCTGGTGGAAGAGGGCAAAACCCTGGATGAGATAAAATCCGCCGGTATCAGCAAAGAATATGATAAAGAATTAGGTACTGCCTTTATCAAACCGGACTTTTTTGCAACGACGATCTATGAAAGTATTCAGAACCGTCATTAGAATATTCCTCAGCCTTGCTGCCTTTTCGGCAGCTCAAGTTCAGGCTGAGATGTCAATTGAGCTGCAGGAGCGCCGTGATGGTGCCCTGCGGCTTTTTAATGTGCCTGAGGTTGACCAAAGCGTCTTATCCTCAATTACAGCCTTTCAAGACAATGATGGTGCCGCCTTTTTGGATTGGTCAGATGATGGGCAAATGCTGATTGCGCGCCGCGCTGCACAGGTCGTCCAACTTTTCGTTATAGACGCGCCGGGTGAGACAGCACGCCAAATAAGCTTTTCAAAACAGGCCGTGGGCCGTGGCCTGTTTGCCAAACTGAATGGCACAAAGGGTGCTATATTCAGCAGCGATCAAAACGGCGATGAGAGCTATCAATATTATTTTCAGGCCTTTGAAGGAGGTGAGCCTATAACTCTGACGCCGCAAGCCGGGCGCAATTCCAATGCCGTACTATCCAACAGCGGACGCACTATCGCCTATACGCGGGCTCAGGATCAAAATGGCGGAATATGGGGCGTTATTGATTCTCCCCTGAAAAGGAAAACAAGCGCAAATCTCGTGTTTCAAGACCCCGGTGCCTGGGCTGTTCTTGACTGGTCTCCCGACGATAAAAAGCTGCTCATGTTGAATTTTAATTCCATTCATGACAGCACGCTCTTTATTGCAGATGTAGAAAGCGGGATTAAAACCCCTTTTGACGTAAGCGCCATTCCTAAAGGCTATTCAGGCGCCAAATTCTCTCGCGATGGCAAGGGTGTATATTTTCTCTCAAGCGTCAGTGATGGCTTGCACCGCCTGACTTATCTAAGCTTTGGGGGTGAACGGCATGATTTCAATCTGGGCCTGAAATGGAGCATTACTGACTTCGCAACCTCAGCAACGAGAAATATTTTAGCGTTGGTGGTGAATGAAGGGGGCGTGTTCAAGCTTCAACTTAGAGATTTAAAAACCGGTGCCTTACGTGCCGAACTCGCCTTACCGAAAGGCCAGATTACCAATCTAAAATTCAGCAAAAACGCCCACCAACTGGGCTTTACCTTGGATGCAGCGGCCCATGGGCGTGGGGCCTATAGCCTGGGTATGGATGGACTTGAACTCACTCGCTGGGATCAAGATGCATTTAACACTCAGCTTAGCGAACCAGAGCTCTTCTCTTATCCGACATTCGATAAGGAAAACGGGGTGCAGCGACAGATTCCAGCGCTCATCTACAAACCCAAGGAGCCAGGCCCCCATCCCGTCATCATTCGCTTTCATGGTGGGCCGGAAGGGCAATGGGTGACGAGCTATTCTTCAACCACGCAATATTGGGTTAATAAATTGGGGCTTGCCGTTATCATGCCCAATGTTCGCGGCTCCATTGGCTATGGCAGGGACTTCGCCGCGCTGGATAATGAATTTAAACGCGAAGACAGCTTAAAAGACGTGGAAGCCCTGCTCGATTGGATTGACGCACAAGATGACTTGGATAGCAGCCGCATCATGGTCCAAGGCGGATCCTATGGTGGCTATATGACCCTAGCCAGTCTTGTGCATTTCCCTGACCGCTTAAGAGGCGGCATCGACAGCGTGGGCATCTCCAATTTTGTGACTTTTCTTGAATCTACCGGGGACTTCCGCCGCGAATTACGCCGCGTCGAATACGGCGATGAAAGCGATCCTAAGGTTCGGGAATATTTAAACAATATTTCGCCTTTAACCCATGCGGAGCGGATCAAACAGCCGTTGCTCATCGCCCAGGGCGCCAATGACCCTCGCGTCCCTGAAAGCGAATCCCGACAAATGGTCAATGCCATCGCCGAGGGGGGCGGGGTGGTCTGGTATGTCTTGGCAGAAGATGAAGGTCACGGCTTTGAACGTCGGGCCAATCGGGATTATTTCAGCCTGATTACAACCGAATTTATCAAACGTTATCTACTTGATGGATCGCCCCAGTCTCTCACCCCTGAAGCCGAGTGATTTCCGTTTGAGCACTAGCAAGTTCATGAGGCGTCAAAGATTCCGCAAAAAGGAAGAACACCGCCACGCCGACTAAAACAAAAGCAATGCGCAATAGATTATTTCTAACAATCGCGCAGCAGGTCATGAACTGCATATAAGCGTGGTTTGAAATGCTTTGAGAGGGGTGTTGTGAGTAATTGCACGCGCCCATGATGCATATCCTTTCATCCAGGGAATAGCCTAGTTTTGCCAGCTTATCCCCGGCTTGAGAATAGGGATTTATGTCATTGGACTGTTTATGAAACACGGACAATTAAGTTATTCTTACTCATATTGACCACAAATATTGCATATAGCATTAAGCGAGTTTTATGCCTTGCGCGATCTAAGAAGGCGGTTTTAAAGCCGTCAACGCAAGGGATCACGGCTACGATCAGGCACCAGCATGAGGACTCCAACCGCCAGAACGGCAGCTACGGCGAGATATAACGCTGGCGCAATAACCAGGCCTGTTCCCGCAATCAAGCTTGTCACGATCATCGGCGTGAGGCCACCGAAGACGCCAACGCCCACATTGAAAGCCACGGAGTAGCCGGAAAGTCTATCCCGCTCGGGAAACATTTCAACGAAAAGTGCTGGCCCGGAGCCAAGTGGCACCGCAATCAGCACAAAGATAACGAAGTGCGTCACGATGACAGAAACGATCGAACCTTCGGTATCTAACATCCAGAGATAGAATGGAACAGCAACGCCACCGAGAAGCAGGATCGACAATGCGATCCAAGTTCTGCGTGGCATTAGTTTATCTCCGACGATAGCAGCAAGCGGCATGAGCGGGAGGACCAACAATGTCGCACCGGTGTTAATCGCTAAGGCCGTGCCCCTTGCCATCAATCCTTGCTCGGACAGCCATTCGGGGAGATAAACGAAGGAGATGTAGAAGCATATGCCATAGCAAGATGCAAAGGCGAGCGCGAGCAGGGTCTCTTTTCGGTTGGTGGTGAAAGCTTCGAGGAGTGGCGAGCTATCCTCACGATTCTCATGATGAGCATTAAAACGTTCCGAATTATGGAGGTCACGCCGGATCATGATCGCTGTAACACCCAGTAGCGCACCGCCGAGGAATGGCAATCGCCATCCCCACGCCTGCAAAGTTTGCGCATCAAATAAATTGGACACAAGCGCGGCAGCTCCCACACCCAATAGCGATCCCGTCATTGAGCCAATATTGGCCCAACTCCCCGTAATACCCCTTTTTCCCTTCGGTGCGGTCTCCACGAGATAAGTGACAGAAGATGAGAACTCACCGCCAACCGAAAGCCCTTGTATCAAGCGAACCACAACCAAAAGAATAGGCGCAAAAAGGCCAATCTGCTCATAAGTGGGCAACAAGCCAAGCAGCAGCGTCGGCAGCGCCATCAAGGTAACAGAAATCTGCATCGTACGCGCCCGCCCATATCGGTCGCCGAACCAACCAAACATGGCCGCACCCAAGGGACGCATCATGAAGCCTGCAGCAAAAATACCGTAGATAGCGATAAGGTCCGTGGTCGGATTCTCCGGGGGGAAAAATACAGGCGCGATGACGCCTGCAATATAGCCATAGAGCGCAAAGTCATACCATTCGACGACATTGCCGATAAAGCCCCCCATGATTCTGTGACGTAGGGTGGGTGGAGTGGCGTATTGGTGGTAACCCACGTTCTCTCTCATCCTTCCTTCTGACCAGGACTATGACGCCCTTTAGACCAATCAGGCGGGCCGGAGAAAAGCGACTTCTCGACGACAATGTTACAGCCTCAGCAGCCGTCTCCGAGCAATGAAGACCTCAAAACATCCAATCACTTCGATACGCGACTGAATTAGCATAACAAACCCTCACCCTTTGTCATGATCAAATACATTTGCGCTTTGGTAGCATTCGCTCATGAGACCCGCTCACCGAGACGTCGAGATTGCTCAATTCCGGACATGAAATGGAACAAATAAAACCAAAAAACACTGTATTGGGCTTGACGACACTCGCCAAGAGGCGCAGTTGTAAAATATGTTTGGGCCTCGTAATTATTTTGGAAAATTTTCAAGCTTTTTATATGTCTTAATGGCTATAGCGCTGTTGAGTGGCTGTGAACCTACGCAGAAAAATACAGAGGAAAGCCCCGCAGAAAATGGACCCCATACTGAGAAAGTCCTAAAAATCGGCAGCACGACCCAGCCGCGCAGTCTGGACCCGCAAAAATCTAATCTGGTTGCTGGCCGGCGGGTGGTGAGCGCTTTATTCCAAGGTTTAATTGATGTTGATGCCAGCGGGCGGTTGATTCCCGGCATGGCACAAGGCTGGGACGTTTCCGAAGATGGCCTCCATTACACCTTCACATTAAGAGAGGCTTATTGGTCCGATGGCACGCCGGTAACAACGGAAGACTTTATTTTTTCTTTCCGGTCATTATTCGGCAAGCAAAGTGAAAGCAGCTTCACATCCTTCTACATGGTTTTAAAAAATGCAACCGCTGTAAAGGCTGGCGATTTACCGATTGAAGAGCTTGGCGTGCGGGCTTTGAACGAACGCATTTTACGCCTAGACCTTGAGCACCCCTTTCCCAGCCTGTTGGGCCTACTGAGCCATCAGTCCGCTTTGCCTGTCCCATCCCATGCCTTGCAGAAATTTGGTGCGAATTGGACAGCGCCTGAAAATCTCGTGGTAAATGGGGCTTTTAAACTCCAATCCTGGGGTGATGGTGAGCCAATTATACTGGTGAAAAACCCAATGTTTCATGACGCGGAAACAGTCGCTCTCGACAGGATTGAAATTCATAATTCGGCGAATGCGGATGCAGCACTAGATGCATTTCTTGCCGGAGAATTAGACATTATCGATAGCTTCCCCGATGAACGCTTAGGTGAAATTCAGGAAACCATCCCGCAAAGCCTGCGGGTTGAACCCCAATGGTCAATTTATTGGTATGTGTTTAACACCCAAGATGAGATTTTATCGGACAGCCGCATTCGTCAGGCCTTGTCCATGGCGCTAGACCGAGAACGGATAACCGGAACTATTCTATCTCAAACCGGCAATCGACCTTCCTATTCGCTCGTGCCACCTGAAATGCCCAGCTATGGCACACCAAACACGCCGGACTGGTTCGTTCTCGATATGGCCGGGCGACGCGAATTTGCGATAGAGTTGTTATCGGCAGCGGGGTATGGGCCCGAAAATCCGCTCACGCTCACCATTTCCTTTAATCGCTCCGAAGACCACCGCCGGGTGATGGAGGCGGTAGCTGAGGACTGGCAGCAAATCGGTGTTTCAGTTATGGCTGATGAGGAAGACTTCCAAGGCCATCTCGCGAAGTTGGAGGCTGGAGATTTCCAAATCGGACGCCGCACCTGGGTCGCCAGTTTCGATATGCCTGAGTATTTTCTAGGCTTGTTTACACGTGATGCTGGGCCACTAAATATTGGCAGATATATTAATCCGCGTTTTGACGAGGTTATGGATGAGGCACGCAGCAAAAGTAATCTGTCAGAGCGCACAATGTTGCTGCGGGAAGCTGAAAGCATCGCACTCGCAGATAGCGTCGTTGCACCGATTTACAGCTATGTCAATCAGGTGTTGGTCAGACCATATGTGAAAGGTTGGATAGATAATCCAACCAGCCGCCATGCTCTACGTTTTCTCGATGTAAAAGAGAAAGCGGCGACGCCATCCCATACGCCGCCACGCTAATATTATTTATTCAATTCCGGGACGTCCCGAACGCCTCCAGCGCGCTACGACTTTTGCAACATATTCCGGCGCACCTCCTGGCTTACCCCAGGATTTTGAGAATTCGGGGTTAGAGCTGTTGGGGCGTATACCTTCTGGCAAGTCATAAATTTTGACCCGCGATGGTGCTGCCACACCTTCACCAATAATCAGACATTCCTGATTTCGCAGTGCCGGCAGCGAACCCAACAAACTACCAGAGCCTTCAGGCATTGCCTTTTCCACATATTTTTGGTCGCGTTCATTGTTCATACGCATGGCCAGCATGGTACCGCACTGAGACAGGACACTTTCTGAAATATCCGCCGGGCGTTGTGAGACAAGACCCAGGCTGACGCCATATTTCCGTCCCTCTTTGGCAATTCTATCCAACATCCGTTTCGCTGCATCCGCACCCTCAGGCGCATTTTCCGGCACATAGCGGTGAGCTTCTTCGCAGATAAAGAGAACAGGACGACCTTCGGTTTCATCCCGGCTCCAAAGGGCGAAATCAAAGACAACCCGCGCCAGCATGGCGACAATAACATTCACGATTTCAGCAGGCACACCAGATAAATCCACTATGGAAACCGGCTTCCCGTCTGCTGGGAAACGGAACATTTTTGCTAAGAAATCCGGTAGGTCATCATTCACCACAAAGCCCGAGAACAAGAATGCATAGCGCGGGTCCGCCTTTAATTCCTCAATCTTGGCTTTGAGCTTCATATAAGGGCCAGCGGTTTCTGCCTTATCAAGCCGCCCCATGGCCTTGCTCATTTCAGCCAATAAATCAGAAAGGAGATATGGAATAGGCGTATCAGGCGTAATCCGCGCCTGTTCATAGCTTGGCTTACCTTTACGCCGTGCGTTCAACAGGCAGCGCTTAAGAATATCGACCTCCGTCTCCCGTGCTGGTGTACGTGGGCCGATGAATAATTCGATATGCTCATCCATATTCATCAGCCAATAAGGGATCTGCAGATCCTCAACACCGAAACGCACACCACAGTCCTGAAAGGCATGGGCATATTCATCATGAGGATCGAGAATAAGAATATGCCCATGGGGCACTTCCTCAATCAACTTACGAACCACAAGGGAAACCACGCTGGATTTACCGCACCCCGTACTTCCCAATACGGCAAAATGCTTCGACAAAAGCGGGTCAATCAGAAGAGACGCGGGCACATCATCGGTTGGATAGACATTACCCACATTAACATGCGCGCGCTCATGCGGCGCAAAAATGGCCAGAAGGTCATCTTTGGTCGTCGTATAAAAGGCCTGACCCGGCATAGGGAATTTTGTGATACCGCGACGAAACATGACGCGGCCATCGGGCATTTTTGTTGTTTCACCAACGAAATCAATTTCAGCCATCAATGAAGCATGCATGCCAAGGCCCGCCTCTTTCAAAGAGCGAACGACCCCAAAGACACAATGATCACCAACGAAAACTTTAAGAAAAGACCCCATTTGCCCCGTCATGGCAGACCCGGCCTCCCCTTCGGCAATAGCAGCATCGCGGGCTTCTTCGTTGAAGGTACAGACACAGCCTGCACCGGAAATTTCCAAAATTTCACCAACCAGACGTCCTGAGCGATTTTGCGTCGTCGTTGCCGCGGTACGATTTACCATTTCATCCATTTGGTGGCCTGCCCTCTCATTTGACCCGTCTATAGGTGTATTCATGCTTCACCCGTGTTTTTTTGCATTTGCCATCTAAAATGCAGCAAAAGCGCTTAAAAATGTATGAAACTCCTAACAACTCGAAAAAGTCTTGAAAGCAAACGCCAGACATGGTTTTACCCCAGAAACTAAGGAGTTTCGGGGGAAATTAGATGCTACGCACTCTTGTTATTATCCTAGGCATATTAGCCATGCTTCCGGCAAATGCACAAGTTGCGCCGGATCCATTGCTTAAAATGCTAGAAAATTCCGTGGCTTATAAAAAGGGCAAGCACTTCATTCCAACACTGGAACTCGCCATTTCGACTGCGCCTGAGCGCGTGCAAGACCTTATTCGCAAAGCACTGGCGCTCGCTCCAGACAAAGAAAAAGAGATTCTCGCGCTTATTGCCCCTGAAAAAGCACCCGAAATTACTTTGGCCAGCGGCGAAAGCGTGAGCGAGCGTATAGCGACTTTAAACGCCCCCAAACCGAAACTTGGGTTTTTCTCTCCGAAAGCCTGGGATGGTGAAGTCTCTTTGGGCGGCTCCTTATTAACCGGGAATACCAGTGAAAAAGCCATTTCTTTGGGGTTAAAACTCGACCGTAATACAGAGCTTTGGGAGCATCATTTCTCTATTCTTGGTGATTATAGCCGCAATGAAGAACGCACCACCAAGGAACGCGTGCTCGCTAATTACAACAGCAAATGGTTTTTATGGGATAGAGGCTACGCCTTTGGACTTTTGGATTTCGAACTGGACTCATTTTCTGAATTCGACTGGCGGGTTTCAGAAGCCATTGGTGCCGGTTACCGCGTAATGGAACGAGAAACTATGACATGGGACTTGGAAGGCGGCCCGGGTTTACGGGAAACGAAGCTGGCCGCCAATGGCGTGCAAACGGAAGTGATTGCCGTTGCCCGTTCCATCTACAATTGGCACATCAACTCTAAACTGAAATTCCTGGACCAGGCCAGCGTCTTTTCGGGATCTAAACGGACCACATTTATCAATGATGCAGGCTTTACGGCTAAATTCACTGACCAATTATCCGGGCGGTTGTCGCTTTATATCAAATATGACACGTCAGTCCCGGACGGACAGGAGAATCTGGATACTGCCACCCGCGCCAGCATTGTTTATGATTTTTAAGTCTAAGACGCGAGGTCTTCAAACTCCGCCTCTTGCTTCATAAGCGCAGCCATCGCAGCCTTCTGCAAGTCTTCGCCCATCAGCATGCCGGCGTTCCAGGTCGCGACATAATTGAGCCCCTCTTCCACCGGGCGGCCACGGCCATGGTTGAGCACGTTTTTAATACCCGTGATAGCCAATGGGGATTTGGACGCAATTTGACGAGCCATGTCATAAGCAGATTTCAAACAAGCGTCATAATCCTCGTCAACGCCATTCAGAAAACCATAAGTCTGTGCCTCACCCGCAGGCATTTTGCGACCACTATAAGCGAGTTCCCGAATAAGCCCTTGAGGCAGGAGATGCGGAATACGCTGCAAAGTCCCCACATCAGCGACAATGGCAATATTGATTTCCTGAATGGTGAAATAGGCATTTTCCGTCGCATAGCGCAGACAGCAGGCGGTGACTAAATCCACACCTGCGCCCAAACATCCACCTTGAACCGCAGCAATGACGGGAAAGCGCGCATTTTCAATGCAGGAAAAAGTATTCTGCATCTGAAGAATTTTGCGGCGTAACTTCTCCCGCGCGCGGCCCTGGTCCATTTTCGGGCTTGCCGACAATTCCGCACCAGCAGATTTTAAATCGAGACCCGCTGTAAAGTGCCGACCGGTGGAGCGGATGACGGCAACCCGCACATCCATCCGCTCTTCCAGTTCTGCGAAAACCATGGGCATTTCCCGCCAGAATGCGGGCGTCATAGTATTTAACTCATCCGGTCGGTTCATAGTGACGGTAGCGATACCGTCTTCAACCGACCATTCCAAAGTCTCATAAGTGCCCATGGGTCTTACCTTTTCTTATATTTAGGCGACTTCAAACAGGCCTGCAGCACCCATGCCACCGCCAACACACATGGTGACAACCACATATTTAGCACCACGACGCTTGCCTTCAATCAAGGCGTGCCCCGTCATCCGGGCACCGGACATGCCATAGGGGTGACCGATGGAAATCGCACCGCCATTCACGTTCAACAGCTCATCAGGAATACCCAAACGGTCGCGGCAATACAGAACCTGAACAGCAAAGGCCTCATTCAATTCCCAAAGGCCGATATCATCCACTTTCAAACCATTGCGTTCCAGCAATTTGGGAACAGCAAAAACAGGACCAATGCCCATTTCATCAGGTTCCGTTCCGGCAGCCGCCATGCCACGGTAATAGCCCAAAGGCTGCAAGCCCCGGCGTTCGGCTTCTTTGGCTTCCATCACGACACAAGCGGATGCACCATCGGATAATTGGCTGGCATTCCCGGCTGTAATAAATGTATCCGGCCCCATGACCGGTTGCAGACCGGACAGACCTTCAAGGGTGGTTTCCGGGCGGTTGCCTTCGTCCTTTTCCAAGGTCACATCGACTTTGGACGTCTCTCCGGTTTCCTTGTTTTTCATAATCATTGTGGAGGGCAGTGGCACGATTTCATCATCGAATTTGCCAGCTTGTTGCGCTGCATGGGTGCGCTGCTGGGATTGCAGACCGTATTCATCCTGCGCTTCACGGGAAATACCATAGCGCTTAGCCACGATATTTGCTGTGTCAATCATCGATATATAAGTGTCTTTATGTTTGGCAATCAGCGCGCGATCCGGGTCCACACGCATGGCAGGGGTTTGCACCATGGAAATACTTTCCACGCCACCAGCGACAACCACATCCATATTGTCGACCATGACTTGCTTGGCCGCCATGGAAATCGCCATAAGGCCAGACGCACATTGGCGGTCAACGCTTTGGCCTGCAACTGTCACAGGCAAACCCGCACCCAATGCTGCTAAACGCCCGATATTCGGGGCCTGCACACCTTGTTGTAGGGCAGCGCCCACGATAACGTCATCAACTTCCACTCCTTCAATGCCTGCACGTGCGACGGCATTGGCGATGGCATGGCCTGCCATTGTGGGCGACGGCGTCGCATTGAAAGCGCCCCGATAGGCTTTGCCAATAGGGGTGCGGGCGGTGGATACGATGACTGCTTCGCGCATGAGAAACTCCCTCAGTTATAAATTTTGGCGAAAAGCCTAGACTAGAATGTCGCCCAAGAAAAGCAGGGCTTCACCATTGAGCATTCAGCTTTTA
>JASFRS010000034.1:0-18130 GCA_050114795.1 Sphingomonadales bacterium
TACCGCGGTAAAACTGGAATATGTTCAAGCGAGCAACCAATCCCACAAGCAGGGTCGGCACGACCAGCATATGAAAAATACTGGCCGCATATAATGTGAGCGCAAGCCAGCCAAGAGATTGGAGAACACCCAACCCGGTGGTGCCCACAACCGATGCAATCAATGCAAACACACCGAAAGGCGTGAATTCCATGACCCAATGCGTGATGCGCAGGATGACCTCTGTTGCGCCATTGAAAAAATGCCGAACCGGGTCTGCTGCCGAACCGACTTTTTTAATGGCGAAACCAACAAGCAAAGCAAAGAAAATGATTTGCAGGACCGTACCATCTGCCAATGCTTGAACCGGATTGGTTGGAATGATGTTGAGCAGGGTATCAACGGCTGTGACCTGTGCCGGCGCAACACCGGGAAGCTCTAAACCTTCACTTGGGGCACCAATACCTGGGCCAATAAGATTGGCCATGACCAGACCGGTGGTGACAGCTAAGGCGCTGGTTACAAAAAAGGTGCCAATGGTTTTAACCCCAAGCCGCCCAAGCTTGGATACATCCTCCATCGCGGTCACGCCAGAGATGAGGGAGACGAAGATCAAAGGCACAACCAGCATTTTAATCAGTCGGATGAATATGTCCCCGACCGGTTTAATCAGAGCGGCATCCTGCCCTGCAATCAAACCAAAAATAATGCCGGCTAATAATGCACCGAACACCCGCTTCCACAAGGGAATTGCAAACCATCTGGCCACCATGGGTCAGTTTCTCCCCGAAATCATTTTATGTCTTGTTGCACAATATATGCACAAGACCCTACACGACACAGGGCATCGTGCAAGGTTCGAGATGGTAGAATTTTGGTGACTGCTGTGGTTTTACTCGTTCACAGCACGCTTGCGATATTCATCCAGAACCGAGGAAGGCAGTACGGGTGGTGAGCGTTTCTTAGGTTTGCGCGCCAGAATGTGACCGCGGTGACGGTCCAACTCATCATCATAGATATACGATTCCGCATTCACCATGGCCGGGCGGGCGCCATCGGATTTGAATTGGGCAGATAGACCAGGACGAACATAGCTGTCCGGCGAATTGGGCGTATCATCGCGCTGTGACAGAGCACGCGCCAATACATTGGTGCGGTGTTTTAGTTTCTTAATTTGGCTATTTAAATCTCGACGATCAGCCTCGAGAACAGATACATTCGTATAATAATGCCGGCTGCGTAGAACGAGCAAAAACCAGGGCGCAATAAGCCCCATTAAAACAATCACACCCATCAACACTGTTACCACAGGCGGCCAGGATGCGACCCAATTATCAATTCCAACGAAAAAAGACCCCATGGTCCACCAACTCTTCCAATATGCGCTTTAGCGCTTTTGCCCAAATCACCCCATGAAGACAGTTTTTGCTCCGCCTTTTTAGGTGTTAAAAGCATGTTAGGTCACAAATCTTGTCTCAAAGTTAACAAAATATGGAAGTTTGAAATTCTTCAAAGATTTCGGGCTTTTGGCAGGTTTATATAACCTCTCCGCATTCAAATATGCGTATTTACATCCTTAAAAAGCTGTTGTTTCATCCCAGGAAACAATCAGTTGAATGGAAATTTCCCTTTGCAGAGATTGTCAATCACCTGCTTTAAGCGCATATTGTCGCCAAATTGGCATCAGTGCTGGAAATCAGCTTATGAGGCAGACTTTGCGAAATTACATTGAGTCCGTTAAGAACCGCGACCCTGCGGCCCGGTCATTTATTGAAATTGCTTTGCTATATCCAGGCGTCCATGCGATTGCATTCCATCGTATCGCGCATTGGCTATGGTCTCATAATTTATATTTCTTAGGACGTGCCACTTCTCAATTCAGCCGCTTTCTAACAGGTGTGGAAATTCATCCCGGTGCCAAAATCGGCAAGGGGTTTTTCGCCGACCATGGCATGGGCATCGTTATTGGGGAAACTGCTGAAATCGGGGATAATGTTACGCTTTATCATGGTGTGACCTTGGGCGGGGTTGACCCAGCCAACGGCGAAAGCGGTAAGCGTCACCCAACACTGCAAGACAATGTGATCGTTGGCGCAGGGGCACAGATATTAGGGCCTATCACTATAGGCGCGCGTGCGCGCATCGGTGCAAACTCCGTCGTCACCAAAGAAGTACCTGAAGGGGCAACTGTCGTTGGTATTCCAGGACGCATTGCTCTGATTGACGGCAAAGAGGCCGCGAAACCCTTTATGGCTTATGGAACGCCCTGCGATCAAATTGACCCTGAATTAAACCGCATTACTGCATTAAAATGCGAAATGGAACGCTTGCGCGCGCGCCTTGAGTCCATCGAAGCAGATGTGGATCAAGTTTCTGAAGATGAAGAAGAAACGGCCGAACGCTGGTCCGGACACGGCATCTGATAATCTTAGTCCATCCAAGGCGGTGTAGGCAGGTTCTTTTCCCGTAAAAAGGCCGGGTTGAATATGCGGCTCATATAACGCATACCCGAATCACATAGCATGGTGACGATGGTATGCCCCGGCCCCATTTCTTTTGCCAATTTAATAGCACCGCCGACATTAATACCTGATGATAAGCCAAGGCAAAGGCCCTCTTCCTTCAGCAAATCATAAACAATGGGCAAGCCTTCTTCATCACTGACGCGAAATTGCGTATCAATGGGCGCATCTTCTAGATTCGCTGTGATTCGACCCTGCCCAATGCCTTCAGCAATAGAAGAGCCTTCGGAACTTAGCTCACCATGGGCATAATAATTATAAAGCGCGGCACCCATTGGGTCAGTCAGTGCAATGACAATGTCCTGATTACGCTCTTTCAGGCCCATGCCTGTTCCAGCCAGTGTTCCACCCGTTCCCACAGCGCAGGTAAAGCCATCGACTTTACCCTCAGTCTGCTCCCAGATTTCTTTGGCGGTCGTGCAGATATGCGCCCGGCGATTAGCAACATTATCAAACTGATTGGCCCAGATGGCGCCTTCGGTTTCTTCAGCAATGCGCCTTGAAGTATGGACAAAATGACCCGGGTTGGAAAAGGGAGCCGCAGGAACCAGAACCAGTTCCGCCCCCAGGGCACGAAGCGTATCCTTTTTTTCCTCGCTTTGCGTTTCAGGCATAACAATGATCGTGCGATAGCCTTTGGCATTACCGACAACAGCCAAGCCAATGCCCGTATTACCAGCGGTCCCTTCGACCACAACGCCGCCGGGACCTAAGTCCCCACGTTTCTCCGCATCCGCGATGATATATTGCGCCGCGCGGTCTTTCACCGAGCCACCGGGGTTCATAAATTCGCATTTACCCAAAATTGTACAGCCGGTTTCTTCAGACGCACGTTTTAATTTGACCAGCGGCGTGTTTCCAATCAACTCAAGCGTATTCTGGGCAGTCATGTCTTAATCCTTTTTCCCCATACACATAAGGGACTCAAACCTGAGCCCCTTATGTAGGAAGTGTTTGCTGATGGTGCAAAACAGTTTTTCTTAACTGACGCCTTAAAAAACGCCGATAACGCTCAAGAAAATAAGAATCAGCGCGATTGGGCAGATATAACGCGCCATCGCATACCAGATGTTGAACTGATGGTCGTTGATTGTGTGCAGCTCAGACCGCATGGATATACGCGCCATAAACCAGCCGACAAAGACAACCATCAAAAGCCCGCCTAGGGGCATGATGATATTATTGGTCAAGAAGTCGATACTATCGAAAATAGTAAGACCGAAGAATTTCAATTCCGCCCAGTGATTGAAGGACAGAACCGTTCCAATACCAACAACAAAAATAGTTCCACCCGCTGATATCGCGGCGATGGGGCGTTTGAAACCACGGTGTTCTTCCAACCAAGATACGACTGGCTCCAGCAAAGAAATGGAGGACGTTACTGCTGCAATTGTCAGAAGCAGGAAGAAAGCCGTTCCAACAAATTGACCACCTGGCATTTGTCCAAAAGCGATGGGAAGGGTAACGAAAATCAACCCTGGCCCTGCACCAACTTCCAAGCCGTAAGCAAAAACAATGGGGAAAATGACAAGGCCTGCAAGCAAAGCCACAGCGGTATCCGCACCGGCAATAATAAAAGATGAACGCGGGATAGAAACATCTTCAGGCAGATATGCGCCATAAGCTAACATGGTTCCAAGGGCGAGCGATAAAGAGAAAAATGCCTGTCCCAGGGCCTGCAGAACCACATCGGCATTCACTTTGGAGAAATCCGGTTCAAACAGGAATTTCACTGCCGCCGCACCATCACCGGTTGCCATAGAGTAAATCGCAAGACCAATCAGCAAGATAAACAGGGCCGGCATCAGGAATGTGACGGCCTTTTCCAAACCACCCTTAATACCGCGCGCCACGATAAAGACCGTGATAGCCATAAAAGCCAGATGCCAAGCCACAAGACCGGGGGCGTCAGCGAGAAACCCGCTGAACAGCTCACCGGAAGCTTCAGGGGTGATATTGCTCAACCCGCCCATAGCTGTAGTCGCAATATAATAAAGCGTCCACCCACCAATCACGCTGTAAAAGCTCAAGACAAGGAAAGCACCAATTGTACCCAGCCAACCGACGCCTGACCAGGCCTTGGACCGACCTTCATCCGTTGCGACCATTTCTAATGATTTAGGTGGGCTGCCGCGGCCGCGCCGACCCAGAGACAATTCAGCAATCATGACGGGGACACCAACCCCGAAGACACATAATAAATAGATGGCAACAAAAGCGGCACCACCACTCTGCCCGGCTTCATATGGAAATTTCCAGATATTGCCTAAACCTACGGCTGACCCAACGGCTGCCAAAATAAAGGCGGCGCGCGACGACCAATTACCGTGTTGGGATGTGCGTTGCATGGTTTCTCCCTGAATTTTATTTTTATGGGGTATTAGTGGGAGAGATGGCGCGGATTTGCAACAATTTTCAATACTACGTGTAATTCCAACTTTCTGTTATATTTTTTGCAATTACATGATAGATAATACAACTGTAGCGTTCAAATAACTTACAAAACAGGGGCTTTTATATGGCAAATTATGTCATCATAAGAATTAGGACAATCAAAGGACAACTAACAAAAGTTTACCCTGGAAACTTTGATATTGAAAACGACCCCGATTATGCGGTGTCTAAAAAACAGAATCCTCACGCAACTGAGTTCTCTCCCGTCGGCAAAGCAAGTAGCCGTGATTTTGTTGAGTTTTGGCAAGGCCAGCCCACTATTGCTGAATCAGTTCTTTTGCATGTGACTGCTGAAGCCTCAAAATTAAAGAAGGTCTATAAGCCGCATGTCGAACAAGAGGTTTTTAAAGATGGTCAAGAGGCAGTTATTGCTGCTAGCGCTTTAAACGAAGGTCTGTCTACCAGTCCAAATGCAAGTGACGGGAGCGGCGATGAAGAAGGACTTCGCGGGTTCATCATTTCCGTGTTCACTTTTGCTATTTATTTCAATTTTTTCTTAAATATCATTGTTGGATTCTTTGCAGGAGGGTTTTCTGGGGTTGAATTCAGTCCGCTTCTTGCATTGCTTGGAGGAGTCTTCGGTCTGATCCTCGGCGCCCTAACTTCAGGAGGCGGATTGATCCTCTTGGATATACGAACACATTTGAGTTTATTGAATAAACGAGCGAGTTAAAGTTCGCAATTCAAGCCGCCTCTTTCAGCAAATCATAAGCCGCCCGCACGTCATGAAACATTTTGGTCGCTTCCGGGTCACCGGGATTTATATCCGGGTGATAGCGCTTTGCTAATTTACGGTAAGCCCGCTTAATTTCATCAGGTGTTGCCGTGCCGGGAAGACCCAGAACATCCAGGGCTTCTTCGCGCGCGCTTGACCCGTCAGGTCCCATCCAGGTCCAGGTATTGGCGCGGGCATATTCGCGCTGGGCTTCATCTTCCTTTTGCATGCGCTCGGCTTCTTCCGCACTTACGCCTGCAAAATAATTGTAGCTGCGATTAAATTCAGCGGCATGGCGCTCGCAAAAATGCCATTTCTCGCGGCTATTCGGTGACTTCGGAGCGGGATGTTCCCCTTTCTCCATACAGCCGATGCGGTCGCACAAGCGAACCTGAACCGGGTCTTGATCCCGTCCATATTCTCCCCAACGGGGGAAACCCCAATCTAATGTGCGTGCACTCATAACTGCATTTAACCCGTTACAAAATCGGCTGTATTTTTATTTCCAGGCATAATTATAGCAAATAAGCTAAATTACCCTTCAGACTTGGCTTAAACGTTGAAGGCGCAAAAGAATTCCCCTTTTCCGCCACGTTTTGGTCGCAAAGCCTTCTTAGGCCGAAAGTCTGACCTTAAGAGGACTTATTATGAGCGCAACAATTGCCCTTGTCGATGATGATCGCAATATTTTGACAAGTGTTTCCATCGCCCTCCAGGCGGAGGGGTTTAAAGTTCACACCTATCCTGACGGGGCGGCGGCCTTGGATGAGCTTATCCAAAACCCGCCAGATATGGCTGTTCTAGATATTAAAATGCCACGTATGGATGGCATGGAGCTTTTGCGTCGTCTGCGCCAAAAATCCAACATACCCGTCATATTTCTAACATCCAAAGATGAAGAGATTGATGAAGTTCTTGGCCTGAAAATGGGGGCTGATGATTATATCGGCAAACCTTTTTCCCAGCGCCTGCTGATTGAAAGAATCAGGGCCGTATTGCGGCGCGCTGAGAATAATCGGAAAAAGCCCGGGGGCAATAAGGAAGCGTTGATACAACGCGGCAAGCTAGTGATGGATCCCGAACGACATTTTGTGGCCTGGAACGGACAAGAGGTCCAATTGACTGTGACGGAATTCCTTATCCTTGAGGCTTTGGCCAGCCGCCCCGGCTATGTCAAAAGCCGGGATCAGTTGATGGATGCGGCTTATAGCGATGATATTTATGTGGATGACCGCACCATCGACAGTCACATCAAAAGGTTGAGGAAAAAATTCCGCGTCCTTGACAAGGAGTTCTCTAGCATCGAAACCCTTTATGGTGTCGGGTATCGATATAGCGAGAGTTGATGGCAACGGAAAATGGTCAGCGCGGGCGATGGATATCACCCATTACGCTGAGAATTATGGCGGTAAATCTACTGGCGCTTGGCATTCTGGGCGGCGGGCTACTTTATCTTGACCAATTCCGTTCCAAAATCATCGATGAACGCGTTAAAGAATTAAACACTCAAAGCCGCATCATTGCCGGTGCCTTGGGTGAAGCTGCAACTAGTGGTCCTAATGCAGCCGACGTGGATATCGAAAAAGCCCGACAGATATTAGGGCGACTTCTCAGCGATACTGACCTGCGCGCCAGGCTTTTTACAAATGATGGAGAGCTTATCGCTGATAGTCGCTTCATGTTCCTGGGGCGCTCTGTCATTGCTGCGGAGCTTCCACCACCGGACAAGCCGAAAACTCTGCGTAAAATGATTTATGACCAAGCCAATATTATTTTGGACTGGATCAGCCGCCGGGCGCCACTAGAGCCTTATACGGAACGCGCCCCACAAAAAGCTTCCGACTATGAGGAAGTCGTAGAGGCCTTACGGGGCAATGAGAAAACCGTGTTACGGGCGCTTGATTATCAAACAGTCATCGTGTCCGTTGCTGTCCCTGTGCAAAGCTTTCGTCGGGTACAAGGTGCATTGTTGATTACAGCTGAAACCCGGGATCTCACACGACTTTTAAGACAAGAACGCGGTGCCATATTTGAGGTCTTCGGCTTATCCGTAGTTGTGACAATGCTGATGTCGATATTTCTTGCCCGCACAATTGCACGACCAATTCGGCGCTTAAGCCGCGCCGCAGATAGGGTGCGTGGTGGATTGGGCCGTGAAGTCCGGCTACCCGATTATGCAGAACGCAGTGACGAAATCGGTGACCTTACACGTTCAATCTCAGAAATGACCAACGCACTGTATCGCCAAATTGACGCCGTTGAGGGTTTTGCTGCTGATGTGGCGCACGAGCTAAAAAATCCACTTTCCTCCATGCGTTCAGCGATTGAAACGGTTGACCGGGCAAAAGAAGAAGATGTGAAACAGCGCCTTCTGGCAATCGTAAAAGAAGACATCGGTCGTCTTGACCGACTTATCAATGATATCTCAGACGCTTCACGGTTCGATGCAGAATTTTCACGCGCCAAGATGGAGCGCGTTAATCTCGTACCGCTGCTTGATACGTTGGCAGATATATATGCCTCAACTCGGCAAGACGGCGTCGCCAAGGTCAAATGGGTTAAGCCAAAAGGGTCTATTTTTGTACGCGGTTTGGAAGACAGGCTCGGTCAAGTCGTTCGTAACATCATCGACAATGCCTTATCCTTCACGCCTGCAGACAAACAAGTAACTTTAAGCCTTTCCAAAAAAGGCCATTCCGCCTTTATCGTTATTGAAGATGAGGGACCAGGTTTGCCGGAGCAAAATGTCGAAAATATTTTCAAGCGATTCTATTCTGAGCGACCTCAAGGGGAGGCTTTTGGCACCCATAGTGGGTTGGGCCTTTCCATTTCACGACAAATTGTAGAAGCCCACGGCGGCCTGATAAAACCGGAAAATAAGGAACTGAACGGTCAAATAGTCGGCGCACGCTTCATAATCGAGCTTCCGTTGGCTTGACAATCTATCTTTTTTTCTGCTGCATATACACTCTGCCTAAGCATCCACGGGGAAATTCTGGGAACGGGGAAAAGTGCCTGGCAGTGGCAATATTGACAGTCAATATCGCTTTAATGCGATGGAGGAATAACACGTGAAAAAAGCAATTGTAGCGGCCTTAGGCCTGCTTGCTGTTTCGTTCTCAGCAGCTTCTGCTGGCGAAATTGTTCGTGCATCATTCAATGATGATGGCACAGTAAATGCACCGAAAAATTGGCGTTATTGGGTATTTGTCGGTTCTCCCGTCACACCTCACGCTTTGAACAATGGTCATGCAGGTTTTCCTGAATTCCATAACGTTTATGTTGAGCCAAGTGCTTTCGAATATTGGTCAAAGCACGGCGAATGGGCCGAAGGTTCACAATTCGTGAAGGAATTGACACTGGTTCGCACCGGTGAAAACTGCCATGAAGACGGTTCTTGTGACGAAGCTTCAGGTCGCGGCTATTTCAACGCTGAATTCAGTGGCCTGGAACTGCTGGTTAAAGACAGCAAGCGTTTTGCTGATCAACCCGGCGGCTGGGGCTTCTTTAACTTCGGTCACCATGCACCGCCTTATGCCGAAACGTCTCCGCTGATGCCGACAGACAAATGCAGCTTCTGTCATGAAGCCAGCGCAGAAACAGACTTCATCTTCACACAATTCTACCCGCTTCTTCAGGTTTCTAAACCAAGCGAGTAAGAAGACGAATAGTCTTATTTGAAGAGACGGCGGTGCCCCAGGCACCGCCGTTTTTCTTTGTGCTTTGTCTTGACCTTATCCATAAAGCCTTCAACATGGGGCTATGGATTTGATTCATGGGAATTGCGTGGCAATCGAAGGCCAGGGTGTTTTAATCCTTGGCCCCAGCGGATCCGGGAAGTCGGACCTTAGTCTACGCTTGATTGATGAGGGTGCCCGCCTGGTTGGTGACGACCAAGTCTATATGTTTGAAAAGGACGACGCACTTTTCGCGCAGGCACCGGAAAAACTTCAGGGTCTGATGGAAGCCCATGGCATTGGTATATTTCAAAACCTGGACTTTATTCAGGAAGCCCCCATAAATCTAGTAGTTGAACTGACCCCTATTGCGGACATTGAACGACTGCCTCGCAGGAATGTCTTTACCTACGGAAATACTTCTGTATTGCGTATAAAACTAAATGGCTTTGCCCCATCGACCTGTGCAAAAATCCGAGCAATGTTGAAGGGTGACCTACTACCCCAGGATCAACTGTTATGAGCGCAAAGACACGCCTAATTATCGTAACCGGACTGTCGGGGGCTGGGAAAAGCTCTGCGCTCAAGATTTTTGAGGATTTGGGCTATGAAGTCGTTGATAATCTACCGCCCAGTCTGGTGTCTCGCTTATTAATGACGCAAGATGACCGCTTAGACCGCCAAAATGCGCGGCCGCTAGCTATAGGCGTGGATAGTCGCACAAGGGCTTTCAGCCAACACCAGGCAGAACGACAAATCGCCCGGCTTCGGAAAATGAAAGATGTGGAAAGCCACATTTTATTTTTCGACTGTACAGACGACATCCTAGCCCGGCGCTTTTCTGAAACGAGACGGAGACACCCACTTGCTCTCGATCGCCCCATTGCAGATGGTATTGCACGTGAACGGGAAGAGCTGGTTGCCGTCCGGGACTTGGCAGATGCATTAATCGACACGTCGGATTTAAGTGTCCATGATTTGCGGGCCAAGCTTGAAGAAAGCTTCACACCAGATCGCCCGATATCCCTGATGATATCCGTACAGTCCTTTGGCTTTGCCAAGGGTCTGCCTCGGGATGCTGATCTGGTCTTTGACGTCCGTTTTCTTCGCAATCCTCATTATCAGGATGAGTTGCGCCCCCTAACCGGACGTGATGAGGCCGTCGCCTCTTATGTACGTTCTGATCCCGATTTCGAAGAGATTTATGGACGAATCCGCGATCTCGTTCAACATTTGCTACCCCGATATAAGGCAGAAGGTAAATCCTATTTTACCATTGCAGTTGGATGTACAGGTGGCCGCCATCGTTCTGTTTTCGTTGTCGAAAAGCTGGCTCGTGACCTCGAAAACGCGGACTATAATGTAAAGATTACACACAGGGATACGAAATTCGAATGATGAAAATCGCTAGGATTGCAATTAAGCTGAAGCGTCAAACTTTAGGAGTGGCCCTATGATTGGGTTGGTTTTTGTCACACATGGCCGGTTGGCCGAAGAATTTTTAGCAGCGGTAGAACATGTGGTCGGGCCGCAAAATGCGGTACAGACCATTTGCATAGGCCCTGATGACGATATGGAAAAACGCCGCGATGAAATTGCTGCCGCCATTGAAGAAGTCGACGAGGGCAAAGGCGTTATCTTACTCACAGATATGTTTGGTGGGACCCCCTCCAATCTCGCTACCACTTTGATGGATCGCCCTGATGTGGACGTGATCGCCGGGATTAATCTGCCCATGCTTATTAAATTGGCGCAAGTCCGCCAAAATGTGACTTTGGATGAAGCCGTCGCCGCAGCAGAAGAATATGGGCATAAATATATCAACGTTGCATCCAAGGTTCTTGCTAGCGATAGAGCTTAAAGGCCCCAAAATATCTTATGAACAAATCGGAACAAACCGACCCCTGCGAGGCTTTGGTCGAAATTGCTAATCGGCGCGGACTTCATGCCCGCGCATCGGCAAAATTTGTGAAAATCGCTGAAAGCTTCAACGCTGATATCTGCGTCACCAAGGATGGTATTGATGTCCCAGGCACATCTATCATGGGGCTGATGCTACTTGCTGCAGCACCAGGCGACAAGATTTCCATTAGAACCAAAGGGCCGGATGCCAAATCGGCTTTGGAAGCCCTCGTCCAGCTTGTCGAACAAAAATTCCACGAAGACTGAATTTCAACAAATAATCGTTCTCAATGCCGCAAAAAGCCTAGAATATAAAGATATCTTTATATTCGAATACGATTTGTCTTGAGCCGCTATCCGGCCGCTGTTATAAGCGCGGCCTGAGAATTTGTTTTGCATTAAGTTGGACCTTAAAAAATGACCTCTTCTACGGATTATAAAGTCAAGGACATGAGCCTGGCGGAGTGGGGCCGCAAAGAAATTGAGCTGGCCGAAATTGAAATGCCGGGCCTGATGGCTTTGCGCGAAGAATATGGCGCGAAAAAACCCCTGAAAGGCGCCCGCATTGCTGGCTGCCTTCACATGACCATTCAAACTGCTGTTTTAATTGAAACGCTGCAAGAACTTGGCGCAGAAGTGCGCTGGTCATCTTGTAATATCTTCTCCACTCAAGATCATGCTGCCGCAGCCATCGCCGCAACAGGCACACCGGTTTTTGCCTGGAAGGGCGAAACGGACGAAGAATATGAGTGGTGTATCGACCAAACAATCGAAGGCCCGGATGGCTGGCGCCCCAATATGATTTTGGATGACGGTGGCGACCTCACCCTCATCATGCATGAGCGTTATCCGGAACTGCTTGAGAATGTGAACGGCGTCTCTGAGGAAACGACAACTGGTGTGCATCGCCTTTATGAAATGGCGAAAGCTGGTACGTTGAAAGTGCCTGCTATCAACGTGAATGACAGTGTCACCAAATCCAAATTCGACAATCTTTACGGCTGCCGCGAAAGCTTAGTAGACGCTATTCGTCGTGCAACTGATGTCATGCTTGCCGGTAAAGTTGCCGTGGTTGCAGGCTTTGGTGATGTCGGCAAAGGCTCCGCCGCTTCTTTGCGCTCAGGCGGTGCCCGCGTTCTGGTCACTGAAATTGACCCAATCTGCGCTCTTCAAGCTGCGATGGAAGGCTATGAAGTTGTCACCATGGAAGATGCTGCACCCCTCGGCGATATCTTTGTCACCACCACAGGCAATATCGATATCATTACCCTTGATCATATGCGGGAAATGAAAGACCGCGCGATTGTCTGCAACATTGGCCATTTTGACAGTGAAATCCAAATCGGTGCACTGTCCAATTATAAATGGGATGAAATCAAACCGCAGGTCGACAGTGTTGAATTCCCTGATGGCAAGAAACTCATCGTGCTGGCCAAAGGCCGCCTGGTGAATCTGGGCTGCGCCACCGGCCACCCAAGCTTTGTCATGTCCGCATCCTTCACCAATCAGGTGCTTGCGCAGATTGAGCTTTGGAATCACCCGGAACGCTATGAACGTCAGGTTTATGTTCTCCCCAAACATCTTGATGAGAAAGTTGCAGCACTTCATCTTGATAAATTGGGCGTCAAACTGACCCAATTGTCCAAGGAACAAGCTGATTATATCGGCGTCGGTCAAAACGGACCGTTTAAACCTGAACATTATCGCTATTAATCGCGAAAACATGCGATGATAACCCTGGATGGTGACTTTGCCATCCGGGGTTATTTTTTATGAACCACTTTTTAGCCAAAGCGAGACTCTGGACCTGGCCCATCATTTTCGTGCATGATGAGCCACGCCCATATAATTGAGGGGGCAAAGGTGAAGCGCGGCATTTTTTATTTGTTTCTTTTCTCCGCTTTTGATGCGGCCTCTCCGGCCTGGGCGCAAAGCGCACAGGCGGCTTGGCTGTTCCCGTTTACACTCTTTGCATTCACCTTGTTGATTGTCGCATTAGGGGCCAGCATCTATGCCCTGTCCCATCTCTATAAACGCCTAAAGCTTTCAACCCAGCAATTAACTGTTTTTGGTCCATTGCTAGAGGCCAGCCCGGATGCCTTCATCATCATCGACCAAAGCGGACGAGTTAAAGTCTCAAACCGGGCGCGGGAACATTTGGGCTTGCCCGCCAAAGCGCAAAGCTGGTCGGATTTACAGGCTCAAGGCAATGCAGGCTTTATTGCACCGGACAGCCGTCGCCTGGAAAATGCTCTGGCGAACGCAAGAGAGATGAACAAGGTCCAACAGCTCACAGTTCAAACACAGGGCGGCAAAGCTCGGTTCATGGCTTTTATAACGCCCTTAAAAAATAAATCTTTGATGGCTATTTGGCTTCGTGACGCCAGCGATATTGAAGAGCAACTACTGGACGCGCAAAATCGCGAAGTCGCTTTGCTGGAAAGATTACTTCGCGCAGACGCCTTGTTCCGGGCCTCACCTTATCCCATTTGGCGGCGAGATAAGGATCTGAAAATTTCTCACGTCAATCACGCCTATGCGCAGGCCGTCGACGCGTTAAGCCCACAGGCCGTTATTGAACAGGGACTTGAGTTAGTCGGAACGTCATTGGCGCAGACTGATTTGAATGCCGCGCGTAAGGCTCTTGAGACAAATGAAGTTCAAATTCACACCGAACATGTCGTCATCAGCGGGCAAAGGCGCAGCTTACAGATTATCAATGCACCGCTTGAAGACGCTCAAGGTGTTGGCGGCTACGCGCTCGATATTACGGATGAAGAAAATATCCGCGCTGAGCTTAATCGCTTCACCCGTGCACAGGCTCAAATTTTGAATATGCTTTCAACGCCCGTTGCGATTTTCGGGCCAGAAAAGCAGCTTATTTACCACAACAGCGCTTTTACCGATGTCTTTCATTTAAGCCCCGCCTTTCTCGCAGAAGGGCCAAGCCATGGTGAAATTCTCGAAAATATGCGGGAGCGTCGCCGCGTACCGGAACAAGCAGACTTCCCAGCCTGGAAAGCAGCCGTATTGTCAAATTACACCAATTTGATTGAATCACAGGAAGATACTTGGCATTTGCCGGATGAAACGGCACTTCGCGTAGTGACACAACCACATCCTTTTGGCGGCCTGCTTGTGCTTTATGAAGACGTGACCGAACGCCTCGCTCTACAACGGTCTTATGACACATTGATTAAAGTCCAGCGTGCTACATTAGATAATCTGCGCGAAGGCGTGGCGGTGTTTGGGTCCGACGGGCAGTTGAAACTGTCCAATGACGTGTTTGCTCATTTATGGGCCTTAAGTGATGAAGACCTAGATGCCTCGCCCCATATCGCGGATATTGTTGAGCTTTGCACACCCTTATTGGATGAAAAGGCGAGCGCTGAGGTACTCCGCGAAACCGTCCTTGCCGCCACAGCAGGGCGGGAAACTGTCCAAGGTCGTCTTGAACGCAATGATGAGCGGGTGATTGACTATGCCGCTGTGCCTCTTCCCGACGGGGCCGCGCTTGTCACCTTCATTGATGTTAGCGATTCCGTTCATATCGAGACCGCCTTGCGCGACCGTAATGAGGCTTTGGAAACCGCAGACAGATTGAAGTCCGAATTTGTGACCAATATGTCTTATGAATTGCGCACACCGCTCACCTCCATCATCGGCTTTACAGAGATGCTAGAAAATCAATATTTCGGGCCATTGAATGAGAAACAATCGGAATATATCCATAATATCCTGACCTCCAGCGACCGGCTGATGGTACTCATCAACGATATTCTTGACCTCGCGGTGACAGAAGCTGGCGCCATGGCCCTTGAAATCGGTGAGGTTGACCTGCAGGACGTTGTGAAAACGACCATGGAGATGACAGCGGAAGCCGCAAATTCCAAAGGCGTTCAAATCAGCTCAGAAATCGAAGTAAAACACCCGACCCTTCAAGGCGATGAGCGGCGGTTGAAGCAAGTTCTTTATAATCTGACGACCAATGCCATTCGCTTTACGCCGAAAGATGGGAAAATCGTCATATCCGTGAAAGACCAGGGCGACCAATTAGCCCTATCCGTCAGCGACACCGGTATCGGCATCCAGGAGGATGAACAGGAAGAAGTCTTTGAGCGTTTCAAAAAAGGCTCCAACGCGGGGCATGTAAAAAGCGCTGGTTTAGGCCTGGCTCTTGTCCGCAGCTTTGTCGAACTGCATGGCGGCGAAGTCCACTTGGAAAGCGATGTTGATAAAGGTACAACGGTCACTTGTCTGATACCAACCGAAGTGCACATAAGCGAAGCTGTAGAGGCTTAATCTCCAATGTCCGATGATTTGAACAGGGAGCAACAACCGCTCCTGACCCTCTTTCTGCCTAATGAAGCCGCCACCAAGGCATTTGGAACGGCCTTGGCGCAGCAGTTGAAAGACGGTGACATATTGGCATTAAGCGGGGATTTGGGCGCAGGAAAATCCACATTAGCCCGGTCCATCATTCAAAGCCTTTGTGACGTCGACGACGTACCAAGCCCCACATTCACTTTCGTACAGACCTATGAGGGGCGTCAGGGCGAGAACATCTGGCATTTTGATTTCTATCGTCTGGACACCCCCGAAGACGCTTATGAGCTGGGCATAGAAGAAGCCTTTGATGGCGGATTGTGCTTGATGGAATGGCCGGAGAAGCTGGGGCCGCTCATACCGCCACAAACGGCCTGGCTGGTTTTGGAAAAAGAAGAACAAGGTCGCCGAATTGCCTTATTCGCATCAAAGACTTGGGAAGATAGAGCAGCGGCATTGAAAGATTTCGGTTCATGATAAGAGAAGATAAAGCGCGTCAATTCTTAAACCAGGTCGGCTGGGGTGAGGCCCGTATGGAACCCTTAGCCGGCGATGCCTCTTTCCGTGCTTATGCCCGGGTATTTTTAGGTGAGCAAAGCGCGATGTTGATGGATGCTCCACCGCCACAGGAAGACATTCGACCCTTTGCAGCCCTCGACCTTTATCTACGGGACCAGGGTCTGCAAGCACCCACAATTTATGGCCACGACAGTGAGGCGGGTTTTTTGCTGCTGGAAGATTTCGGCGACACCCGTTTTTCCACCGCATTGGAAATGAACCCTGGCGATGAAGACCGCCTTTATGAAGCGGCCACAGATGTCCTCATTCATCTCGCGCATATTCAACCGCCCCTAAAGGTGGATGGGCTGCACGAGCCCTATTATTTACGCACCTATGGTCCGGATATTCTTCAGAAGGAAGCGGATTTTCTTTTTGAATGGGCCTGGCCCGTATTGATGGGAGCTGCCGACCAGCAATTACATAAAGACTATCTCGCTCTATGGGCACCGCATTTTCAGTTTCTTGAACAGCGCCTGGCCTTAGACCCTTGCCTGGTGCTGCGGGATTACCATGTGGATAATCTGATGGTTTTACATGACCATCATGGCTTGGAGGGCGTTGGTCTTCTGGATTTTCAAGATGCACTTTTGGGGGACAAGGCCTATGACCTCGTCTCTTTGCTCCAAGACGCACGCAGAGACGTGCCGGAACCGTTGGAAGCCCGCCTACTGGACCATTTCATTAGAAAATCAGGCATTGAAGACATAGAAGATTTTAGAACCGCTTATGCGATTTTGGGTGCCCATCGCTCTCTCCGTATCGTTGGTATTTTCATCCGATTATGGAAAAGGGACGGCAAACCCCGCTATTTGGAGCACTTACCCCGGCTATGGCGCTATATCTCCCGCAATCTGGAGCACCCGGCTCTTGCCGATTTAAAACAGTGGTATGACATCCACATCCCACAAAACGTGAGAGAGAAAACAGCGGAGGATTTGCTGTGATCAGCAATACCGCCCTGGTTTTCGCAGCCGGACTTGGCACCCGCATGGGTGACTTGACCAAAGACAGACCCAAGGCATTAGTGGAATTAGGCGGCAAGGCGCTTATCGACTATATGCTGGATTATCTGCGCGGCGGGGGTGTAGAGCATTTTGTCGTCAATATGCACCATCATGGGGATAAAATAGCGGCACATTTTAAAACAAATAGAGACCATAGCGTCACCCTTTCAGATGAACGGGACATGCTTTTGGACACAGGTGGCGGCCTGATGAAAGCCCTGCCCTTACTCCCATCTGATACGCCGTTTTTCGTCGCAAATGCTGATGTTATTTTCAAAGATGCTTCAGGCGGGCCACATGGCCTGCAACAGCTTGACAACCACTGGGATGATGAAAAGATGGACTGCCTTCTGCTTCTAACCCCAAAGGCGCTGGCAAAGGGCCATAAGGGGGCCGGAGATTTCTTTTTAGAGGAAGACGGGCGGGTTAGGCCACGGGGCGATGCGCCCTCAGCCCCTTATATTTTCACTGGTTTGCGCCTGTTTCACCCACGCCTTGCCCAAGGTTATGACATCGAAGCATTTTCTTTCCTCAGCTTTTTCAACAAAGCCCTTGCCAATGGTCGCCTTTATGGCGTTCCCTATGAAGGGCGCTGGATGGATGTGGGCACGCGTGAGGCGCTAATGGAAGCGCGGGATTTGGTTTAATCTGAGCTGGACATGAACGAGAAAAAAGCGACACCGCCTCTTTTCAATATTGAAGCGGGAACGAGCTTCGTTGACGTCTTTGTGGCGGGCGTCCACGCGCGCTTTGGCCATGACCCGGCCACGCTGACCAAGGCCATTATTCTGCTCCCCAACCGCCGGGCCGTCCGTGCGGTGCATGAAGCCTTTCTCCGCGCCAGCGATGGTAAGGCAAGCCTATTACCCCGGCTACGCGCCATCGGCGATGTGGAGGAAGAAGAGCTTCATTTTGAGGCAACCATTGCCGATATCTTAGATGAAAACACGCCAGCAGCTATTGAACCGCTTGAACGTCAACTCACCCTAT
>JASFRS010000035.1:0-17805 GCA_050114795.1 Sphingomonadales bacterium
AAACTTACAGCACCATGGATGGTTGGGACTTGAACCTTACCGCCAAGGATGGCTTCGTTAAGACTTATCGGCAGGTCTAATGTGATATTTTGTCCATCTCTTTTGAAATAGGTGTGTGACCGAATAGATACCTCAATCAGAGCGTCGCCTGCGGGTCCGCCAAAATGTCCCTCTTCACCCTGGCCGCTAAGGCGGATCTGTTGGCCCTCTTTAATGCCTGCTGGGATTCGGACATCCAATGTCTTATTGCCAATGGACAATCGTTTGGATGCACCAAGGCAAGCATCCAGAAAATCGACATCCATTTTATAAGTGACATTCGCCCCTTTATGGGGCCTTGGCTGGCTCTGTCGCCTTTGAGACTGGAATCCGCCGCCAAAGGCTCCGCCAAAAATTTCTTGAAATAAGTCTTCGGGCGAGCCTTCAAATTCGAAATGCTGTGCGCCACCGGGCTGCGCACCAGGACCCTGGCCGCCATAGCCGAAAGGGGCGCGTTCGCGACCTTGTTCATCGATTTGGCCAGCATCATATTTAGCGCGCTTTTCCTTGTCGCCTAGAATGTCATAGGCGGCTGTGACCTGCTTGAAACGGTCGGCGACTTTCGGGTTATCCTTATTCCTGTCCGGGTGTAAGTCTTTTGCCAATTTGCGATAAGCCTTTTTAACCTCGGCTTCGCTTGCGCCTTTTTTGACGCCTAAAATGGAATAAAGATCAGTCATAGATGTGTTTACCCAACAACCTTCCAACTGCCGTCCGCTTGTTTACAAGCCGTGCCATAACCTGTTTCAGTTTGCCCGTCTGCTGAGACGCTTTGGTGGAACTCCCGGCATTCCTGCCCCTGTGCATTTTGAAAGCTATCCTGGGGTGTGATCGTGCCGCTATTTCCGCTATCGGGATTTTCCCAACGGCTTGTCGATCCTGAGGGGCTGTCGTCCAATGCATATTGCGCGGTTTCCTGCATAGTCGTCCGGTCTCTTTCGGTAAGGTTTTTGCCCAGTTCAGAACCAAACCAGGCCCCGGCGGCGGCACCGACAACAATAGCGAGTGTTCCGCCACCTGCGGCTTTAGCAATGCCTGCGCCTGCTCCCGCGCCAACGACGCCGCCCAGCGTCTGATTATTGAGTTGGCATGCGCCAAGCGTGCTTATACTGGCGATCAAGGGTAAAATAAGTATCTTACGCATGGTTAAAAACATTCCTTCTCATCGTCTTTAACTTTGATTTTGCATGTCCTATCCATTACGCCCACTATATCATGGTGTGCACAGGCACACATATCAATGGGGAAAAGTCGCGTATGACAGACAATATGGCTGAAAAAGAGCTTATTACGCTAAGTGGAGATCCATTTGATATCTTTGAACGCTGGCTGAGCGACGCGGAGAAATCGGAGCCTAATGACCCGACGGGCATGGCGCTGTCAAGTGTGGATGCGCGCGGTCGACCGTCTTCCCGCATGGTCCTGCTGAAGGAGTGGGACAAGGATGGTTTTGTCTTTTATACGAATTTAGACAGCCGTAAGGGGCAGGAATTAATCGGACATCCATTTGCTGCACTTCTTTTTCACTGGAAATCCCTACGCCGCCAAATTCGCATTGAAGGCCGTGTTGAAGTCGTCAGTGATGAAATGGCGGACGCCTATTTTGCACAGCGGCCTAAAGGAGCGCAGATTGGCGCCTGGGCATCAAAGCAGTCCAAACCGATGGAAAGCCGGCTCGCTTTTGAAAAACGCATTGCCGAATATACAGCGAAATTTATAGCCTCAAAGGTGCCAAGGCCAGAAAACTGGTCGGGTTTTCGGGTTGTGCCAGATCGGATGGAATTTTGGCAGGACCGAAAATTCCGTTTACACGACCGGGCGGATTATCAATTGGATGAAAAAGGCAATTGGGTTGGCAGGCGGCTTTATCCATGACTGAGCTGAACCTTTTAAAATCAGATGGTCAAAAAGCCATGAAACGGGCGGCTTATGCGTCTGTGGCGATGGCGCTTAGTCTTATCATTGCGAAATTGATATCCTGGTGGCTGTCCTCATCGGTTTCTATGTTGGGGTCTTTGCTTGATTCAGGTTTAGACCTAGTAGCATCCTTAGTGACCTTTGTCGCTGTGAGAGCAGCAACGCTCCCGGCAGATGAAAACCATCGTTTTGGACATGGCAAAGCTGAAGCTTTAGCGAGTTTATTTCAGTCAGCAATTCTGACTGGTTCAGCGACGTTTTTGGTCCTTCAGGCCTTCGAACGCTTTGCTGAACCTAAAGCGGTATCCGCTCCGGATTTGGGGATTATTGTATCCGTCTTCGCTATTGCCGCAACTTTGGCTTTGGTCGCATATCAAAGGTCAGTGGTGCGGAGTACGGGATCAATTGCTATTGAAGCAGATAGCCTTCACTATGCCGGGGATATATATCTGAACCTCAGCGTTATTGCTGCTTTTATAGCCAATTCTTATTTCGGCATATTGTGGGTTGATCCGGCCTTGGCACTGGTGATTGCGGGGATTTTGGGTTGGAATGCTTTCTCTATTTCAAAACGGTCTATCGATATGCTGATGGATAAGGAATGGGATGAAGAGGAACGGCAAAAGATCATCGGTCTTATTCTCGAAAACCCTCAAGTCGCGGGTGTGCATGAATTGCGCACACGTTCGGCGGGCACTGATGATTTCATTCAATTCCATTTAAGCGTCGACCCTCAGATGAGTGTCGCTGATGCGCATACTATTTCTGATGAGGTCGAGGCGATTTTGGGGGAGCACTATCCCCGCGCCGAAATATTGATACATATCGACCCCATTGGTTTGGTCGAGCATGGTGAGCAGAAAGCGATTATATGACTGAGTTTAAATTATATGGCATTCCCAATTGTGACACGGTGAAAAAGGCCAAGCGTTGGTTTGAAGATAAGGGCCTGAGCTATCATTTTCATGATTTCCGTAAGGATGGTCTGGATGAAGCCATGATTGCGCCCTGGCTGAATACTGTTGGCGTTGAAAAGCTCATCAATAAAAGAGGCACAACCTGGCGGAAACTTGAGCCGGAAATTCAGCAATTGGCGGAGAGTAATCCCACGCAATTGATGATGGAATACCCTGCGTTGATTAAGCGTCCTGTTATTGAAGGACCCCACGGGATAAGCGTTGGCTTTACTGCGCAAGAGCAGGCGAGCATTTCGGACGTGATCTGATGCAAATGCCCTATGTCACCTGCGATGTATTTACCAATGAGGCTTTTGGCGGTAACCCTTTGGCTGTTTGCTATGACGCGCGTGGCTTGAATGACGCGCAGATGCAACAAATCGCGACGGAATTCAATTATTCAGAAACGACATTTGTCTTATCGCCCGAAGACCCTAAACATGATGCTCAGGTGAGGATTTTTACACCTGTCGCTGAAATCGCATTTGCGGGCCACCCTAATGTGGGGACGGCTATAGCATTGGCGCATTTGGGGCGTTGTAATGGCCGGGATCGTCTGATTTTTGAGGAAAGAGCCGGGCTGGTGCCTATTGATCTTGTCTGGAACGATGCTCAAATTGAATCCGCGACCTTAACAGCACCTCAGTCACCAAAATTGGGTGAGGAGGCTAGCGTTGATGTGCTGGTCAATGCGTTAAAACTCATTCCTGAAGATATTTTGGTGGAAAATCACAAACCGATTATGGCATCGGCGGGCGTTTATTTCCTGATTTTAGAGGTTCGGGACCTGGACGCTCTGGCGCATGCCCAAAGTCCTTCTGCGAGGGAAAGTGAAGCTTTATCTGCTGAAGGCATTTTTCTGTATTGCAGAACTAATGAGGTCGGGGGTATTCGTGCGCGCATGTTTGCGCCTAATCACGGCATTGTAGAAGATCCCGCAACGGGAAGTGCCGTTGCGGCCTTTATGGGTCTGGAGGCCTTGCGGGAAAAAGCAGATGGAAAGCGGGAATATAAAATTGTTCAAGGCGTGGAAATGGGTAGGCCAAGCTATTTAAATGCGGCCTTTGAACGTCAAAATGGTCGGGTAATGAAAATTACCGTTGGGGGGCAATCTATCATGATGCGGGAAGGGGTTTTAACCCTGTAATCCGCGCCTTTTAGGAGTATTAGGAATGCAGTTTCCTTATGTAACTTGTGATGTGTTTACAAATCAGGCTTTCGGTGGAAATCAATTGGCTGTGGTCTACGATGCAGATGGTCTGAATAGTGCTCAGATGCAAAGAATTGCAGCTGAATTCAATTATTCGGAAACGACATTTGTGTTGAAACCGAAAGACCCTGCACATACGGCGGAGGTCAGAATATTCACACCTGCGGAGGAGCTTCCCTTTGCCGGCCATCCAAATGTAGGAACCGCAGTGGCCCTGGCCCGTCGCTTGGGTCTAACAGATGTCAAAACATTTGAATTTGAAGAAAAGGCGGGTCTCGTTCCGGTTGAAGTAACATCCGGTTCTGATGGTTTGAATGCAGCAAAGCTAACAGCGCCGCTGACACCGAAACTTGGCCAAGTCGTTGAGACCTCGAGCATTGAGAAGCTTTTGGGACTGGCTGATGGGAGCATTTTGACCGAACGCCATGCGCCCGTCGTCGTTGATGTCGGTGCGCATTTTCTGATGATTGAGGTGGATAGCCTGACCCATTTGGGTGAAGCACGCAGCCCGTCACTTCAAGAAGCGAGAAAACTAGGCGACTTTGAATTTTATCTTTACACGCGTGACGCACCGGAAACGGACTTTCGCGCGCGCATGTTTGCACCTGGCCTCGGTATCGTTGAAGACCCCGCTACAGGTGGTGCTGCAACCGCTTTGGCTGGTGTCCTAAGCGAGCTGGAGCCCGGAGACTGCCATTCAAGCTGGACATTGGATCAAGGCGTGGAAATGGGACGGCCCAGCCGATTGCATATTGAGCTTATCAAGACCGAGGGTGAAATCAGCAAAATCACCGTGGGTGGGGAGGCTATCATGATGATGGAGGGTATTTTGACATGCCCGTCAAATTAAATGCCCTGCAAAAACGCACATTGGCGCTTATCCAGGAATTGGCCGAAGAAAGCGACTTGGGCTTAAAGGATGAAAGCAGCGGGAATATCCGCGTCCATATTCATCTGCACAGCCATCATGACCATGTGCATATTGGGCGTTTTACGGTCTCTACGCGATTTGCTAGTGGTTTACAAAATCAGAATGTGTGGACGGCTTTGGAGCGTAAAGGTTTGATCGTCGGGCAGTTCCCAGTGTCACTGGATTTAACACCTGAAGGGCAGGCGGTTAAAACCGGCGTGCGCGAACAAATGCTGGAACACAGTGATCACTGATTAACGTAATCAAGCCCTATGTCGACGGCTCTGGCAGATAATGTCAGAGCCGTTCCGACAGAAATAAAATCCACACCGGTTTCCGCGATATCTCTGATAGTTTCAAGGGTGACATTGCCTGAAGCTTCGAGCGAAATGCGGCCATTGACGCGTTCGACTGCAGTGCGCATGTTTTCAAGTGTCATATTATCAAGCAATACACGCGTCGCGCCATTGGCTAGAGCTTCATCAAGTTGATCCAGTGTATCGCATTCGACTTCGATTTTCTGGTGCCCTGCGGCCTTTGCGGCTTTGATGGCTTCAGCAATACCACCGGCGACAGCGATATGATTATCTTTAATCAGAATGGCGTCATAAAGACCGATGCGGTGATTGTCCGCACCACCGCAAGACGTCGCATATTTGGCGAGTTTCCTGTAGCCCGGTATTGTTTTTCTCGTATCTAAAAGCCGCGCTTTTGTACCGCTTAGACGTTCAACATAGAATTTGGAGGTTGTCGCAATACCGCTTAAATGCTGTAGCGCATTTAAGGCGGGGCGTTCAGCGGACAGAATGGCGCGGGCAGGGCCTTCAACACGCATTAAATTATCACCCGCCTCTGCTGTATCCCCATCAGACGCATATAGGGTGATTTGTATGTCATTGCTTAGTGCTTGAAAAAACGCCACCGCCAAAGGCAACCCACAGATGACCATGGATTCACGGGCACATATAACGGCGTTAAATACAACGTCTTCATTAATAACCGCTGCGGATGTAATGTCGCCCTCTTTGCCCAGGTCTTCACCCAAGGCAGACACGACATAGTCCCGCAATTCAGCTTGAGAAAGGGGAAAGGCCATCATAGGGCGGATATATCTTTAGCAGGTGCTTGCGCCGGGCTCATTTCCAGCATTTTCTGTAAGGGTTTCAGCGCATTTATGCGCACATTTTCAGGCACCTCAATCTGTGGTGTTAAATCACGCAGGCAGAGATAAAGCTTCTCAAGTGTATTCAACTCCATAAAGGGGCAATTGTTACAATTACAATTGCCGTCAGCACCTGGCGCGCCGATAAAGGTTTTATGCGGTGCTTTCAGTTGCATCTGGTGAATGATGTGAGGCTCTGTGGCGACCAGAATGGTGTCCGCATCACTTTCCAAAGCAAATTTCAAAATGGAGCTTGTGGAGCCGATATGATCGGCATGATCCAGAATATGAGCCGGACATTCAGGGTGAGCGGCAACAGGCGCATTTGGATGTTGCGCTTTTAATTTGATCAACTCTTTTTCCGAAAACTGCTCATGAACAATACAAGTGCCATCCCATAGCACCATATTATCCCGCCCCGTTTTGCGTTTGAGATACCCACCTAAATACTTGTCAGGCGCAAATAAAATCGGCTGATCTTTAGGGATCTGATTGATGATATATTCAGCATTTGATGACGTAACAATAATATCAGTGTGCGCCTTCACCGCGGCTGAGCAATTGATATAAGTGAGAGCGATATGATCCGGATGTTCTGCGCGGAATGCTGCATATTCATCTGGCGGGCAACTGTCTTCCAGGCTGCAACCGGCTTCAAAGTCTGGCAGCACCACGGTTTTTTCTGGAGATAAGATTTTCGCAACCTCGGCCATGAACCGTACACCGCAGAATGCAATGACATCGGCATCTGTGGCGGCTGCTTTGCGGGATAAATCGAGGCTGTCACCAACAAAGTCTGCAAGATCTTGAATCTCTGGTGCTTGATAATAATGAGCTAGGATGACAGCATTGCGCTCTTTGCGCAGCCGTTCAATTTCCGCAAGCACATCTGTGCCTGGCTCAATATGATTATCAGTGTTCCAACTCAGTTTCTTGTCCATGCTTTGCCTCTATGGAATTTCTTATAATGTGGGGGTTTCCCCCTCATTTGCCAAGGTTTGCCAGCTTTATAACCGATAAAATATCGCTGTCACGAATTTGTCGTACATGCAAAATAAACAGCGTCCAAACTTGCATCGCCATGACAATCCACACGCCCTTCCTTTTTCAGCTTTATCAAATGCGCGAAAACGGAGCGCGCAGCGGCTGGATATAGGGCTTTGGGCGTATCGATATAAAGCTTTTCAACAATGGGCATGATGGCACTTTCGCCTTCGTTCAGTGTGGCCAATATTGCGCTTTCCCGATCCATGCGATGTTGGATTAATGCACTGAGGAAGGGCTTCACTTCTGTAATAGGCTGTCCATGCGTTGGCCAAAGCGTTGAAACATCCATAGCTTTGATTTTCTCGAGGCTGGTAAGATAGTCCGCCATATCACCATCTGGTGGCAGGATCACTGAAGTAGACCAAGACATGACATGATCTCCACAAAACAAAGCGTTTTCTTCAAGCCAGTGATAGCAAAAGTGATTTGAAACATGACCTGGCGTTGCAATGGCTTTTAAGGTCCAGCTATTACCTTCGACGATATCACCATCTTTTAAAATGCGGTCGGGCTTGTAACTGTCATCCAATGCCTCTTCAAAATGATCCCCATCGCCATGAGGCGCAAGAGGGGGGCAGCCCCATATGGGTGCACCGCTCAGTTTCTTAAGCGCCTGGCTTAAAGGAGAATGATCGCGGTGGGTGTGCGTTACGATGATATGGCTTATCCGGGCATCACCAATGGCATTCATTAATGCATCGAGGTGAGCGGGGTTATCAGGGCCAGGGTCTATAACTGCGACATCATTTTCGCCCAAGATATAAGTGCCTGTCCCTGTATAAGTAAACGGCCCGGCATTGGGCGCAACAACTCGCCTTAACCCTTGATGTGGATGATAGCATTTGCCGCTTTGTGAATCCGGATCGCTTATAAATTTCAACGCCATATTTCACCTGATTTTGCAGGATAAGGGCGCAGACAATCACATATCTCTTGAGTGAAGCAAAGAAAGAAAAGGCCCGGAGCGATCTGCGCCCGGGCCAGTTACCCCATTATAGAGGCATAATGGGTGTGGACAGTGACAAACGGGCCAGGCAGTAGCTGTGGCCCGTTTGTCGTGTCTATTACGGTGAAAGTGCAACCATGGATTACCCACATTTAAGAAATTAGTAAGCATCTGGCGTTATCAAAATTGTAATTTCAAAAAAAGCGGTGATGAGGGCGGAGGTCACCGGCGGGTAAGTAACGGGGGCGAGATGGTTTTTTTTTCAGGGGCGAAGTCTCTTCGCACCAGTCTTAACAGATTGATTGCAGTAGCAGTTTTGCCGACCGTTTTAATGATGGCAGCTGCTGGGTTGATTACCTATAAAATGGCGATCAATCACTCTCAAAGCGTCCTGATGGAGGTCACTCGGTCGACCAAGACCCAATATCACCATCAACTCTCTTATGCGCGTGACAAACTCGCTTTTCTTGGAAAGCTTGAGCAAGTACGTTCCGGGGGTGCAGCCTGTAGTGAAAGCCTTGCTGATTTTGTACCATATAGCCAAAGAAGTGGCGCCATTTTCAGGGTTGAGAAAGATGGTCGCGTAAGTTGCGCCAATCTGCCACTTGAACAGCAACTAAGCTATGCGGGGCTTCCGGCTTTTGAAGCTGCCTGGAATGCAAAAGATATTTTCATTATGGCGTTTGATAAAGACGCTATAACAGGAAAGCCCGTCATAGCGGCCTCCTTGAAATTTGAAGGAGAAGATGGGCAAGATCCCTTCTTGCTCACGATAAGCGTTGATTCAATTCTGCTTGGAACAACGATTGGTCAAACGGAATTACCTAAAGGTTATAGCTTTGCATTTGTGGATATGGATGGCCGCATTGTCATGCGATATCCAAATGGCGATCGTCATGTTGGTAAATTTGTAAATGACGAGGCTATGAAGATTCTGAAAGAAGGTGGAGAGACCTTTCATGAATTTCCATCTTATGATGGATTTAAACGCATTTATACATCGGAATCTTTGAATTCATCCGGGCACGGACTTTATCTTGCTGTCGGCGTGCCTTTAAGTGATGCCACTGCGCTTGCCAAGACAATCATTACCTTGTTGATTTTTGCCGCATGTATTGGAGCTTTAGCGCTGTTGGGTGTAACGACTTTTGGTTCAAATTGGCTGGTCAGCAAATATTTAGGGCCCGTCCTTGAAGTCGCAAAAACCTTTGCGAGTGGAGATTTGAGCCAGCGTATCAACCCGGAAAGCTCTGCTGAAGAATTAAAGGGCCTCAGTCATGCCATGAATACAATGGCATCGAAGCTCGATGAGCGGGAAGCTGAACTGCGCAAGCTGGGGTTAGTTGCGTCGAATGCCACTAATGGTGTCCTGATAGCTAATTCAGATTTTCGGGTTGAATGGGTTAATGAAGCACTTTCCCGGATCACCGGCTTGGAACGCAATGAATTGATCGGGCGGTTTCCTTTGGAGATATTAAGGACAACAAAAGCAGATGTGGCGCTTGTCAGGCAAGCGCAACAGGAATTGGAGGCAGGGTATCCTTCCAAGCTTGAATTGAAGACTTTTCGTAAGGATGGCGGGCGACTTTGGCTTGAATATTCTATTCAGCCTATCTTTAACGAAGAAGGTCAGATCGTCCGTTACATCTCGATTATGACGGATATTACAAAGCGAAAAGTTCTTGAGCAGAATTTGCTTCGCGCTGAGGAAATTGGGGCAATCGGTCATTGGCGGTTGGATGTTTCTTCGCAAGCTTTGAGTTGCTCTGACCAAAATTTCAGAATTCTTGGACATGAACCACAAAAGGGCCCGATTGCGATTAAGCAAGGCCTCCAGATCTTCTATAAGGAAGATCGTGATGTATTGGTGAAAGCCCTGCGTCGATCTGTGGAAAGTCAAACGCCTATGGAATTGGAGATGCGCGTAAGGTCGCGATCCAGCGGGCGTCGTTATGTTCATATTAAAGCGGAATGCGACTTTGATGACAGCGGGCGTGTAAATGCTTTGTTCGGTGTGTTTCAAGATATTACAGAAGCCAAAAAAGCCGAGCGCGCGCTACAACAGGCACGTCTGGAGGCGGAGCAGGGCAATCAGATGAAAACTGAGTTTCTAGCGACCATGTCGCATGAAATCCGCACGCCGATGAATGGTGTGCTTGGTATGGCAGATCTTTTGCGCGATACGCCCTTGGATGCCGAGCAACGTCGTTTTGTTGATACAATCACATTGTCTGGCAAGGGCCTGTTGACATTAATCAATGATATTCTTGATCTTTCTAAGCTAGAAGCCGGTGGTGTTCGATTGGAAGACGAGCCGTTTTCTATTGATGCTTTATTGCAAGAAGTCATGACCTTGATGTCAGTGAATGCGAATAAAAAAGGTCTGCCTTTAGTGCTCAAAAAATCGGATGCTGTTCCTGAAGTTATAAGTGGGGATATTCAACGGCTGAGGCAAGTTTTGGTAAATTTAATTGGCAATGCCATTAAATTTACGGCTGAGGGGCAGATCGAGGTACATGTGGAAGTGCTTGGAACGTCTTCTAAGGATAAGCATTGCATTCAATTCCGCGTTGTGGATACGGGTATCGGCATTCCTTCCAATATGCTGTCCACATTGTTTGAGAAATTCACTCAAGCAGATACTTCAACCACTAGGCGCTTTGGTGGCACAGGCCTAGGCTTAGCCATCAGTTGTGAGCTCGTTACTCTCATGGGTGGCCGTATATGGGTTTCAAGTCTGGAAGGCGAAGGTGCGACATTCGCATTCAACGTCAAACTAGGTGCTGTTGAGCAGACAAGTTTGACGAAGGGAGATGAGATAGTTCCTATTCCTGCGAACATAGAGAATAATCGCTTTTTGCATGTCCTTGTCGTTGAGGATAATGCGATTAATCGTATGCTTATCACGACTATGCTTCGTAAATTGGGACATGGGGTAGACACAGCATCCGATGGGGCGGAAGCTTTAGCGAAAATTCGTCACACCGCTTCAAAATTTGATGTGGTTCTCATGGATATTAATATGCCGCGTATGGATGGGGTTGCAGCAACGGATCGTATCAGGTCTCTGGGCGGCAAGGCGGCTGAAGTGCCGATTATCGCGTTGACGGCGAATGCAATGGACGGTGACAGGGAAAAATATTTGGCCTCGGGCATGGATGGATATCTTGCAAAACCAATCGACCGTGCGGCTCTTATTGAAGTATTGACTGAAGCTGTCGATCAGGGTGCGGTTTATTCAGCGGATTTGGAGGAACCTATCTATAGTGATGAAGTTCCCCTCCCTGATGATGATGGACAAGGGCAATTAGCTGATTTGGTCGCATCATTGAAATGAGGTCGTGGCAGCCAGGGTTTCGGAAATTCTTTTTTCTGCGCGCAATAAATTGAAATGGAGTAGCGTGAGAAAGAGTATTTCGAAGAGGAAATACCCTAAAGGAAATCCAATAAGGACGAAGACAAAGATTGCTATTGTCCGATGATTGGCGCTCAAAATACTCCAACGCCGGATATGATTGGGTAATAGATCGTTGTATATTTTTAGCGCGGTGTCTCTTTTCTCCTGGTTACTTTGCTGAATGGCTTCAGCCATAACTATTTCGATCTGTGGTAATCCACCTTGGCCCATGGTTTGAATTTTTGAATATAATCTGCTCAAAATTGACATAAAGCCGGTGGGTTCAGGTGCTTTTTCATTCGTCGCCAACGTCATGTTTGCGATATGGGCAAAGCTTTGCCGACGTCGTTCAAATGAGGCCGCCTGATAAGCATGTGCAAGCGCTGCAGTGATTGCAAGAGGCCAAGCTAGGGTAGGGGGAACCCCTTGATCTAAAGCGCGTATAGTAAGTACAAAGTAAATCGCGGCAAAGGCACTATGGTCGCATATGCCATCGATTATCCGTCCGTATTCGCTCGCCCGGCCTGTTGCCCTGGCTAATTTTCCATCACTGCCATCCAGGATGTGCCAAAAAATTGCAAAACCTAAACCCGCTAGGCCAAGCAACGGCCTTCCTCCCAGGGATAGATAATATAAATACGCCGCAATTATTGCGCTAAATAGACCTAAAAACGATACGGTATTAGGTGTCAGTTTCAATCTGATTAAAATTGGGAGCAGCCTTTCAGACGCACGGTGGATGAAATAACGGTTGCTCCATTCTTCAATATCAGACGGACGACCGATTTGCGTCATGGTTGGGCTGCTCCATTTTGAAAGTAGAGGCAAATGCTATAATCAGCTTTTTTATAACGTGCAATAACGTCTAGTTAACTTCTTTAATCAACAAATTGACGCCATATTGTGAGACCAAAGAAACACAGTTTCGTGATTTTATACGACAATTTAAAATCCTGCTTTTCATGTGTCCTTTAGATTTGTTATGAGGCCGCATCAAATAGGACTGAACAGGGATTAACGCGATAACCATGGTCAAACGCGCGATAATAACGGCCCGCTTACCTCGACTTGATGGTCGTGAACGCCCTCGTTCACTTATCTCTTGTGGTGGCTTGAGCTTATTGGAGCGGCAGTTGCGCCAATTAGCTCGGGCAGGAATTGAAGAAGTCTGCGTTCTGGCTTTAGACTTTGCGCTTGAAATTGGTTCTGCGCTTCAGTCCATGAAAAAAATTCCATCAACAGTCGCCCTTGTTCAAAACCCCAAAGAATTGATGGATCTGGTTCGAGATGGCGGCGATATCCTTTTTCTGGATGATGCGCTTCTTGTTGATGATAGAATATTAAAGGCTGTTATTCATAATGAGGCGTCAACGGTTTTGGCAACTGATACCAAAGCTGTAGCTGTTGGATTTCGGGCATCGGAGAACCTTCTTGGTGCAGACTCCACTGAACACTTTGTTGGTATAGCTAAGTTGCCGTCGGCATTGATTTCTGCACAAGCGCCGAATGCCCCGGCGGGGGATTTTTTAACATTGCTTCTCCAAGCAGCGAATTTTGAAAAAGACAGGGTACTTTTTGATATTTCATCGCTGCCGCTTTATTTACCGGATCGCAGGAGGGACGTGCCACTTCTCCTTCATCGCGTGTCAGAAAAAGAAGGGGCCGAGAATGGCGCTAATGCGCTTATTGCTATGGCTCAAAAAGGCACATTGGACTGGCCTGCGCGATTTATTCACCCGTTTTTCGAAAATCTGATAACAAAAGCGCTGCTTAATACCCCGGTAACACCCAATCAGGTGACATTGGTGACTGGTGTGTTTGGCTTTGGTGCCACTTATCTTTTTGCCACAGGCCATATGTTAATTGCCTTGGCGATTGCTTTGGTGCTTGGTGTGCTTGATGGTGTGGACGGTAAGCTAGCGCGCACGAAAATGCTGACATCTCGTGTGGGTGAGCTTGAACATATTTTAGATAAGCTTGTCGAATATAGCTGGTATTTTGGGATTGCATTTGCTTTGCAGCGGCAAGGCTCGGATGCAACTGTTTATAGTTTGGCTTTGCTGATCATGCTTTTTGCCTGGTCAGAAGTTGTGTTGAGTGAGTTTTTCCGGCGCTTAAGTGGCGTCCAATTGGATGATGCTGGTGATTTTGAACGGAAATTTCGTTTGATCGGCGGGCGAAGAAACACTTTTTTCTGGTCAGTCATCCCATTCGCCATTATGGACATGTGGCTCGCAGCGATGTGGTTCTTAGCCATTTATTCGATTTTGACCACATTTGTCATGCAATGGCGGTTCATAGTACGTGTCATGGACTACACGAGTAGCCTTAGTCCAATTATCGCACGGAATTTCAGGGATTCCGCTTATTTCCCTGATAAAAAAAAGTGAAGAAAATTGGTTGTCGCATCCCCCTGAAGTAAAGAACTTCAGCGGCAACTTGCTTTGAGCCCTTATCAAATAAAGAAGGGCGCAAAATGAAAAGGAGCAAATGATCGTGGCCCGTACACCCATTAACCTGGCAATTGTCGGTGTTGGAAATTGTGCAAGTTCCTTGGTTCAAGGTCTTACTTACTATGGTGAAGAACAGGAGCAAACGCCAATTGGTTTAATGCACCAGAATTTGGGTGGTTATTTGCCATCTGATATCAAAGTTGTAACGGCATTTGATGTTGACCAGCGTAAAGTTGGCAAAGATGTAGCCGATGCAATTTTTGAAAAACCAAATTGCACTACAGTTTTTTGCGAAAATGTGCCGGCGACCGGTGCCATCATTCAACATGGCCCATTGCTTGACGGTTATGCAGCGCATATGGATGCCCATCCGGAAGACAGGCGCTTTTGCCCGAAGTCGGGTGATGGAATGAGCAGGGATGAAGTCATTGCGCATTTGAAGGAAAAGAAAATTGACGTCATGGTCAATTATCTTCCGGTCGGTTCTCAAAAAGCTGTGGAGTTTTACGCGGAATGCGCGTTGGAAGCTGGTGTGGCTTTTATCAACAATATCCCGGTCTTCATTGCAAGTGACCCAGAGTGGGCAGCACGCTTCGCAGCGAAAGGCATTCCGATCATTGGAGATGATATTAAGTCCCAAGTCGGCGCGACCATTGTTCACCGCGTCCTTGCTGATTTGTTTAAAAATCGCGGCGTGAAACTGGAACGGACTTATCAATTGAATACAGGCGGCAATACGGACTTCTTAAATATGGCCGATAAGACCCGCTTGAAATCCAAGAAAATCTCCAAAACAGAAGCCGTACAGTCTGTGGCTGCTGAGCGTCTAGACGATCAGAATATTCATATCGGCCCAAGTGATTATGTGCCCTGGCAGAACGATAACAAGGTCGCTTTCATTCGCATGGAAGGCTTGTTGTTCGGTGGTGTGCCAATGCATGCTGAAATGCGCTTGTCTGTTGAAGATAGCCCGAACTCTGCGGGCGTTGCCGTGGATATGATCCGCTGTGCTAAATTGGCTTTGGACCGTGGTCTTGGTGGCGTTGTGGAGGGTCCAAGCGCCTATTTCTGTAAACACCCGCCAGTTCAAATGCCAGATGATGTCGCACGCGATCGCACGGAATCCTTTATTCAAGGTGTTGTCGAGCAGCAGCGGTGGACGGCGTAATATTAGCGGCTGGCCAAGGGAGCCGTATTCGCTCCCTTGGCCACTCCAAACCTCTTCTCAAACTCTGCAATAGACCGCTGTTGGAGCATGTTATGCATGCGCTTTTTAATGGCGGTGTTTCACGCTTTATCGTGGTGACGGGATATTTAAGTGAAGAAGTGGAAGCACAGGCCAAAACTACAGCGGAAGAGTTGGGCGTTGATCTGGTTTGTATTTTTAATCCAGATTGGCACCGACCAAATGGTATCTCTGTTGCGGCGGCGCGACCCGAGCTTCACGGAGATCGCTTTATCCTAAGCATGTGTGATCATATGTTTATGCCTGATCTTGTGGAAGCTGTTTTCAATGCGCCGCGGCCTGGAGAAGATGACGCGACATATTTGGGATGCGACTTTCGCCTGGATAACCCCTGTGTAGATATGGATGACGTGACAAGAGTTGCCTTGAATGGCGATGCAATCACGTCAATCGGAAAAGGTATGGATGAATTCCAAGCCTTCGATTGTGGTGTGTTTTGTGCCCATATCTCGCTTATTGATTCAATTCTGGATGGGAATGATGTTGATGAGGTGGGCATAAGTGACGGTATGAAGCGCTTAGCACTTAATGGCCAGGCTAAGGCTGTCGACATTGGTGCGGCATTCTGGATAGACGTCGATGATGAAGTCGCCTATGAAAAGGCGGAAAAACTGGCCAGTAAATGGCTGAGATAAATAGGAAATGCCCAATGTTTAAGCTTAGAGTTGCCTCTCTCGCCGCCCTGATTTCCGTTGGGCAAATATTTCTTGTTACGCCGTCCCAGGCAGCACCTTGGGCGGAAGTTGGTGACTTACGTTTGCGTTCCGATCTTGAACTGCTGGCAGATTATGGATTGTTTAGTGGACCGATAAACAGTTGGCCGCTGCCTTGGGCGCAGATATCTGATGGCTTAAATGCGCAAGGCCTCGATTTAGATTCACTCCCGCCTCATGTTTTGGCTGCTTTACAGCGTGTAGAAATATTGATGCCGGGCAATGATGCGTTTAGATCAACGCGTTATGAAGCAGGGGCAAATTTTGGTAACCGGCCTACGCTTGTTCGTGATTTTGGCGACGGAACAAGGGCTGATGCAGAAGGTTATGTCCGTTTAGAAAAACATTTCACCAGCAGTTATGTGAGCATTAATGTCGGCGCACGAACGGCCCAATCCGGTGAGGGACTTAACTTCGAACGAACCTATGTGGCGCAGGTTATTGGGAACTGGGTTGGTTATTTAGGTTGGGTAGAAAATTGGTGGGGGCCAGGTTGGGATTCAACCTTGTTATTCTCAAACAACGCACGGCCATTTCCAAAAATCGGTTTGAAGCGGCTCAATCCAAAACCTTTTGAAAGCAAATGGCTGTCCTGGATTGGGCCTTGGCAATTTGAGGCTTTTGTTGGGTTGCTTGATGAACAGCGTGACTTTTCCAATCAAGTTGTTGCAGGCATTAAGCTGGCTATCGAACCCATTGATGGTTTGAATATCGGGTTTAATCGCGCATTGCAGTTGTGCGGAAATGGTCGGCCCTGCGGCCTTAAGACCTGGGCAAACTCCTTTATTGGGATTGGTAATGCTGACAATACGGGCACCTTTGATGAACCGGGCAATCAGATTGCAGGGGTCGATATTCGTTATGGCAATCACATTGGTAATGTCACTTATTCGCTATATGGCGAGCTGATTGGCGAGGATGAAGACAATATCATTATCGATCAAATCAGTATTCTGAGCGGCGCCAGCCTTAATTTCCCCATTAGTGGGGACGGGACCCAGCTACGTCTTACTGGTGAGTATTCGGATACTTTTGCAAACAGATCTTTTCCAGGGCGGGAACGGGGAAGCTCAACCTATAATAATTTTATTTATCGAGATGGTTTTACTTATCGGGGACGTGCTATCGGTCACAGTCTTGATGGTGACAGTAGATTGGTCTCTTTTACAGGATCCGTCGTAGATCGTCGGAATCGCGTGTTTCGTGCGTCATTTCGCCATGCAGATGTGAATGGAGACAGTCGCGGCCGTCATTCAATCAGTGCAAATCGTGAGAAGATAAACCTGGTTGAATTGGAGACTGAGTGGCCTACGGAATGGGGCGATTTGCGCGCGCAAGTCAGTGTTGCGGATGACCAGGCTAATACGCCGGATCGGTCTAAAGCAACGGCATCTTTTGAGTTTGGATGGCGTGTGAGGTTCTAATAAAAAGTGTAAAACAGCCCCAGTATTTATAAGTATATGATCTATAATTAAAATTAACTATTTCATATGCAATAATAATTGTGACAAATTGTTCTTCATTAGTCACAGAATTGTTTAGACGTTTTTAAGTGAAAAGATTTATATTCTTTGCCTAAGGCTTTGGCTTTTGTGCCATGACCGAGTGAGTGGGCTGTCTCATCGGCTTTGGGGAAGGATTGAGCGTGGACGTAAAACACGCAGATTTCAAGGCGTTAACGGAACTCGCCAGGGACAAGAGTGCCCAGGCACGCGCGCGGCTGACCGATAACATAGCCGATCTGTTTTTATCATCTGAAGGCCAGCTTAGCGACCGCGAGCGGTCAATCATGACAGATATTCTGGTAAA
>JASFRS010000036.1:0-17608 GCA_050114795.1 Sphingomonadales bacterium
ACTATTTCATCTCAAGTTATTAGTTTTGGGTTGGAAAATCCCCATCGCTACCGGCTATTGTGGCGGCAGGATCTGCTTGATGATGACCCGCGGTTGGAAGCGGCCATGGATCGTATTTATGATCGGCTAATGGCTGTTTTGAGTGACGAAAATAATTCAATGAATGTGGGCGTTGAAAGTCAGGCCATCGCCTTATGGTCCCTGGTTCATGGTTATGTATCTTTGCGCCTGGATGAAAGCCTGGTCGCAAAAGAGGACGAGCAGTCCGGCCAGCCCAGGGCCGAAGCTATTATCAATGTCATGATAGAAGGTATTGGGCGTTAATGGCTGTCCGTCGCCTCAACTTCCAACGCTGCAATGTCCCCCTCTCTGAAAAGATATTCTTTGAGTTCTTTATCGAAATACTCACTGTTACGGCGGAGCCATTCTAATGCCATAGCGGCATGTTCAATCTCTTCCCGCATATTGTGAAGTAGAATGGCTTTTAAAGCTGGGTCGTCACAATCGTCTGCTCGTTGTTGATACCAGTCAACGGCTTCAAGCTCTTCCATTAAAGACGAAATAGCTTGATGCATGGCCAGCGTGTGTTTGCTCAATCGTTCACGCGGTGCGTGCAATCCTTCACTGCTCATAATATCCCCCGATATTTCCAGTTTCATTCATTAAATGAGGAATGGCTGTTAAAATCAAGGCGGGCATTGAAAGTGAGGTGTGGGGAGCTTGTCCCCACACCAGGTGTTTTAGTCTTGTGCGCCAGAACCGTCGCTGGCTGCCGCAGGCACAGGAAAGCCACGGTCGCGCATTAAGGGCTCGATATTGGCATCGCGACCGCGGAAAGCCCGATAGGCTTCGGCAGGGTCGATTGCATTGCGTGGCGCGAATAGGTGATCGACCAATTTTTTAGCAACGCCTTCATCGTAGAAGCCGCCGGGGGCCTCCTTAAATGCCTCAGCGGCATCCGATGTTAATACATCCGCCCACATATAACCGTAATAACCTGCGCTATAGCCTTCACCTGAGAAGATATGGCCGAATTGAGTGCTGCGATGGCGCATAACGAGTTCGTCCGGCATACCAAGTTCAGCCAAGGTTTCGCGTTCAAAGGCATCCGGGTCAATGTCTGTCGGGTCTACTGTATGATAGCGCATATCAACCAGCGCACTTGCCAGATATTCAGTCGTTGCAAAGCCTTGGTTGAAGGTTTTTGCTGCTTTGATTTTAGCAACCAGGTCAGCGGGGATGGGCTCCCCGGTTTCGTGATGGACAAGATAATTGTCAATCACTTCATCCGTGAGCAGCCAGCGCTCCAGCAGTTGAGACTGGAATTCTGTGTAATCCCTAACGCCAAAGTTTAAAGAGGGGTAATTCACACGAGAGGACAGAGCATGTAGGGCATGGCCAAACTCATGAAAGAAAGTTTCCGCATCATCCCAGGAGATAAGCACAGGCTCGCCTGGTGCGCCCTTCACGAAATTTGAGTTGTTGGACGCAAGCACCGTGCGCTTTCCACGGAAAGTTTCGTGCGTGCGATAGCTGGTCGCCCAGGCGCCGGAGCGTTTGCCTTTCCGGGCGAAGGGATCCAGATACCAAAGACCTATATGCTCGCCGCTGTCTTTGTCTGTGACTTCCCAAACTTTCACGTCTTCATGAAAGACTGGGACGGAGCCATCTTCAATGGGGGTGAAAGCAAAATTGAACAACCGCCCGGCCACATAGAACATGGCTTCACGCAGTTTATCCATTTGGAGATATTGCTTCACCTCATCGCCTGAGAAAGCATATTTGTCCTGGCGGACTTTCTCCGCGTAATAGCGATAATCCCAGGGTGCAATTTTGATATTTGTGCCTTCTGCATCCGCTAGTGCTTGCATATCAGCGACTTCTTCGTGAACGCGGGCAACGGCTGCGGGCCAGACGGCCTCCATTAGGGCATCTGCGCGCTCCGGAGTTTTCGCCATACGGTCAGCTAAACGCCAGGAGGCGTAATTTTTATAACCGAGTAATTTGACACGCTCATCACGCAGCTTCAGGATTTGGGCGATGATAGCGTTATTATCAAATTCATCCCCATTGTCTCCACGATTGTAATAGGTGCGCCAGACTTTTTCTCGCAAATCACGCTCTGTGGAATACGTTAAAAAGGGAGACATGGAAGAGCGCGTGTTCGTGATGGCATATTCACCTTCATGCCCACGGGCTTTAGCAGCTGCCGCCGCTGCATTTATAAAGTTCTGGGGTAGGCCGCCAAGTTGGTCTTCATTCAGATAAAGAACGTAATTTTCTTCATCTGCGAGAACATTGTTAGCGAATTTGGTGTGTAATTTCGCAAGTTCTTCCTGAATTTCCGCATAGCGTTTTTTGGCGTCCCCTTTGAGGGTCGCACCATAATGGGCAAAGCCATTATAGCGGGTCCAAATAAGGCGCTGTTGCTCAGGCGTGTAATCATACTGATCGCGTGTGTCATAAACGTGTTTGACGCGGTTGAATAACGCCTCATTCTGGTCAATGGCCGTAAAATAGGCTGAGATTTTCGGCGCAAATTCCGCTTGAATTTCACGGTATTCCGGGGAAGAGAGATTTGAGGACCAAAGATAATAATAAGCAAATACCCGGTCGAGGTCCCGTCCTACATCTTCAAAAGCGGCAATAGTGTTTTCAAAGCTGGGTTCTTCGCTTGAAGCAGTAATGACGTCAATTTCTTCAAGCTGCTTTGCCATGCCCCATTCGAGCGCTTCCTTCAAATCATCCAGATTCATTTTATCAAATGCGGGTACGCCGCCAAACGGCCCGCCCCAGGGTTGAAGGAGCGCATTATTCTCGACGGTTTCCATCGACATATCCGAAGCTTCTGTTGTGGTCATTGGTGCAAGCGTCGCCATTAAGAATGCGCTGGCTAATAAGAGTTGTTTCACTTTTGCCCCCATGAAGATGCAATAAAGAGGGCGAGCTTAGAAAACTGCGCGTAAAGCTTCAAGCCTCAAAAAGGTGAAGCGGGCGCCTCTTGCGGCAAAGTCAATTCGCCGCAAGGCGCAAAATCTCTGTATTGTGATAAATATTGGTAGTGCCGACTTCCGGCCTTTCATTTTGAATGATTTTTGCGATGGCATTAGCCACCTTGTTACTCTCAATAGCGCGGTAGCGGCTGGGAAGAAGAGGGGCGATGAGGGGCAGAACTGTTGCGCCGAAGCTTTCTCCGGGTCGACTCTCTGTTCTTTGACCTAGAAGAAGACCCGGGCGAATAATGTCTAAATGCGCAAACCCCAGTCCTCCAAGGTGGGATTCAACCTCACCTTTCACACGCAAATAGAAATTGGACGTATTACGGTTTGCAGATACGGAAGACACGGTGATCATCTGCCGGGCATTGGTTTCTTTTCCGGCTTTTGCGAAGGCAAATACATAATCATGATCAACCCGATAAAATGCTTCTTTTGAGCCAGCGGTTTTCAGCGTTGTGCCTAGGGTACTGATGACCACATCTGGTTTCGGCAGAACCGGAAGGGATGAAGCGCCATGTCTGACCAGGTCTTCAAAGTCGATTTCAAATTCGCTTAGTCTTGAGCCGCCCATGCCGGAAGGGCGTCTTAACAGGCTAACGACATGATGGCCCTGAGCGCATAAGCGAAGGATGAGCTGACGCCCGACAAGTCCTGTGCCGCCTGCGATCCAGATGGTTTTATGTTTTATTGTATTTCTGTCCATTATGTCTGACGCACCCGTTAAAAGTCGCGTCATTCTGCCATGGGACTTTGTGATTCAGCAATGAAATCGTTTTATAGTTGCGATCCTGCACTTCAAAGGTTGCATCCTGTCCCAGACATTGTTTGCGTCTTGCTAGTAATACAGCGAGTTTTATAGCGGAAACGCGCTGCTTAGCGCTGGCAATTCTTCGGCCTGAAAGATGGATGCTCCACCTTTTATCTTCATATTGGACGCGATACACAAATCTACTCATGGTTGAGGTCACTGTGATTGGGGGACGGTGTTTAGAATAAGGCAAAATTGCTATTCACGGTTGAAACAAAGCCCTGTCATTCCGTGACAAATTTATGCCTAAAAATAAAAACCGGCGACACCATTAGGGGGGCTAGGTGTCGCCGGTATTGCACCAGTTTCTAAGAGGAGGACACTGGTGCATTGGGGGTTCGTCAATTAACTATGTAAGTGCAAAAAACAGCAAGGCACCAATGCTCATGACGGCCAGCTTCAAGATATTGTTTTTTATGAAGTTTTTAGCCCCATTCACTTGTTTTGAAGCAGCTTGAAACTGGGCAATATTTTGCGCGCGAAGGCGGCCAAGAGTAATGACCTCTTCTTGTTTTAAGCCTAGCTCCAATGTCGAATGCGTTGCCATGTTCTGCGTCCATAATTACATTCCGCGAGTTATATAGACGCGAAAATCTATAACTGCATTGCAACTTTGTTCACTGAAGCGAGAGCGAGTGTGTCATTTTCGTGATGAGGGGTGTCTACGGGTCAGAATTTGAGACCCGTAGACGAATTTGAATTTATTCGGCAGCGTCGATTTGACGGCCTTTATCGATGATTTCATCCAGATGGGATGCCCGTGCGTCATAGTCGCGGGCAACTTGATCATCATTGGCTTGTAAGGCGTCCACATCCACACTGGCATAGGCCATAACGCCCATATCTTCATAAGCTTTTGTGACTTTAGGGCCCCATAGTCCGATGTCTTTTACAATAGGAACAATGCGGCTGAAGAGATGGTTGCGGAACATCTGCATGACTTCGGATTGAGCGATGTGATCTTTCCACTCCTCATCTGGAATACCAAAATTCTCCCAAACTTCTGATGCTGAGAACCGGTCACGCATGTGATAGCAGGCTTCAACAAGAAACTCTTCGCGTTCAGCGCGTTCACTATCACTCAACTGCGGATAATATTCGCGTAGCGCCAAGCGCCCGAAAGCCACGTGACGGGCTTCATCCTGCATGACATAAGCATTGACTTGGGCCGCCAGTGGGTTTTGTGCATGGTCACGAATGCCGGTAAAAGCGGCAAGGGCCAGGCCCTCAATCACCACCTGCATGCCCAGATAAGTCATGTCCCAGCGCTTATCTTGCAAAACTTGCTCAAGCAAAGTCGCTAAGGGTCCGGTGATGGGATAGGAGACTTGGAATTTCTCAAGCAGTTTTTTATAGGCTTCCACATGGCGGGCTTCATCAATCACCTGAGTTGAAGCATAGAATTTGGCCTCTAAATCCGGGACATTCTGCACGATTTTGGCGGCGCACAGCAAGGCACCCTGTTCGCCATGCAGGAATTGAGAATTGGACCAGGCTTGGTGATGACGGCGCAGCTCCGCTTTTTCCTTAGGCGACATCTTGTTGTAATAAGGTGTGCCGAAAAGAGGGAATAATTCCTCAGGCAATTGCTGCGGATTCTCAGGGTCTAACTCCTGATTCCAATCAATGCGGTGTTCTGCATCCCACTGCTGCTTTTTCCCTTTGGAATAAAGGGCAAGTAGGTCTTTGCGCTCATCACTATATTCCCAATTGAAAATGGCTGTAATGTTTTCATCAACGTGCCACTCGTCTTCTTTGGGCATCTGCGCATATAAATCTTTCAAGGCCATATTGGGGCTCCCCAAGGTTACTTCAATTGGACTTTTATTATTTTATTGTCCGGTTGCTCTTTACTGGTTTTTGGCGCGTTTAGCGCCCGGAGTTCACGTAAAATCAATTTGGTACGGAGGTGGCCTATGACTTCATTTACCAAGGTCACACCGCGTTCTCCGATAAGTGCGGCATCTTCTGTGGATAATTTGTCGGCTAAATGCTGGTAGAACATTTTGACCTCGGCCTTTGTTAGCCACTCCACAAATTCCACATAAATCCGGGCTGTTTCAGCCGTAAAGCCGCGTTCTTCAGTAAAACCGACTGTATTCAATTGCGCCCAGACGCGGGTGATGGAGGCATCAATGGACCTCACATAAGGTTCAGCCTTATCCCGCTGGATGGTGATCATCCCTATGGTTTCAAGGCCTTCGATCTGGTTGTCACTTAAGCCGGATTCACTTTGTAACTTTGCCAAGGGAACTTCATCGGCTTCCTGCATCCCAACTCCCAACTTATCTTGGAGCAGCCGGTCTAGTGCAGGAAAAGCCTGGGCATCAATAGCAGCCGCACCTTCATCCGCGGACAAAAGCGCTTTTATAACGGAGAGCGGGAGAAAGCGTTCTTCCTGAAGGCGCTTTATGGCCTTCAAACGAATGACATGTGCATCACTATAGCGCGCGACATTGCGTTTTGGTCGGTCAGGTTCGGGAAGCAGGCCTTCGCGAATATAAAAGCGAATTGCTTCACGACCAACACCGGTTCTCTCTTCCAGCTCTTTCATCTTCATTGAGCAAATTCCCTCAGTGCTAGATTAATATACTGGATTTTACGGAGTGTTACTACGCAAAATAACGTCTAACAGTTCTAAAAGCTGTGTATATGGAGGTAAATCCATATACTTCTTCCAATATTCGGCGTTAATATGATTGGAAATAACTGATCCGAGGCGTTTCTCATCCTAAAACATATAGTCTTGTATATATGTAACATGGCTTTTAAGGATGAGATCAGGTCCCGCTGAATAAGGCACGCATAATGCAAATCTATCTTCCTATTGCAGAGATGTCGGTGAACATATTCGTTATTCTCGGGATGGGAGGGGTTGTCGGCTTTCTTTCAGGCATGTTTGGGGTTGGTGGCGGCTTTCTTATGACTCCGCTTTTGATCTTCTATGGCGTTCCACCGGCAGTTGCCGTGGCATCAGAGTCCAATCAGATTACGGCGGCTTCTGTTTCCGGTGCTTTGGCGCATTTCAGGCGCGGCGGAGTTGATATTAAAATGGGCTTGGTTTTGGTCATCGGCGGTGCGATGGGCTCTGTCGCTGGGACGGCTTTGTTTACAATGCTCAAAGCTATTGGCCAGGTCGATTTGATGATCGCGCTTGTCTATGTGGTGTTTTTGGGGACTATTGGCGTGTTAATGTTGCTGGAAAGCCTGAATTCATTGCGCCGTAAACGCTCGGATGGTGTTGGTAGCCGCAAGCGCGGGCATCAGGGTTGGACGCATAAGCTTCCCTTTAAAATGCGCTTTAGGCGCTCAAGACTTTATATCAGCATATTGCTTCCGATTGCGATTGGCTTTGTTGTCGGTGTTCTGGCGGCGCTGATGGGCGTCGGCGGCGGCTTCATTATGGTTCCGGCGATGATTTATATCCTGGGCATGCCGACCAATGTGGTTGTTGGAACCTCTTTATTTCAAACCGTTTTTGTTACAGCAACAGTTACGACTTTGCACTCAGTGAATACGCAGACGGTTGATGTGGTTCTGGCTGTATTGCTCTTGGTTGGTGCGGTTTTTGGAGCGCAGGTCGGTGTGCGTGCGGGGCATACACTGAAAGGTGAACAGTTACGCGCGTTGTTAGCAACTATGGTTCTGGCTGTATGTGTCCGCATGGGTTTCACCCTGTTTCTTGAGCCAGAGGAGTTATTTTCCATCGCTGAGGCCATTGAATAATGCGTGCATTTCTTGCATTGCTGATGACATTTTGGGTGACTCCGCTTTTCGCCCAAGGACTGGTGAGTGACCTTTCAGAACGTCGCATTGACATTCGAACGCAATTTTCAGGTGCGGACTTAATCTTATTCGGTGCGATAGGCCGTGGCAGTGCGCTGAGCCTGGGCGAAGATTTTGACATTATTGCGATTGTTCGCGGGCCGGAACAGAAGCTTGTCGTGCGCCGGAAAGATAAGGTCGCTGGACTTTGGATGAACAGGGAGTCAGTGCTTTATCAAACAGCGGTTGGTTATTACTCGCTAGCAGCGACGAGGCCGCTTATGGATATCACGAATGAGGACCAATTGGCTGTTCATCAAATTGGTATTGATAATTTGCTCTTATCTCCGACTTTGAGTGGTGATGTGGCTGCAGCGGAGTTAAGCGAATTTCGGGCAGGACTGATCCGACATTTACGTGCTGCTGGTCTTTATCCGGATGAAGTGGCGGATATTGAGGTTTTTGACGACACCTTGTTTCGCACTCGAATTCGTTTGCCGGCGCGCGTTCCTGTGGGCGTTTTCAATGTGGATATTTTCCTCTTCTCTAAAGGACAAGTTGTTGACCATGTTCGTCAGAGTTTGAATGTGGATAAAAGCGGGCTTGAGCGCTGGATTTTTTCCTTTGCGCAGGAAAGGCCCCTAATCTATGGCTTGGCCGCTGTTGTGATTGCTCTATTGTCTGGTTGGTTTGCGGGCTTTGTTTACAGGAAGGGCTGACTATGTTTCAGAAAGACTTGTTTAAAGGCAAAAAGATTCTTGTCACTGGCGGTGGGACCGGGCTTGGCCGGTCAATGACAGAGAAATATCTGGAACTGGGCGCTGAAGTCGTGATTTGGGGGCGCAGGTTAAATGTCCTGGAAGAAACAGCCGCCGAATTGGGTGGTCCTGTCACTGTACAAGCCGTTGATATCCGTGACCCGGAAGCGATTGAAGCTGCCGTGGCGGAGATTTGGGAGCAGGGTCCCTTGAGCGGTCTCGTCAACAATGCGGCCGGGAACTTCATATCACCCACTGAAAATTTAAGCGCCAACGCTTTTAACGCCATTGCTTCCATCGTATTTAATGGCACATTCAATGTGACGAATGCTGTGGGCAAGCGTTGGCTGAAAGATGGTCTGAAAGGTAATATCCTATCTATCGTCACGACCTGGGTTTGGACGGGTTCACCATTTGTTGTCCCGTCGGCCATGTCAAAAGCCGGTGTGGCGGCAATGACGCAATCTTTAGCAGTTGAATGGGGGCCAAGGGGCATTAGAGCCAATGCCATTGCGCCAGGGCCATTCCCTACCAAAGGGGCCTGGGATCGTTTGATGCCGCAAAATGCAAAAGGCAGTGTGCGCGATGGTGAGGAAGGGGTCCCGCTGCGGCGCTATGGCAAGCATGAGGAATTGGCGAATCTAGCGGCTTTTCTCATGGCCGATCAAAGTGAATATATTACAGGCGCTATCATTCCTATCGATGGCGGCCAATATCTTAACAGTGCAGGTAATTTTGCAGGGCTCTCATCCCTCTCACCAGAAGACTGGCAGGCTGTTCGTGATCAAATCCAGACATCTAACGCGAAAGATAAGGCAGAACGCACAGCTTCTTGATCGTTATAGACTTGCGGGTGCAAACACATTAGATTAGGGGAGTGTTCAAGGAACAAATCTTATTCTGATTATTTGTTTTTCTTGTGTGTATGTATTGAGTATCGGGGGAATTAATGAGCGATATTGCAATTCTATTTGATGGCGGCCATTTTCGCCACCTTGCCAAAAAATCTGGGATGGAACCGACACCTGATTTGGTGGAGGATTTTGTGCACGCGACTTTGCGGCCAAATGAAAATCTGTTCCGCGTCCTTTATTATGATTGCCGCCCTTATAACGGCAAGCAGCGCCGCCCTGTTTCTGGTGAAGAGCTGGAATTCAGCCTTTATGCAGGTTGGATGGATGAAATTGGGCGCCGTGATCATTTCGCGCTGCGCCTCGGGCATTTGAAATTCCGTGGCTGGCAGTTGCGGGATGATGCCATAGGCGATGATGCGGATTTGGAAGATGATGATTTCGTGCCCGTCTTTGAACAAAAAGGCGTTGAAATCAAAATGGGTCTGGATATCGCGCGTTGCGCTGATACGAAAATGGTTAAAAAGCTATTTGTCGTGTCCGGCGATACGGATTTGGTTCCGGCTTTGAAATTTGCACGCGCATCAGGGCTTGAGATCATCATGATCCAGCCGCCGGGATGGCAGCTCCATGATCTGCTGAAAATGCACAGCGATGAATGCCGCGAAGTGGAATGGCCACCGCAGCGTGACGCAGGTTATTAGCGCCCTGTGAATTGCGCGGGGCGCTTTTCAATAAAGCTTTGAACGCCTTCCTGGAAATCCTCGCTCGCAGCCATGCGGGCCTGGATATCCATGAATTCAGCCGATGCGGCCTCTTCGCCGCGCAATGCATAAGTTCTCGCATTTAAAAGCGTTGCCTGCACGGCTAAGGGTGCACGTTCCGCGATGATCTGCGCGAGTTCCAGGGCGCGGCGCAATTCCTCTCCCGGTGCAACAATTTCCTGAATAATGCCAATGCGTAAGGCTTCTTCGGCGTCAAATTCATCGCCGGTCAAAAGCCATTTCATGGCGTTACCCCAGCCTCCACGTTCGACAAAGCGATAGGTCGCACCACCCGATGCCATAAGACCTCGCTTGGGTTCCAGCTGGGCAAAGCGGCAGTCGGATGCAGCGATGACAATGTCCCCGGCCAACATCAGTTCAATACCTGCGGTAAAAGTGATGCCTTTTACGGCAGTGATCAGGGGTTTGGTCAGCCGACGCCCAAAGCGGTTATAAAGATCAATACCTTCACTACCTGAAAAGTCTTCGCCGCTGGCAAATCGCCCGGCGAATTTTGGAAGGTCGAGACCGGCTGTAAAATGGTCGCCAAGAGCATGAAGTACGCCTACGCGTAAGTCCGGATCTTCATCCAGTTGTTCATAGGCTGCGCGCAACTCATCGAACATATGCGGGGTTAGGCCATTATATTTGTGCGGCCGGTTCAATCCCATGGCCAGCACATGGCCAAAGCGTTCCACAATAATATTGCCATCATCACTATGTGCCATCGCAGCCTCCCTGAATTTTATATGAGCTTAGGGAGGCTGATCTTTTATCGCAAGCGCCCTTCTCTTAACCCGGCGTGTCGAGCGGTTTGCAAACAGCGATAGAATTTTTATTGATAAGCAGAATTTCACCATTCTGCTGCCGCAGGGGAATGAAGGTCTTGGGATCGTTTAACAAATCTTGCACGCGTTCATTCAAGCCGATGAAAACGGACCCGGACAATGTCGTGCCGTCGTTCAAGATAATATCGACACCAACATTCACCTTGGTTCTAACGCGGGCGCGTTGAACTTCATGTCTGGAATTCATGTTCATTTCATCGCCTCCATCAGTGCGCGCTCAAAGCCCTGTATGCGTATTTTTTCAATGCAATAGGGTTGCATGCTGTTTTTGCTGAATTGCCCCAATATGGTGCCGTCATTGCCTTGATCATCATAATCAAAGGAGAAAAGCGTCTGGGTGGTGATTATATCTTCTTCCAGTCCGACAATTTCGGTGATGCTTGTGATCTTGCGGCTGCCGTCACGCAAGCGACGGACTTGCACGACGATGTCTATCGCATCCACAATCTGTTGGCGTATGGCGCGCAGCGGATAATTAAGGCCAGCCATTGAAACCATATTCTCCATCCGCGTCAAAGCTTCGCGTGGTTGGTTAGCATGTAATGTGCACATTGAGCCTTCATGGCCGGTGTTCATGGCTTGAAGCATATCAATGCATTCAGGTCCGCGGACTTCGCCTAAAATAATACGATCAGGGCGCATGCGAAGCGCATTACGCAGCAAGTCGCCAATAGTATAGGCGCCATCACCCTCTAAATTGGGCGGGCGACTTTCAAGGGAGACGACATGGGGTTGCTGTAATTGAAGCTCTGCCGCGTCTTCAATGGTGACGACGCGCTCTCCAGGATCAATCATGCGCGATAGGGCGTTCAACAAGGTGGTTTTGCCAGACCCTGTCCCGCCGGAAATGATGATGTTCAAACGTGCCGCTGCTGCAATTGCGAGAAAAGACGCCATGTCGCGTGACATGCATCCGCTTTCAGCCAACTTCTCCAAAGTGAAAGGCATGACGGCAAATTTGCGGATGGAAATAGAGGTGCCGTGTATGGACAGGGGCGGCATGATCACATTGACCCGGCTACCATCTTCTAATCGGGCGTCGGCGACAGGTGTGGTCTGGTCAATGCGGCGCCCAACACGGTTGCAAATGCGCTGGGCTATATGGCGAACATGATCATCGTCGCGGAAGCGTATATTGGTCAGTTTGAGCTTCCCGCGACATTCGACATAAACTTGGTCATGACCATTCACCATGATGTCTGAAACTTCAGGGTTTGCGAGTAGGTCTTCAAGTGGGCCAAGTCCCAGCAATTCATCAACCAGAAGCGTTTCAACACGAATAAGCTCCTGCTTATTCAAAGTGAATTTGAGTTCACTCAGGACTTCCATGATGACGGGACGCAGTTCTTCTCGCAGTTCCGTGTTGTTCAAACCTGCTGCCGCTTTGGTGTCTATGCGATCAAGTACACGTGGCAATATGGTTTCTTTCATCGCAATAATCTGCGCATCGTCAGATTGGAGATCCTGCGGTTTTGCGCCTTGTGGTGGTTTTTGAAGAAATGACGGAATATCAGAGCCAGTTTTTGCCGGACGCGCATAAGGTTGGCGATAGCGTACAGCTTGCGCGCCTGCTAAGCTCTTGCTGATAGGCGATACTGCCTTCTTTCCAAACATGGAACAGACCTCAACTCAATACAACGATGTTATGGGATGCCAAAGCCTCCCCCCAGATCCGCTTATAAGGCGTGAGAGTTAAAATTTACTGAGCTTTGATTTTCTTCGTTGCGAGTTGCGCAACAATTGGGCAAGTTAATGTCCAATTGTTCAGGAAAATTAAGGAAGCAAGTCCATGGACCGACTGACTGCAATGGAGATTTTTGTAAAAGTCATCAAAGAAGGCAGTTTTTCCGCCGCGGCGCGTTCCATGAATATGTCGAAATCCGCCGTTTCCAAATATGTGAGCGAATTGGAAGACCGTCTTGGCGCTAGATTGTTGAACCGAACCACCAGGCGATTGTCGGTGACGGATGTAGGCCGTGTCTATTTTGAACGCTGCCAGCAAATTCTTTCCGACGTAATGGAGACTGAAACCGCGATCAGTGAAGACACGCGTAAGGTATCGGGGCAACTGCGTGTCGCCGCACCTGTGACTTTCTCTGTTAAACATTTGGGCGGACCTTTGTCCGAGTTTCTTGGTCAATATCCAGAAGTTGACATTGATTTGAATTTGAATGATCGCCGGGCCGATATTGTCGAAGAGGGCTTTGACGTGGCCGTGCGGATTTCAAGGCAGATGACGGATAGCAGTCTCATTGCGGCTAAATTGGCAACGTCTCGTGCCGTCACCTGCGCCAGCCCCGCTTATCTTGATCGCCATGGTACACCGCAGACACCGCAGGAATTGGTTGATCATAATTGCCTGCGATATTCCAACATCGGGCCGGTTCAGGAATGGTATTATCAGGATGAGAATAAGGAGTTAATCAGCGTGCGTGTCAGCGGGACAATTAGCGCCAATAACGGTGAGGTTCTAAGAGAAGCGGCATTGGATGGGCAGGGCATAATCACTGGCCCTAGCTTTATCACCGGTGATGCGATTAAATCCGGTAAATTAGTTCCTATTTTACAGCCCTATGCCTATACGGACTTTGGTATTTTTGCGGTTTACCCTCATAATCGCCATTTATCGGCGAAGGTGCGCGTTTTCGTTGATTTTCTGAAAAGCCATTGGGGCGCGGATCCCTATTGGAATGATTTTTAATAACCCATGTTAAGCGGGGCTTGACCTCTCTCGCCTCTGCAGCCATTGTGCGGCCCATAATCGCCCAATGAAAGAGGTTTTCCCCATGGCTGAACTTTTCTCCGCCACCCCCCGTTTTGACTGGACGCTGGAAGAGGCACAGGCGCTGCATCAAAAGCCCTTCATGGACCTGCTGTGGGAAGCCCAGAATATTCACCGCCAAAATCATGAGCCGGGTGCTGTGCAGTTGTCCCAGCTTGTGTCCATTAAAACGGGCGGCTGCCCTGAAGATTGTGGTTATTGTTCGCAAAGCGCTAAATTCGCCAAGACGACGGGATTAAAAGCTACAAAATTGATGGAAGTCGAAGCCGTTATCTCTGAAGCTAAAAAGGCGAAAGAAGGCGGGGCAACGCGTTATTGCATGGGCGCGGCCTGGACCAGTCCCAAGGATCGGGATATGGAAACGGTGGAGGCCATGATTGCCGGGGTGAAGGCGCTGGGTCTTGAAACCTGCGCAACATTGGGCATGGTGGACGAGGACCAGGCTAGTCGATTAAAAGATGCTGGCCTTGATTATTATAATCACAACATCGACACCTCAGAGCGCTTCTATTCTGAAATTATCACCACGCGCAAATTCCAAGACCGCCTGGACACTTTGGCTGCCGTTCGCAAGGCAGGTATGGCCGTTTGCTGTGGCGGTATTCTGGGAATGGGTGAAGAAACGCAGGATCGTTTGGCCATGTTGGTGACATTAGCGCATCTGGAGCCGCATCCCGAATCTGTGCCTATCAACCAATTAATTCCGATTCCAGGCACGGCTCTCGAAGGTCAAGAAGGCGTTGATAGTATTGAGTTCATCAAAACCATTGCTATTGCGCGTATCATGATGCCGAAATCTATGGTGCGCTTATCCGCAGGCCGCACAGAAATGAGCGATGAAATGCAGGCGCTATGCTTTATGGCCGGTGCGAATTCAATTTTTGTTTCCGGCAAATTGCTGACGGCTGACAATCCAGATGCCTCCCAGGATTCGGCTTTATTCGCCAAATTGGGATTGAAGGCAATGGACCTGCCAGCCGCCTGATCTTTAATCGTCGACCCGGCAATCAATGCTGTGAATGTTGAAGCCGCGCTTCCAGTCATTGATGCGCTGTTCAGCTTCTACGGCCTCGGGGTCTGTAATGATGCGTTCTAACTCGCGCAGATAAATGACGCCGCCAAAATCTTCGACCAACCAGTTACCGTCAGTCTTTTCCAGGGCGAGATAGCCCCATTTATAGGCTTCCACCGGGTCATAATAAACACCAAGTCCCCAACGATAGAGCTTGGAGAGCATCATCTGCCCGGCTGGATTGTCACGATTGGCAGAAAATTCAAAGCTTTGTGCGGCAAGGCAATAATGCTCCCGACGGCAATAGGAGCGTCCTAAACGCACTTTGGCATCGGAAAGCCCCATATCCGCTGCTTCACGGAATAATTTATCGGCCCGGCGCTGATCCTTGATTACGCCTTTCCCATATTCATGCATTATTCCCAGAAAATAGAGATCATTCGGATTGCTCCGATCAATCCCACTGATCGCCCAACTGCGATATTGATCCGTGGTCTGAAGGCCGGGATTGCTTGGCTCTTTATTGAAGTCAAAATTTGTTTCAAGAGCACAAAGATCGGCAGGCGGTGGCCAGCCCGGCGGAACAACTTCCGGTGCGACCGGCAATCCGTTTTCGTCAAATTCAATATCTTGAGCAATTGCCACTTGCGCACTCATCACGGCGCCTAGGACAAGCGCTGAAAGTCCCGTTTTGAAAATTGAGCGTGTCATGTGTCCGTCCTCTCAAAGGCCATAAGAATAAAGCTATATTCTTCAGCCGTTTCTTCAAGAGCCTTGAACCGCCCCGTCTTACCCCCGTGACCGGCGCCCATATTGGTCTTTAACACAAGGGGGTGGTCATCGGTTTTAATTTCCCGCAGCCGGGCGACCCATTTTGCCGGTTCCCAATAAGTCACGCGCGGGTCATGTAGACCTGCTGTTACCATGAGTGCAGGATAATCCTGCGCAACTACATTATCATAGGGAGAATATGACTTTATGAAGGCAAAGCTGGCCGCATCTTCTATCGGATTACCCCATTCCGGCCATTCAATGGGTGTAAGAGGCAGGCTGTCATCTAACATGGTATTCAACACATCAACAAAGGGCACATGGGCCACAACTGCGCGCCAAAGATCGGGTGCCAAATTGGCCGCCACGCCCATCAAAGTCCCACCGGCACTACCGCCAGAAATTGAGATTTGACCTTTAGTGGCGTAGTTCTCTGCAATGAGGTGCCGAGCCACATCAATAAAGTCTGTGAACGTATTCCAGCGTTTAAACAGCTTGCCGTCCTGATACCAGCCATAGCCCATTTCATCACCACCACGAATATGGGCAATGGCAAATATAAAGCCGCGATCCAGCAGGCTTAAGCGACTGGTCGAAAAGCCAGGGTTCATGCCCAGGCCATAAGCGCCGTAGCCATAGAGATGCAACGGTGCAGAGCCGTCTTTCGGCGTATCTTTTCGATAGACGATGGAAACCGGAATTTTTGATCCATCGCGCGCATCAGCCAAAACCCGTTCCGTCACATATGCCGATTTGTCATAGCCTGAGGGGATATCCTGAACCTTGCGGATGTTAATTTTGCGATCTTTGAGGGCGTAATCCATCACGCTTGCAGGCGTGACCATTGATTGATAGCTCAACCGGATCGTATCTACGCGATATTCGGGGTTAGCGCCCATGGAGACGGCATAGCTTTCCTCGTCAAATGCCACATGATGAAAGTCCGCGCTGTCATAGGATTGGACTCTGATTTGATCAAGGCCATCAATCCGTTCTTCGACAGCCAAAAAATCTGCAAATGCTGTATGCCCGCGGATATACAGATTATCGGACGGTGCGATCACTTCAGACCAGTTTTCCGGTTCGGGATTTTCCGGGTTAGCCGCCACAATCCGGAAATTACGATGCTCATCATTGGTTCGGATGAACAACTGCCCATGGCCATGGTCAACATCATATTCATGGCCGCTTTTCCGTTCTGAAATCAGGCGTAATTTAGCATTTGGCGTTTTAATGGGGAGAAGCCGTGCCTCACTGGTCACATGATCGCCAGCCCCAATGACAAGATATTCCCGCGATTGCGTGCGATTGATGCCGACGAAAAACGAAGTGTCGCTTTCCCGGTAAATCTCCTGTTTGGAAGCTGAGTCTTTAATCGGGCTATGGTATACGAGATAGGGGCGATGGTTTTCGCTTAACTCAACCCAGAACAGCCCTTGGCTTTCTCCATCCCAGATAATGTTGGCGCTGGCACCTTCGGCGACCAATTGCCAATCGTCACCATCAATGGGACGCACACGAATTTCAAAACGTTCATCTCCCTGGCGATCTTCACTTATGGCGAGATATTTCCCATCAGGGCTTAAGGCTATAGCGCCCAATTGGTAAAATTCATGACCCTCAGTGCGTTTGGTTTCATCCAAAAGCAAAATGTCTTCACCACCATCGACGCTTTTGCGCCACCAGCAACGATATTGTTCGCCGGGTCTGAATTTCCACCAATAATACCAGTCGCCATCTTTAACCGGGACTGATTCATCATCCTGTTTCAACCGGCCTTTTAATTCCTCAAAAATCTTGTCTTTGAGGCCAGAGACCGGGGCAAGTATCTCTTCAAAATAGGCGTTTTCCGCTTCGAGATAATCAAGAATTTCCTGGTCTTTGACGTCAGGATAATTCGGATCGCGCAACCAGTGATAAGGGTCTTCAACAAGATGACCGTGATAGTTCTGGCTATAGGTTTTTTTAGCAGCGTGAGGGGTATTTGTGCTTGAAGCTGGTAACTTCATGAACAGTCCTTTATTACAAGCGGGAAAGGCCTTTGAATTGATCCTTGATGGACTTACATAGTTCTAAACAATTCAAATCCAAGTGCCAAGTAGATGGGAAAGGGATTAGCGTGACAACACATCCAGATCATGTGGCCGCATTGCGGGTAGAGCTGAAAAAACGTGGTTTAAATGGGTTCGTTATCCCTTTAACCGATGAGCATATGAGCGAATATGTCTCGGACTATGCGAAACGTCTAGC
>JASFRS010000037.1:0-17056 GCA_050114795.1 Sphingomonadales bacterium
AGTCGGAAGCTAATATCGAGGTGCACACATATTGTGACACCTGAAACAACGAGTCTTTTCCTCAAGAGAATTCTTGGCCTCTATTCGCAAAAATTTATCTTTATTCCGCATGGTGCCGGGGATCGGTCGGTCGGCTTTCGCAAGGATGCTAGGGAGTTTGATCTCATTCTTGTGTCAGGACAAAAGACACGGAAGCGCTTCATTGAAGATGCTGGCGTTCCCGCTGATCGTATCAAGATTATTGGCTATCCGAAATTTGATGCATTTTTTAAGCGCGATTGCGAGGCAAAGCTGTTGTTTCCGGAGAAACGTCCAATTGTTCTCTATAATCCGCATTTCGACCCTAATCTTTCTTCTTGGTATTATCGAGGCTTGGAGGTCTTGGAATATTTTGCAAACAGCAAAGACTATAATCTGATTTTTGCCCCTCATATCATGTTATTTAAAAAACGTGTTCATGCGTCAGTTGAACACGGTAAAAAAGCTATTCGCAAAGATATTCCAGCGAAATATTATAAATGTTCTAATATTCATATCGATGTCGATAGCGATAATCTGGTCGATATGACTTATACTAAAATGGCAGATATCTATATGGGCGATGTGTCTAGCCAAATTTATGAATTCATTTATCTTCCACGCCCCGCTGTCTTTTTGTGTAATGATCATCTAACCAATTGGGAGGGTGACCCCAATTTCCGCCATTGGAATTTCGGCCCGGTCTTAATGAATGGCCATAGTTTGACCGAAATTCTGTCTTTTGCGCGCAATAATTTAGAAAAGATGTATAAACCGTGCCAGGAGAAAGCTTTTCTAGATACATTTGACAATGTAGATGGAAACTCTTCATTTAAAGCTGCCCAGCAGATAATTGAATTTGTAAGTTCTTATTAGTTAATAAAAACATTGTACTTGCAAATGCGATAATTTGCGTGATGTTCATGTAAACGTAATATTTATAGATGTTGCGTGATTTAAACTACATCTGTAGAATTTCATGAGAATTGTGTTGGTTATACATTCTGGCTCAATATTTTAGTCACATGTATTGCCGTTTTGGGGGAAACGTCCGTTGTGGAAGCGGATAACAATTCAAAGGCATGAATGTGAGCGAGCTTTACGCTTTGCCTGACCATGAAGTAATTGATGCGTTACTTCCTTGGATTAACCGAAGACCGGTTGAAATGAGGGAGGCGAGGCGTCTTATTTCCTGTAACAAGGCTTTACTTCCTATTGCTATAGACCCTCATGATAGGGGGGCGATTTATTGGGCGGACCTTGGCGTTCACCCTTTCCGCGAATGGCAATATATTTTTACCATTAAATCGCTGTCCGAGGCCGGAGAGATCAAAACAGCATTCAAGACGAGCATGGATGTTCTTTTGGATGATGGTTTGTTTGCCGATAGTCTGCAGCCAGAAGGCTTCGTCTTTCATATTTCAAGATGTGGATCGACATTATTGGCGAAGTCGCTGGCCAGATTTGATGAAAATCTGGTGATTAATCAAGGAGCCCCTCTGCAACATGGGTTTTGGGCTTATTTGACCAAAGATTGGTCGCAAGACTTACCAAATACGCCGCAAACAAGGCAGATGTTTAGAAACCTGGTCCGCGCAATGACTAGGCCACGCATTTCGGGGCAGAGGCGGGCCTTTGTAAAATTCATTAGCTGGAATACGCTTTATATCGACTTCATCATGCAGGCATTCCCTGATGGAAAGGCGCTTTATCTGTATCGTAATCCAGCAGAGGTTATTGCATCAGTTAAAAAGGCAACGACGGCCGCTCTGACAGCTAAGGGAAGTGATAAGGGTGCTTTTCTTTCTCAGTCCGATGTGGAAGCGCATCAGGCGTTGAGTGATACGGCCTATTTGGCGCGATGTTATGCCCATTATTTCAAAGCCGTTTTAAACCATTTTGAGTCAGATATTAGCTGCATTGAATATCCTGAAATTACAGCGAGAAACCTCAAACATATTTTGAATCAGGGTTTGGGCTATTTCCCAAGTGACGCCGAACTGGATCTGATGCGAGAGCAATTTGCCTTCCATTCCAAAGATGACGACGACACCAAGAAATTTGAAGATGACACGCAACAGAAACGTGACGCGATTAGTGCAATAGACACAGCGCTTATTGAAGCCCTGTGCGGCAGTTATGTCGATCAAATCAAAGACATGCAGGGTAATGTCTATCGGCCTGCTGCCCGCACTGCTTAAGGAGATTTTGAATGACCTTAAAGGCAACATCAGGCCAGATAAATGGGGTGGTTGAGGATGGGTTACTTTCGATCCTTATCCCAAGTCATAATTATGGACGTTTTCTCCCCTTTACGGTGGAAAGTGTTATTGCGCAGGATTATGGGCCAATTGAGCTTATCATTGTCGATGATGGTTCTAGCGACGACTCCTATAAAATAGCAAAAGAATTGCTTGCGGGAAGCGACAGATTTGTAAAATCAAAGGTTGTCCCCCTTGAAAAAAACCGTGGGAAACTGGGCGCGATTAATGAAGGGATGGCGTATATTCACGGAGAATATTGCATTATTCTTGATGCAGATGATCTTTTGGATGCGAATTATGCCAGCCGTTGTATCGAGGAGCTAAATAAAGCGCGCAAGAAAGATCAGAAAGTGGCATTTGTTTATACGGATTGCCATCTGATTTCCGAAGCGGGTGAAGAAATTGACCGTGGCCGCTCAACCGCCTTTAAACCCGAGCTTATTAAGCAGTATAGCTTCATTCCGGAGCCTGCTGTCGTGCTAACCGAGATATTGAAACAAGCTGGGCCGTTTGATGAAAGTATTCGGCGTGGCACAAAACATCATAAATGGCAGCGGATCATCAATAATGGCTGGTGGGGGCAGCATATTGCCGAGCCAATGTTTTGCTATCGCATGCATGGCAATAATTTGTCAGGCATCGGTCAGCGGGTGATTGGCGAAATCCAAAGTGGCCAAGGTGGTGAACGTATTTTGTCCGGTTATTGGCCGACTGTTGCAGGCTTATAATTACAGACGTTAAATTTTCATCCATAATGTTGCCTTAGTTGCACTATGAAGATAAACAAACTCGTTAGGCAGGGTGGTGGTTATGAAAAAAATATTTTCGTGTTTACTTGCAGTTACGACTATGTTCACAAGCGCTGCTTGGGCGCAGGGTGAAACCACGACGTGGGTGTGTAAGGTCAATGGCCTTGAGCGGCATGTTGAGCTAAATGAAGCAATGACAGAAGTGCCCGTGTGCGATGTCTGGTATGACAAAAGTGCTGAAGGTGGTGCAAAAATGCGCCTTTGGTCAGCAGATAATGATGGTGAATATTGCCGGCCCAAAGCAGAACAACTTGTTGAGAGTCTGACACGCTGGGGTTGGACATGTGAAAAGATGGCTGCAGAAGATCAAACGCCATAAACACGTAAATTTTAAATTTTGCCTCTTTAATCCGACCGGGGTGCACCTTATCTTTGCAACCCAATCATGAAGAGGTATTTGCAATGGCCAAGCGTGAAACTGCAATATTAGCTGGTGGGTGTTTCTGGTGTGTCGAGGCGATTTTTAAAGCCTTGAAAGGCGTTGAAGGTGTGCGTTCCGGCTATATTGGCGGTCATGTCAAAAACCCTAGCTATAAAGAAGTCTGTTCAGGGTCAACCGGCCATGCAGAAGCGATTGAAATCGCTTATGACCCCGACATTATCTCTTTCGATACATTGCTGGATGTGTTCTTCGCGACCCATGATCCAACGCAGTTGAATCGTCAAGGTAACGATATTGGGACGCAATATCGTTCAGCAATTTTTGTTCGTGGTGCAGAGGATAAAAATGCAGCGCGCGAAGCAATGAAGCGTGCTGGTGAGATTTGGGATGAGCCAATTGTTACAACAATTGAACCTCTGACTGAATTCTATGTGGCTGAGGATTATCACCAGGATTATTTTGAAAATAACCCTGGTCAGCCCTATTGTGCTGCGGTGGTTGCGCCCAAGGTTATGAAAGCAAGGGCGAAATTCACGCACCTGTTACAAGCTTGAATTAGTATTTGCGCTTATTGTGCACTTGCAACTTTTCCCTAATTTCAAGCAGGTGAGATAATAAATGCCCCTTAAATCTTTTGCCGCAGCCATTGCTGTCGCCGTTTCGGCTTTTGCTGTTGTTCCGGCTTCTGCCGATGGCTTCTATGTATCTGCCTTTGCTGGTCTGTCCTGGCAGAAAGATCAGAATAATGTTCAAACTGAAGTTTCAGTCCAGGGTCCCACGGCAATTGGCGTAGATTTTGAAAGCGGATTATACCTCGGCGGTGCCCTTGGTTATCGTTTTGATGATATTGGGCCGGGTGCCATTCGTGTTGAACTGGAATATGCTTATCGGGAAAATAACGCTGATGCGGTGGTTTATTCCAGTGGCGTTCGCCAACTGGAAAGCGGAGATAATTCATCAGGCTCGGGCATGATCAATTTGGTCTATGAATTTGATAAGCTGAATGACTGGGTTCACCCATATCTTGGTGTTGGCCTCGGTATTGCTGGTGTCGAATCCGACGTTGAATACGCTCCACCTGCCGGAGACCGTGGTAATCCAACAGTGGCACTTGGTGGAAACACCGATGCAGAATTCGCTTATCAGTTTATCGGGGGTGTATCCGTTCCGGTTTCGGAACAGTGGGAAGTGTTTGTTGAAGGCCGGTATTATGAAACCGGAGACCCGGATTTTGATCGAATCCGTATTTCAGATGACACATTGCTAGCGCGTTATGACGGCGAATTTTCCGCCTGGCATGGTGATGTGGGTGTCCGCTTTCGCTTCTAAATATTATTGAACTTCGCCCGGACCCTTTAAGGGGTCCGCGGCGTCCCCAGTAATTTCATTGCCTTTTAAAATGGCAGGTGTCTGAGTCCGATTGGCAACAAAAGCCGTAGGGCGGCCTACATCACTATGAAATTTATTATTTTCAATAAGCAAGGATTTGGTCTCATTGCTTGAGCGTTCAAATCCAATGGCAATAGCTGCGGTGCGATTGTCCGTCTTGGGCCCTTTTTGAAATATATTATTACGGATAATGACATCGCCCCCATTGGGGATGTCGATGTGATAGCTCGCAGTCCCATCTATTCCGTCGGTAAATTTTGAATTTTCGACGACTGTCAATTTTGCACGGGATTTTAAATGATGCCCAATATGGGTTAGCAGGAAGGTGCTATCTCTAACGATCAATTCATCCCATTGTCCTATATATGCGCCATGGGTCTGGCCGTTCATTGAAGCGCCATTTCGCTCAAAATAGCTCCCTTCAATGGTTATTCGTCCTTCGCCCCGACTGAGTGTTAATATGCCATTTTCATTGTTGATGAAGGCACAGTTTTTTATCGTGAGATTGGCGCCTTCGGCACGTATTCCGGCACCATTGCGCTGAAGCGCCCGAGCATTTTGGAATGTAATATTGCTAATCGAAACATTACGTCCTTTAACCACGAATATCGCCTTACCTTGGCAGACTTGGTCTTCAATAATGACCTGTCGACCTCGTTCACTTAAGCCGTGGATAGAGATGTTGTTCTGCTTCCAAACAGCGCATTCTTTATAGGTGCCAGCATCAATAAATATGATGGAATTGTCCTGTGCTATGCGAGCAGCTTCGGCAATGGTTTTGATTGCTTTGTCCTGTCCCACTTCGATAATGACGCCTGGGTCGCGGAAGCTTTGGCCTTCACTAGATGAGGGTAAGAGCCAAATGGCTACGCTGAGAAGTGCAAATTGAAGTGGGCGGAGCAGCATAATTAGGGGTTCCCGAGTTTTTATAGCGAAAACTTGAGGGTCATGGTGCACCATTGGCTGTGAAATTCAATGGTTTATCCAAAACTCTTTAACTGATCTTTCGATTGTCTGTATGCAATCATCATCGTAAAACAGAGCTAAGTCAGAGGGATGTAAAGAAAGGAAGACCCCATGTCCAAACAGGGAAAAAAATGGATTCCGCTGGTGCTGACTCTCTATGTCAGTTTTGTATTTATTCAATCACTGTTCTTTAAATTTACAGGCTCACCGGAGACTCAGCATATTTTTGGAACCCTGGATGAATGGGCGGCGACAAGCTTTGGTGTGTCAGGCTTGTTTAATCCCGGGGGTATTTTTTCGGCCTATGTCGTTGGTAGCGCAGAGCTTGTCGCATCTACTTGTTTGCTGATTGGGTATTTTCTAAAGAAACCCGTGCTGCATACTGCAGGAGCATTGATTGGCCTGGCTGTCATTTCAGGAGCGATCTTTTTTCACCTCTTTACGCCACTGACAACCGTTGTTGCGAATGAAGAGATGGGGGTCGAAAGCGATGGTGGCTTGTTATTTATTATGGCCTGCGGGGTCTGGCTGTCGTGTGTCATCATCCTGTATTTAAACCGCAAATTGGTTTTGAAATAAATGGCTGCGGCCATTGACATTGCCGCATTGCAGCAGCGCTTGGACACTGGTGAGCGCCGCGCTTTAGCCAAGGCGATTACCTTGGTTGAGTCAAAGCGTGGCGACCACAGAGAAGCCGCGCAAATTCTACTCAAAAACATCATGTTTAAAACCGGAAAGGCGATCAGGTTGGGCCTTTCCGGTGCGCCGGGGGTGGGTAAATCGACCTTTATAGAAGCCTTTGGCATGTATCTCGTGAATCAAGGTTTGAAAGTTGCTGTGTTGGCCGTAGATCCCTCATCAGCGCGCGCGGGTGGTTCGATCTTAGGCGATAAGACGCGCATGGATATCTTGTCGCGTGATGAAAGGGCTTTTATCAGGCCATCACCTTCCGGCGGGTCGCTGGGTGGTGTGGCAAGACGCACACGTGAGGCTATGTTGCTTACAGAAGCGGCGGGCTATGACGTGATTCTCATTGAAACCGTAGGTGTGGGGCAATCTGAAACCGCTGTCGCTGATATGGTGGATATGTTTCTTCTCCTACTCGCCCCGGGCGGTGGAGATGAACTTCAAGGGATTAAGCGCGGAATCATGGAGCTGGCTGATCTCGTTATTGTGAATAAGGCAGATGGTGCACTAAAGCCCGCTGCCAAACGCGCCCAAAGTGAATATCGGGCCGCTCTTCATTTGATGCGACCAAAATATGACGACTGGACGGCGCGAGTCCTGTTGGCCTCAGCCTTGGAAAACAAAGGCTTGGAAGATGTTTGGAAGCAGATAACGTCTTTTGAAGATAAATTACGATCATCGGGGCAACTTGCTGATTTGCGTGCACGCCAAGCCGTTGCATGGATGTGGTCCGAAATCGAAGACGGGCTGAAATCCGCTTTTTTAAGCAATAAGAAGACAGCACAAGCCTGCACAAATATGGAGGCATTGGTGGCGCAGGGGAAATGTCCACCGGGACAAGCGGCACAAGAGCTGCTGCAAGGCTTTATGAAGAGTGCATCCAAGCCTTGACGCTGGGCCTTTCATCCCTTATAGCCTCGGCCACACTTATGCAGAGATTTTTCACCTTTCGGTCTTTTTGGGTTCGAAAGGTAATGTAAGAGATTGATAAAAAGGATTGAGCCATGTCGCGCGTGTGCGAACTGACGGGCAAAGGTGTAATGGTTGGCAATAATGTCTCCCACGCCAAAAACAGAACAAGACGGCGTTTCTTGCCCAATTTGAACAACGCCACTTTGATCTCAGAAAGCCTCGGACGTAGCTTCCGCTTTCGGATTACACCGCATGCGTTGCGCTCTGTTGAGCACAATGGCGGCCTTGATAATTTCCTGCTTAAAGCAAAGCCAGACCAACTGTCTTTGAAAGCGCAACGTCTGCGCCGGGAAATTGTAAAGAAACAAGCGGAAACAGCCGCTTAATTCTTTTAAAGCCTTCTAAGAATCAGCCGCTCATGTTTAAACATGAGCGGCTCTTTTTATTTGTCGGAAGGCAGCGCAGTAATGGGCAGGAACAGGTGCAGGAGCAGGGTCTTCTGTACAGGATTGAAATTGTCATCTGACAGAATCACCACATCCCAACCATTATCCCCTTCAATGACATCTATGGCTTCATAATTATCCACAGGGAAGGGCGGCTTGAGCTGTGCTAACGGGATTGGTGTGACCTGTGAGCCAAGAGCTATATCTTTTGTCCTTATGAGTGTCAGGCGCGCGGAACTCCCCGCTAAGGGGCTGAAATGTCGATTTAAAACCAACAGCCATTCTTCATTCAATGCCACAGCATCCGTGGGCACATAAGGGCTTGGGTTTTTATAGATAAAGGGTTCAGTGCGACCATCTCTATGGCGCCACGCTTTTCGCCCATTTGATACTGCGCCTTGCTCGGACAGCAGAATGAGTGAGCCGTCGTTTAAGCGCGCCATGGACTCAATACCACCATTATCCGGTAATCCCGAAAGTATTGGGGAGATATTTAGTGCGGTTGGACGGCGGAGAGGCGAAGCAAATTTTTCGCCAGCCCAACCATATTTCCAAACCCGATGACGGAATTCAAAACTTATGAACAACCCGTCTCTATTTTCTGCCCATTCAAGAGCCTCGCTATCTACCAAGCTTTTTGTCTGGAATTTTTGTCCTTCGGGGTCTCTTAGGGCGGAAATAAACACGTCTTCAAGGTCAGTGATTTTTCCTGCCTTTGAAAAATTAAGATGCGCTCTTATAAAATACCCTGCATCACTAATCATAAAAATTCGCTGATCGGGACCCAAACGCATGCCTGAGATACCGCCGAACGCTCTTTCAGAGCTATCGAGTTTCAGGATATTACGAATCTCTAAAGGCGCAGCTTGAGCTATCGCATTTCCATCAAAGGTGACCGCTTTAGAGTGAACGTCAATCGCTAATTCTTGGGCATGAACGGGCAGGAAAAAGAGCAGGAGTGATAAAAAACTTAGAATATATCTTTTCACATTCTTGCTCCTTCAAATCACACTCTGTGCCTGTTTTTCCATCCGCGTGGGGCTGGCGGTGCTTCGTCAAACAGCGAAGCCAATTGTTCTGTCATGGCGCCCCCCAATTGCTCGGCATCAAGAAGTGTTACAGCGCGGCTGTAATAACGTGTTACGTCATGGCCAATACCAATAGCAATCAGTTCAACTGGAGACCGGGTTTCAATCCATTGGATGAGCTGGCGCAGATGTCGCTCCAAATAGCTGCCAGTGTTGACGCTTAATGTGGAATCATCCACAGGTGCGCCATCGGAAATGACCATGAGAATACGCCGCTCTTCAGGCCGCGCTATCAGGCGATTATGCGCCCATAGCAAGGCTTCCCCGTCGATATTCTCTTTCAGTAGACCCTCACGCATCATTAGGCCAAGATTACGCCGACCCCGACGCCATGGCGCATCTGCAGCCTTATAAACGATATGGCGTAAATCATTAAGGCGACCGGGGTTTGCAGGCTTCCCGGCTTCGATCCAGGCTTCCCGACTTTGTCCACCCTTCCAAGCGCGTGTGGTGAAGCCTAAAATTTCGACTTTGACCGAGCAACGCTCCAAAGTGCGTGCCAGGATATCCGCGCAAATCGCAGCAATGGAAATGGGCCGCCCACGCATAGACCCTGAATTATCAATCAGCAGCGTAACAACGGTGTCCTTGAAGTCTGTATCGGTCTCAATTTTATAGGACAAAGGATGGGTTGGCGCTGTCACCACACGGGTTAGTCGCCCGGCATCCAACATGCCTTCTTCCAGATCAAACTCCCAGGCCCGGTTTTGCTGCGCCAGCAAACGCCGTTGCAGGCGGTTTGCCAATTTCGTTACAGCACTTTGCAGGGGGAGAAGCTGTTGATCGAGATAAGCACGCAGTCTTGTGAGTTCTTCCGCATCGCAAAGCTCTTCCGCGGCAATCACTTCGTCAAAGGCTGTGGTATAGGCGCGATAGTCAAATTGCGGCGGCATGTCGGACAAGGGTGTGTTGGGGCGGTAGGGGGTTTCTCCCTCTTGCACCTCGTCTCCCATGGCATCCGTATCGCCATCGTCTTCTTGGGCTAGAGTTTCAGAGCCTTCACCTTCGCCGTCTTCACTGCTCTGGCTTTCGGATTCAGACTCGCCTTCACCCTCGGAATCATTTTCCTGACCTTGGTCGTCACCGCTTTCATCTTCACCTTCGCCATCTTCGGCTTCTTCATCAGATTGCTCCGGCTCTTCTCCGGTTTCATCCTGAATATCGAGGTCGCGGATAACGTCTTTGGTTAGCTGTGCATAAGCATCCTGGTTGTCCAGGGCTTTGGCCAGAGCATCTAAATCGCCACCGGCTTTTTCATCTACCCATAAACGCACCATATCCACGGCTTCACGGGCGTTTGACGGGATTTTGGCTCCAGTCAGACGCTCCCGCGCCAAAAAGCCCAAAGCCGCAGCCAAGGGCACGTCTTCAGCGGTGGCGAGATTTTCAAGGCCTTCGGTCTTCGCCCTGTCCACCATGATGGAATCTAAATTTTGGGCGACCCCATTCATGGCCCGCGCGCCAATAGCTTCACAACGGGCTTGCTCCAGCGCGTTAAACACGTCCCGCGCCAGCCCGGAAGTGGGCTGATATTTCGCGTGGGTTTTTGTGTCATGGTGAGCGAGGCGTAGAGCAAAACTATCCGCATGACCGCGAATTTGCGCCGCCTGTCTGGCGTCCAGAGCTCTAGAGGGAAGGGGAAGGCGCGCGCTTAGGCCAGTCAGGCCGGGCTTGTCGGCGGTATAATTGACTTCCAACTCTGCCTCACGCGATATGGCACGCATGGCGCCGCGCACGACATCGCGGAAGGCATCATTCCCTTTATCTGACGACCGCGTTGACACTAGGCCCCCGCGCTGACCAGATTTAAGGCTGATTCAGGTAAATCTTCGCCAAAGCAACGCTGATAATATTCAGCAACCAATGGACGTTCCGTTTCATCACATTTGTTGACGAAGGAGACCCGGAATCCAAAGGCAATATCGCCGAAGATTTCCGCATTTTGCGCCCAGGTGATAACCGTCCGCGGGCTCATCACTGTGGACAAGTCACCGTTCATAAAGCCCTGGCGGGACAATTCAGCCACGCGCACCATGGCGGCGAGAGCTTTTCGCCCACTTTCCGTGTCATAGCTGGGGCATTTTGCCAGCACGATTTTGCTTTCCACTTCTGAGGGCAGATAGTTTAGCGTAGTCACAATGTTCCAGCGGTCCATCTGACCTTGGTTAATCTGCTGAGTGCCGTGATACAGCCCGGTTGTATCACCCAACCCGACTGTATTTGCTGTCGCAAACAGGCGGAAATAGGGATTGGGGCGGATGACGCGGTTTTGGTCAAGCAGGGTCAATTTGCCCTCAACTTCCAAAACGCGCTGAATCACAAACATGACGTCTGGGCGGCCCGCATCATATTCATCAAATACAATGGCTGTGGGGGATTGTAGTGCCCAAGGCAAAATACCTTCCTGGAATTCAGTCACCTGTTTGCCGTCTTTCAAGACGATGGCGTCTTTACCAACCAAGTCAATCCGGCTGATATGACTATCCAGATTGACGCGGACGCAGGGCCAGTTCAAACGTGCGGCAACTTGCTCGATATGGGTCGATTTACCCGTGCCGTGATAGCCTTGAACCATGACACGGCGGTTATAGGCAAAGCCCGCGAGAATCGCTAAAGTAGTTGCCGGGTCAAAGACATAGGCCTCATCCAAATCAGGCACACGTTCGTCACGTTCGGAAAAAGCCGGTACTTTCATATCGCTGTCGATGCCAAAAACCTGGCGTACAGAAACTTCCAGGTCGGGGGCTTCCTGGACTGTATGTGCTTTCCCTCGTGCTACGTCTACGGTCATCCCGTCGTCTTCCTTATAAATTTTTACCGCTGTCTTTCATTAGATGCTTATAGGCTTCGATAACAGCGCGCAATTTGTCTTCATCTGCTCGCCCGCCGCCAGTGTGATCCGGGTGATAGCGCTTTACCAATGCTTTATACTGCTGTCTTATGTCTGTTGTTGAGGCCTTTTCGTCAAGTCCAAGTGTGGTTAAAGCGCTCAAATCCTTTGTGTCCATAGGCGTGCCGGAAACCGGGTGCGGATCATCGCGAAATTTGGAAAACCCCTTTAAGTCCTTGAAAATTCCATGAACATCATTCATCCGCGCATTTGGGTGAATGCCGTCGTTCACGCCAAATGGCCAGGTTGGCCCATCCCAGCCACCAAGGCCATTTGCAAGCTTTTCCCCCTGTTCGGGGCTGGCTTTATCGAAATAATTCCAATTTTCGTTAAAAGCACGCACATGGTCCAGGCAAAACCAATGATAGCCGTCCTGCTCAGGTGAAGTGGATTTCGGTGCGCGAAACTCACCCGCAGCGACGCAGCCCTTATGGTCGCAAAGGCGCGTATCTTCGTGCTGCACACGTCCGTGAAAGCGATTTGGTGCGGATTTAGGCTTGCGCACGTTACATCTAACCCTTTAAGTCCTTCATCCAAGGTTTAAGCCAGGGACCAAGCCATGACCAGTTACAAAGAGCGTATCACAGAAAATTTGACCAAAGCCTTACATCCCATTCAGTTGGATGTGATTGACCAAAGCCATATGCATGAGGGTCATGCTGGTCATCGTCCCGGCGGTGAAACGCATTTTAAAGTTATTGTCGTATCAAAAGCCTTTGAAGGCTTAAACCGTGTGGCGCGCCAACGCCTTGTCTTTGACGCTTTGAAAGCTGAGCTGGAAGAACGCGTTCACGCGCTTTCCATCACCGCCAAAGCGCCGGATGAGGTTTAATCCTCACCATTGCGACGCACACGAATGCTGGTCACCTGATTGCGCTGGCGTTTCAATATCTCAAATTCAAAGCCATGGGCGTGGAATTTCTGGCCTTTAACCGGAATCACCCGCGCTTCGTCAATAACCAGCCCGGCGATTGTCGTCGCACTGTCATCAGGCAGTGACCAATCCATATAGCGGTTTAAGTCACGAATTGTAACACCGCCATCTACAATCACGCTTCCATCCGCTTCTTCTTGAATGCCGTCAGTAACATCCGTGTCGTGTTCATCAGCAATATCACCGACAATTTCTTCAAGAATATCTTCAAGCGTAATAAGGCCCATCAGTGCGCCATATTCATCAACGACCAAAGCAAAATGGGCTTTCCGTTCAATAAAGGCGTTCAATTGCTCTCTCAAAGTCGACGTATCTGGAACAAACCAGGGTTCCGACATGATTTCAGCAATATCCAGATTTTCCGGCTGGGCACCAGGGTTTGACAGAGCGCGCAACACATCTTTGGCATGAAGGATGCCGATAATCTCGTCATGATCTTCTTTATAAAGCGGGATGCGAGTGAAGGGCGCTTCAATAAGTTGTTTTACAATAGCTTCTGCGGGTTGTTCCGCATCAATCATCATGATGTTTTTCCTGTGCACCATGACATCTTCAACGGTGACATCATCCAGGTCCAATATGGATCCCAGCATGTCCCGATGCTCCTTGACGATGCCGCCTTCCTGGGCGTGTAGCTCAATCGTGGAGCGAATGACTTCATGGGGGGCAAGGAAATCATCTTTTTCGCTCACATCGACGCCAAAGGTGTTCAAGGTAAAGCGCACAATGCGTTGTACTAGCAGGACGACAGGGCTTAGGATGAGAACGACCATCTGAATAGCGGGTGCAACAAAGACGGCCATGCGGTCAGGTCTAGAGATAGCATAGGTTTTGGGCATGACTTCAGCGAAAATCAAAACCAAGGTTGTCATCGCAATGGTCGCATAGACCACGCCGGTCTCACCAAAAAAGCGGATCATCACGCTGGTCGCCATGGCGGAGGCCAGGATATTGACCAGATTATTGCCTAAAAGAATGCCGCCAATGAGCCGTTCAGGCTGGTCTTTTAAGACTTCCACACGCTTGGCGCTCTTGCTGCCTTCATTTGCCAGAAAGCGGATGCGCGCCCGCGATGCTGCGGTCAATGCTGTTTCGGAGCCTGAGAAAAAGGCAGATAAAACAAGCAGAACCACAATTGTGATGATGGAATATAAAACCTCGTCAGCCATGGGTCATATACCTTTGGGTTGAAGTCATTTTTCAGTCCTGAGCTAGATAATCGCTCATGATGGACAAAAGGTCATCTTCATTTACGTCTTTGGTCAGAAAGGCCTGCCCCAGGCCTTTTGCGAGTACGAGGGTCAATTGACCGTCTGAGACCTTTTTATCCTGACGCATATGGGCGGCCATGGTCGCAGCACTGATGTCGCCCAGCCCGCGATCTTTCGGGTGGATTGGCAGGTCCGTTTTCTTCAAATGGTTTAAAATGCGCGTCACATCGTCTGTCGGGCAGAGCCCCAATCTCGCAGATGTGTAATAAGCCATGGCCATACCTATGGAGACGGCTTCACCGTGAAGCAGCCGCCCGTCATATTGGGCTTCAGCTTCTAAGGCGTGGCCGAATGTGTGGCCTAAATTGAGCAGGGCACGCTGTCCTGATTCACGCTCATCTGCGGCAACTATACGGGCTTTGGCTTTGCAGCTTTCTTCAACGGCTTTAATCCGGCGCGCCATATCACCCGCTAAAAGCGCTTCACCATTGTCTTCTAACCAAGTGAAGAACTCCGGCTGGTCAATCAGGCCATATTTCACAACCTCAGCATAGCCCGCGCGTAAATCACGGGGGCTAAGCGTTTCCAGCACAGACACATCAGCCAAAACGCATTTGGGCTGATGGAAAGCGCCAATTAAATTTTTGCCAAGCTTTGAATTAATCCCTGTCTTGCCGCCAACGGATGAATCAACCTGGGCAAGCAATGTGGTTGGAATTTGGATGAAATCCATGCCGCGCCGTAAAATCGAAGCAGCGAAACCTGTTAAATCACCAATAACACCACCACCCAAAGCGATGATACAGTCCCTGCGCTCCACACCTGCTTCAAGCAGGCGGTCGCACAGCTTTTCTAAATGCGCAAAGGATTTTGTTGCCTCACCGGCCGGTAGGACAATTGAAGACAGATTTATTTCAAGCGGTGCTAAAGCTTGTTGCAGCCTAGCTAAATGCAAATCAGCAACCTGTTCGTCAGTGACAATAACCGTCCGCTTCGTCAGATGCGGGCGAAGCAATTCGCCTGCACGAGCAATCAGGCCTTCGCCGATATGAATATCATAGCTCCGCGCGCCTAAGGAGACTTCTACGCATTTATCTTCGCTCATGATTTTTGTGCCTCCAAAGCCGTGACGATGCTTTTCACCACTGTTTCATGAGGGCCCGCGCCTGTCCTGATATGAATTTGCGCTTGTTGATATTTGGGCTGCCGTTCATTCAACAATTTTGCCAATATTTGCTTCGGATTACCTTTGCGCAGCAAGGGTCGCGTATTACGTCTTGCGGTGCGTTCAACTAAAGTATCCAAATCTGCGCGTAACCAGATGGCGATAGCCTGGTCTAAAATCAATGCCCGTGTTTCATCATTTATGAAAGCACCGCCACCGGTTGCCAGAACCTTTGGGCTGCCATCCAATAGGCGTTGAATAACCCGGCGCTCTCCGTCGCGAAATTCATCTTCGCCATAGAGTTCGAAAATATCGCTGACGCTTAAACCTGCTGCTTTTTCAATTTCTGCGTCCGTGTCAATGAAGTCCAAGCCAAGCCGTGCTGCAAGGCGTCGCCCCACAGTTGTCTTGCCACATCCCATCATTCCAACCAGAACCAAAGTTTGATTGACGTGCTGCTTAGGCTGTTGCTGGTCGTTTTCAGACTTGGTCACAGTTCGGTCAAAGTCCCCGCTCATAAATGAATAGGCATTTGAAGAGTATAGGCTCTTCCATGCTTTAGGTGAATATGCGCCTCTTTGGCCCTTGGCAAGGATTTCGCCTTAGAATTTAACTAGCGTGCGGTTGTTGCATTAAGGCGGCCTTGTAGATAGACATAGTCAGGGGTTAAAGATATGCGCGGTTTTGGCGCTCGGATAATGCTTAGAGATTATGAAAAATTTTATTTTGATCGTTATTGCCTTGGTCTTCCTGCTGATAGTTGGCGGCGCGCTATATTTACTGGCGGCGGATATTCCTGCCCCAACTCAGCGCATCGAACATACCATCGACGACAGCCGCTTTCCCGACTGATGAGGGGGATTTTTCCTGTTGTTTTGGCGCTGTTCGCAACGACGGCCGCCGCTCAGGATGCCGTGGTGGTCGACCCGGACGCCGCGCGGCGGGCGCAGTTGTTTGAAGGCGACCGTTCTTCGGATGCGCAAAACAATCACGTTCGTGAGGCAAGTGGGCCGCCCCGGTCTCTCAGTTTGTCACCGCTTTTGTCAGATGACTTGGGCGTCAAACTTAAGCGCGATGAAGATGTTGCGGAAGAAACGCCATTTGTGGAAACACCTTCCCAAGATGAAGTTGGTGAGCAACCGTCACTTTTGGCGGAGGATGTTTTTGTTGCCCAATTATCCAATTGGGATATCGCAGCGGTTGGAACATTGACACCAGAATTCGGCGGGCTTGACGTAGATAGTTGGGGTGATGCAACGATCAATGAAGCTTTAAGCGCATTAGAAGACTTGCCGGTCGATGTTGCCTCTCCAACTCTTCAAAACTTATTGCAGAAATTGCTTTTAAGCGCGCTTACGCCGCCGCAGGGCAGCGAAGCTCAGGGATGGATGCTGATTAAAAAACGGCTGGACCTTATCCGGGCGCGAGGTGATGTGGATGGTTTGGCCGGATTGCTTGATAGACTACCTGCTTTAGAAGGCCCTGATAGCTTAGCTCCGGTGCGTGTTGACGGTTATTTAATGGCCGGGGATTTCGCTTCCGCCTGCGCTGAAACTCAGCGACAGTTGGGAGAAAAGTCAGATGCTTATTGGCTGGAAGTCGATATTGCCTGCCGCGCCATGAGCGGTGATATGGCAGGCGCCCGGCTGGCTTTGGATGCAATGCGGGAGCAACGCTATGTCGATCCTCATTTTGCAACTTTGATTGAAGGGTTGTTTGATACCCAATTGGCTTCACTTTCCGCTGATGCGGTCTTGCAAGAAAATGGAGAGTGGCCTGAAGATGTGCAAATTACGCCTCTTTATTTCGCTTTGGCGCAGGCGCAGGGGCGGAAATTGCCTCAGGATAAAATTCTTTCGGACCCTTTGATGCGTGTGGCTTTGGCGGGTTCACCA
>JASFRS010000038.1:0-17002 GCA_050114795.1 Sphingomonadales bacterium
AATCCGAATTCATTGTGACGGCGGATCAGGGCGTGAGAGGTGGTAAATCCATTCCCTTAAAAGCCAATGTGGATAAGGCGCTTGAGCAATGTCCCGATGTAAAGGCAGTGCTCACCGTCCGCCATACAGGGGCAGATGTAGGTTGGAAATCCAGCCGTGATCATTGGTATCATGATTTAAGCCTGTTGGTTCCCGCCGAATGCGAACCGGAGGAAATGCAGGCGGAAGACCCCTTATTCATCCTTTATACATCCGGGTCCACGGGCAAGCCGAAAGGCGTGCTTCACACAACCGGCGGCTATATGGTCTGGGCCAGCACCACGCATCACTATGTTTTCGATTATAAGCCTGGTGAGGTCTATTGGTGCACGGCGGATGTTGGCTGGGTCACAGGGCACAGCTACATTGTCTATGGGCCATTAGCCAATGGCGCGACAACATTGATGTTTGAAGGCGTTCCAAACTATCCGGATGTGGATCGCTTTTGGCGGATTGTTGCCAAGCATAAAGTGAATATCCTCTACACAGCGCCCACCGCTATCCGCGCATTGATGCGGGAAGGCGATGAACCGGTCAAACGTCATGATCGCTCTTCTCTACGCCTATTGGGCAGTGTTGGCGAACCGATCAACCCTGAGGCTTGGCTTTGGTATTATCGAACTGTTGGTGACGAAAGGTGTGCCATTGTCGACACCTGGTGGCAAACGGAAACCGGTGGCATCATGATTGCCCCTCTCCCTGGTGCCATTGACCAAAAACCCGGTTCTGCAACGCGGCCATTCTTTGGTGTAGAACCCGCACTCGTCGATGCTGATGGCAAATTTTTAGAAGGTGCTGCGGACGGCAATCTTGTGTTGTTGAATAGTTGGCCAGGTCAAGCGCGCACGGTTTATGGAGACCATGAACGTTTTATCCAGACCTATTTCTCAACATATAAAGGCATGTATTTCACCGGGGACGGGTGCCGCCGTGACGAAGACGGCTATTATTGGATCACCGGACGCGTTGATGATGTGATCAATGTCTCTGGACACCGCATGGGGACAGCAGAAATTGAGTCCGCTCTTGTTGCTCATAATCTGGTGGCCGAAGCCGCTGTTGTCGGTTTCCCTCATGATATTAAAGGCCAAGGCATCTACGCCTATGTGACCCTGAATGCAGGCCTGGCGCCCACAGATGAATTGATGCAAGAATTGAAACAATGGGTGCGCAAGGAAATTGGCCCCATCGCCACACCAGATCATCTACATTTCACGCCGGGATTACCCAAGACACGGTCCGGCAAAATCATGCGTCGTATCTTGCGTAAAATTGCTGAAAATGAGTTTGGTAATCTAGGCGATACATCTACTCTCGCAGACCCAGGCGTTGTAGATGCGTTAATTGAAGGTCGCAAAACCATTTGACCAAATAAGGTGGCTTGGCTTCATGCCGAGCCGCCAATCCTCTACCCTATATAATTCTCTTGATTATTCGCTTCGCTTTACCCCAAAGCGAACAAAATATTATGCGTTTTAAATAAATGTTTAAGATAATAAAAAATAAAAATGTACCTACAAATATATAAATAAATAACTTAATAATAAAATGAATATACAAAATATAACTCAAAATGTTGCAAAATAGTCACTGCAATTATGAATTAGCTTTTATTGTATATAAATATTATTATTTTTATATATACACAAATAACCACTGAATAATAACAATTAAATCTGCGTTATACGCAATATTTGATTATTCAAATACTAATCAGTGGGGAAATTTACATGTTACAGGGAAACAAGTACAAATACGCCATGTTATATGGTGTAGCAGGACTTACCATGGCGTTTCCGTCGAGTACGTCCTGGGCGCAAGATCAGCTTGCGCAAGTACAACCTCCGACAGAACAGGCCGTTGACCAAGATGCTCAGGATGCTGAAGAGCGGGAAGTCATTGTTGTCACCGGTTCACGGATTAAAAGGGATGGGTTTACAGCCCCCTCCCCAGTTACAGTTTTAAGTGACGAAGCAATTAGCCTCCAAGGCGAAGTCAATCTTGCGAATGTGCTCAACCAACTGCCGGCCCTCGGTTCGACCTTCACAAATGCCTCCTCTACAGCATTTATCGGCACAACCGGCTTAAGCTTCTTGGATCTGCGGCGCCTTGGTACAGATCGGACGTTAGTTCTTGTCAATGGTCGCCGCCATGTCGGTAGCTCAGCAGGCAGCGCCGCAATTGATATCAACTCCATCCCACAAGAGCTTGTGGAGCGGGTTGAAGTCGTAACAGGTGGCGCATCGGCCATTTATGGTGCGGACGCCGTGTCTGGTGCAGTCAACTTCGTTATGAAGGAAGATTATGAAGGTGTGAGCCTTTATGGCCAACTTGGCCAAGCGGATGAAGGCAATGCTTTCTCCTACACGATCCGCGGTATTGCCGGGAGCAACTTCAGCAATGATCGCGGCAATGCAGTCATTACTTTCGAATATTCGAATTCTGATGGCTTCATCGGCAACGATAGATCCTATAACCGCCGAAATCTGACTTTCGTTGAAAACCCTGAAAATGGGGACACAGCCGATAATACGAATGACGGTATTCCAGATAATATTTTGGTTTCAGATGCACGGTTGAACTTCATCACAATTCCAGGTCTGTTTTTTGACCTGACAGGGATTGTCGATGACACAGGTGAAGGCTTTCAAATCGATGATGGTGGTGGCCTAAATATTTTCACACCTGGCAGCCCGAGGTATTCTGCCGACGGAATTGATATCGGTGGCGACGGTTTGCCACTGTCAGACATTACAGGCAGCCTGCAAGGTGATCTTCAACGTGTAATCACGACGGCACGGATCAATTACGAACTTGACCCGTTACTGAATGTCTTCTTAGAAGCGAAATATGTGAATGCCCAATCCTTTGCTTTCAACGGCACAGGCGCGTTTGACATATTCAGCTTGGGCATCACTGCGGATAACGCCTTTATTCCTTCCTCCGTTCGAACGCTATTAGACGACGCAGGCGTACCGGAAGATGACACCACTATCTTTTTAGTAAGCCGCTCGCACAATGAAGCTGAACGGACGTCTAAGGTAGAACGCCAATTGTTCAGAAGCGTCATCGGCTTTGATGGTGAATTTGAAAACGGCATTGATTATGAACTGTCCTTTGTCTGGGGTCGGGCAACCAACCAAATCCAGCAGGGTAATAACAGGATCAACGACCGTTTCTTCGCAGGTGTTGATGCCGTTATTGATCCCGAGACAGGCAACCCGGTTTGTCGCGTATCGATCGATCCTGATGCCGCCGATGCCTTCCCGGATTTTGCTGTAGACGGCTGTGTACCTATCAACCTCTTTGGTCCAAACACAATCAGTGAAGAAGCTATTGATTGGGCCTATGCAGACGGATTCGTGAATGAAAGCCTGGAGCAAAGCGTTATCACGCTTGCATTCACCGGCGACACCAGCGCGATGAATTTCGAACTTCCCGCCGGACCTATCGGCTGGGCTGCAGGTTCGGAATATCGCCATGAAAAAGCGAAATCATACCCGTCCGAAGTCGATCAGCTCGGCCTGACTTTCTTAAATATCATTCCGCCGACAACTGGTGGTTTTGATGTTTGGGAAATCTTTGGTGAGGTTTCCATCCCAGTCTTAGCTGACCTGCCTTTTGCTGAAGAACTCAGCATTGATGGTGCTGCCCGTTATGCTGACTATTCAACCGTCGGCAGTGCGACAAGCTGGAAAGTTGGCGGTAGCTGGACACCAGTGTCCGACCTGAGGATCCGCGGCACCTATTCACGGGCCATTCGGGCACCAAATATTTCAGAGCTCTTTGGGCCGCAAAGCCAGACCTTCCTGTTCTTTGATGATCCGTGCGATGCGGAAAACCTGGACCAGGGTACCTCAAACCGTGCAGCAAACTGTACAGCTCTTGGTGCACCTCCAGGTTATGTCCAAGACAATACCGTCGGGAACACACCAGGCACAACAGGTGGTAACCCGAATGTAGGCGAAGAAAGAGCCAACACCTGGACACTCGGTGGTGTTTATACGCCGGAATGGGCGCCGGGCCTTGGCGTCTCCATTGATTACTGGAATGTGGACATCAAAGATGCGATTTCAACGCCGACATTGGATGACGTGTTGTCAAACTGCGTTGATGGTGCATCCATTGATAATGAGTTCTGTCCGCTCATTACGCGGGATCCAACGACATTCCAGGTGACCACCTTCGTCATCACCAACCAAAACTTCGCTGGCTTGAAAGCACGAGGTCTCGACTTTGAGGTCAATTACACATTTGACCTTGAGGACATCGGCCTTGGAGACGCCGGAACGCTCGACACACGCGTTATCGGCACTCGCTTGCTGAAGCTCGACAATCTACCCTTCCAAGCTCAGCCTGATTTCGTTGATGAGGAACTAGGTGAATTGGGCGATCCGAAATGGGTGGTAAATTTCAACACAACCTGGAACTGGGGCGACTTCACGCTCAATTACGAGCTGCGCTATCTCTCCAGCCAATTGCTGGTTGAAATTGACGAGCTTGCCGCTGACCCGGATATTCAAGACCCCTTCAAGACGAGCTCAACAATGTTCCATGACATTCAAGGTCGTTACATGTTGTCCGAGAACATCCAATTGTTCGCGGGTATCAACAATGTGGCTCAGAAATTCCCACCACTTGGATTGAGTGGTGCGGGAACAGGATCTGCCATTTTCGACAATATCGGTCGTTTCTATTATGGCGGCATCCGATTGACTTATTAATTTAAGGCAATACCAAGAAATGAAATGCGCCCCTCTCGGGGCGCATTTTTTTATGAGAATGTTATCCAGACAATGCCGATAAGAGCCACCAACACGACCGTCAGTAAGAGATCACGCGTACGGCTTTGCGCCAATGATGGGTCGCGACGATCCGGCTTGAGATGACTCCAAGTCAAATCCTCCAAATGTTCTTTGGATGGCTTTGCGGTCATCAAACTAACGATAACCAATGTGAAAGAACAAATGAGGAAAAGAATAAGCGCCACATGGAGGAAGTTTATTTCCGCCATAGCTAATAAAGACCCACTTAAACTCTCTTTGTTCATCTCCAGAACCAATCTACCCATGCCGAGCGGAAAGCCCACACTCAGGCTGGCCACCGCTCCTTTAGCATTTGCCCTTGGCCACAACACACCAATCAGAAATACCGCAGCGATAGGCGGTGAAATATAGGCCTGCACCGATTGTAAATAAGTAAAGAGCTGACCTGAGATATTCTTCATAAGAGGTATCCAAGCCAAGCCAAAACCAATTAGGACAATCACAGCAATCTGCCCTGTGACAACGAGTTGCCGCTCACTCGCATTGGGTTTCAAGCGGCGATAGATATCCATGGTGAAGATGGTGGAACAGCTATTAAAGACAGAAGACAAACTACTCATCAACGCCGCTAAAAGACCCGCAGCCACCAACCCACGCAAACCCTCGGGCAATAAAGTCCCGATAAGCGCTGCAAGAGCCTGATCCGGCTGGTCTAATGTTAGCTGCCCGGATTGTGAAAGCACATAAGCAATAACGCCAGGAATTACGAAGATAAACAGAGGCGTTTGCTTGAGGAAACCTGCCAATATAGTCCCCTTACGTGCTGCCGCGCCATTTTCAGCGGACAAAACCCGCTGTACGATGAACTGATCGGTACACCAATACCAAACGCCCAAAATAGGAGCGCCAAATAGAATCCCCGTCCATGGAAAATCCGGGTGATTTATAGATTTCCAAACACTGAAATACTCCGGTCCGGCCTTGGCCTGCAATGCACTCCAACCGCCGACCGCATCGAGGCCAATGATCGTTACAGTAACAGCCCCACCCAGCAGGATGAACATCTGCACCAAATCTGTATAAAGCACTGCACGCAGACCACCGAATGCGGTGTAAATACCGGTCGCCACGACGACAATAAGGGCACCGGTCCAGAAATTAATCCCCATAAGGGTTTCAAAGACGATGCCACCAGCGGCAATGGTTACAGAGATTTTTGTCAGGACGTAACCAACGATGGAAATCACAGCTAAATAAGTCCGCGGACCCGACGAATAACGGCGCTCAAGGAATTCCGGCATGGTGAACACGCCGCTGGCTAGGTAGAATGGCACAAAGACCCAACCCAAAATTAGAAGCATGAAACCCGCAAGAATTTCAAACTGCGCCACGGCCACACCGCCGGACGCACCTGAACCGGCAAGCCCGACCAAATGCTCTGACCCGATGTTGGAAGCAAAGAGTGATGCACCAACAACAAACCAACCAACATTTTTACCGGCTAAGAAGTAGTCCTGCGTTGTGCCGCGCTGTTTATCTGACCAGGTGACATAAATAGCGACCCCAAAGATTATAAAAAAATAGGCGGCAACAACCGCCCAATCCAGATGCCCCATGCCTTTATTACCCTTTCTTACTTTCTTATTATTTCATGAGCACGGAGATACTAATCATAGACTTGCTCATCGAACAAGGCTCAATGCGCGAATATTTTTCTATGCATTGAAACGAAAGGGATAATACGAGTATCTCGCTCAACATTATCGATAATGTTGAGCGATTCTATCCTGATAGCCTCTGACTGACCTATCCGCTTGCTCAAAAACAAAAACGGAAAGCGCCCTTTCAAGCTGCTCTTTTGGCGCAATAAAAGCGCTTAACACTGCCATTATGACGAAGGCGGAACAACCCAACGTCCCCGCTTAATACATTGTTAACTAAATACTTTAATAAACATTGCATACACAATATAATGCTCTGGGCTGGGTATTCTTAGATATTTTGCGGTGAAAATACACTTATAGGTAAAGCTGTACGAACAAGTGTATCTACAATCTAGACTGCTTATAGGCCACAGAACCATATAACTAGGTGCCAAATACCACTGCCTGAACAAGGCATGTAATCAACAAATGAGTGTAGAATATGTTGTACGAAGCCCTCACTTCGACGCGTCATAACCGTTTAGATACTAATAATATCCCGAATTTTAAGAAAAATGGGTCCATTAAAGCAGCGCTGCTAACAACAGCATCCATAGCGTTCGTCGCACCTTTGACGCCTGAGGCTCATGCACAGGATTGTACACAGGGCATCGATGGGACTTATGTCATAACGACAGATGGACTAAGTTGTGACTTAATAGTTTCAGGATCGGCTGTAACCCCGGTCACAATTGATGCGCATAATATTCAAGCAAATGTTTCCGGGTCCGGTACCAGCACAGACGCAAGCACTGGGTTTATAGACGTCGGGTCTCCAACCGCCCCAACAGTTTTTGACAACGTCAGCGTAACAAATGATGCGTCAATCAATGCGGCTGGCCAGGGCATCCAATTTCAAAGAGTGGATAATGTCACTCTCATAAACAATGGACAAATATCCGCAGCAGGCAACGCCATCAATGTTGACGGTGTCGCAAATAGTATTAGCGGCACGATTACCAATAACGCTGATGTGAGCAGCTCCGGCAGCGGTCGAGATGCAATTAGGGCGGATGAGTTTTCCGGAACAATTAGCAATACCGCTACAATCACTGCCAATACTGTAAACGCAGAAGGCATTCAAACCTTCCTCTCGAATGATATTGATGTTCAGAACACCGGCAGGATTACAACCAATGGCGGCGATGGTATCGCCGTTAATACTTCCCTTGTTACAACAAATGTCACCAATTCCGGGACGGGAATTAATGATGGCATATATACCAGTGGCACCAATGCTGAGGGTATTTCTCTCATTAACACCAACAACACGACAGTTACAAACACCAGCCGCATTACAACCACGGGCGACGGCGGCCACGGTATCAATGCATTTATCAGTGTGTCCGGCACCATCGACAATGGCATAGGCGGCAATATCACCACCGGTGGTGACAATGCAGACGGGATACGCGCAACAAATTCCAATGTTACGCGCATTACAAGTGAAGGAAATATCACAACAACGGGGAACAGCTCTCACGGTATTTTTGCTGATGAGTCCGCTGCGACCGTTGTAGAGAATTATAGTGCCGGCTCAGGCATAACGACCAACGGCACTGCCTCTCACGGCATCCGCGTTATTGGAACAAAGACAGTTGATAATCAAAGCCGCATAACCACAAATGGCGACAATGCCCATGGCATTCGTGCTGAAAACCTTCAAGGCAGCGTCTCAAATACCTTTTCCGGCCATATTGAGACTTCCGGTAATTCCTCCCATGGCATTTTCGTTGAAAACGGTTCGGATGGCACCATAAGGAATGACTTCATCATTCGTGTGTCGGGTAGCAATTCAGACGCCATCCATGTTAACAACCATGACGGCGCGCTCATTGATAACACGCCAGGGATTGGCTTTGGTGAGCCGGGCATTTTTGTGGAAGGTTCTGGAGGCCATGGCATCCGGGTCGACGACAGCGCAAATGTAACTGTTGAGAATGGGATAGATATCAGTGCTTCAGGCGCCGGCGCCATTGGCATCTCCGCCGCCCGCGCAGAAAATATTTCCATCAACAACCATGAACTTACATCTATTGATGCTGATGGCAACGCTATTGAAATAGTCGGAAACGGCACGACAAATGCGACTATTACTAATGCAGGCGCCCTTAGGGCTGGCGGTCTCGGTGCCTCCGGGGTGTTGGGCGGTAATAGCTTCGTTGAAAATGTAACAATCACAAATGAAGCCACCGGGTCTATTTCAACCTCAGGTCAGGCAGGGCATGCGATCAACCTCAGTCAAGGCGGAACAAATCGCACCTTGGTCAATCGGGGAACCATCCGTGCAGACGGTGTTGATTCACAGGCCGTCCAAGCAGATAATGTGCAAAACCTGACCATTATCAACGAAGGTACCATTCAAGGCAGTGCTGATAATCGTGGCATTATCGGCAACAATATCGACACCATCATGGTCAACAATTCCGGCACGGTTGATGGAGGCATTTCCTTTGGGGGAGCGGCAAATTCGACCCGAACAGGAACAATTGTGAATGGCGGCACAATTGTGAATGGCGGAATAAGCACCCAAGGGCTTGAAGGCACAATTATAAATGCCGACGGAGCCTCCATTACAAATGGCGGTATTCAATCATCTAGCGGCACAAACACAGCCATTACCAGCTCTGGGAATATCAGCCAGACAGGCCAAGCCGGGCTAAGCGTGAACACCAGTTCCAATGCCAATATCGATTTAAACCGCGGCTCTGCCCCAAATTACAATGGTATTGAGGTTGATAACGCAACCGCAGCGGTACAAATCGTCAACAGTACAAATACGACTTTCACAAATAATGGCGATATTACAGGAAATGGCGTTGGAACGGATGCCGTTCGCTTTGGTTTATCTTCGACAGGAAGTCTAACAAATGAAGCAGCCGGGGTAATTTCCACCACCGGAGACGATGCCCATGGCATCGCTGTTCAAGCGAATGCATCAGTGGTTACAAATGATGGCGTCATCCAAACCGCGGGCACCGCATCTCATGGGGTGCAGCTTACATCCGATGTAACCTCCGGCTTTGACATTGTTAATAACGGTGCTCTGCAAACGAGCGGGACAACAAGCCACGCAATCGAAGCGCAAAGCGCAACAATTGCCATCCGTATTATCAACTCAGGAACAATCAGCGCTCAAGGCACGGACAGTCGTGGCGTCGCCTTAAGCAGCGACGGCAACACGGTCGCAAACATGGCTAGCAGTACAATTGAAGCCAATGCCGCCGGAGGCATAGCCATTGCCATCAACAGCCAAGCAGGCGCAACCAACACAATTATGAATGATGGTGCGATTTCTGGTGCCGCTGCTGCTATACAGGGCGGCACAGGCACAGAAATCATATCTTCATCTGGCACTATTACCGGCACAATTGATTTAGGTGCCGCCGATGACATGGTCGTGAATTCTGGCACCTCAACAGGTGATATCAGACTTGGTGATGGAAATGACACACTCATCATCCTAGCCGGCGGTACAGCCAATGGGGTAACCACCGGTGGCGCAGGTAATGATACCGCGGATATAAGCGGCAGGCACAATGGGAATGTCGATTTAGCTGACGGACAAAATGCATTCATCATTCGCCAAAATGGTACTCTTGATGGCAGTGCAATCAGCCTTGCTAGTAATGACAACATCAACAGCGATGGCCGCATAACGGGCAACGCCTCCCTTGGCGGAGGCTCAAATGTCGCTAATTTTGGATCAACATCTCAAATTGATGGCTCCGTCATAACCGGCGCAGGCGAAGACACAATCACCAATGCCGGACGTGTCGGCGTAAATATCAATGCCGGAGACGGCAACAACCAAATTAACCTACAAAACGGATCCTCTGTTACTGGCGACGTCATTGCTGGCACAGGAGATGACAATATCGATAACGCAGGGACCATAAACGGCGATTTAACTGCGGGGGCCGGAACAAACACAATATTGCTTTTTGCGAACTCCCAGGTAAACGGTTCGGTTACAGCCAATAGCGGCGATGACAATGTGACAAATGCCGGCGTTGTAAGTAATGGCATTCAGTTAGGTGATGGCCAAAACACCATTGATCTAGCATCATCCTCAAATGTTTCAGGCGGTATCACAACCGGGGCCGGTAATGACAATATTTCTAACCGTGGCAGCATCAACGGTGCGACCAATCTCGGCGCGGGGGATGACGAATTTACGCTTTATGCGGGATCATCCAATGATGCGGTCAACGGTGAGGATGGTGCGGACACAATCAGATTTGTGATTACCACGGCTGATGCGTCTCAAACTTTGAACGGTGATAGCTTTACCAACATCGAAACTGCAGACCACAGTGCCGGGGGCGAACTTACCCTGGCATTCACAAATGATGTCGGCTTCTCAAATGTGGTGGTCGGGGCAAGCAGCACTTTGAACGTGCAAAATGGCAACGCCGCCAACGTCACAACCACTGTAGACCAGGACGGCACCCTCGCCTTGGATGCAACATCAGATTTCGCAAACACAGCAGATAATGGCACAACAGTCGCCGCCCTGGGTGACAATGTCACCATCCTGAATGACGGCAATATTGCTGCAACAGGCATGAACGGTACGGCTATCGCTTTAGCAGGTGGTGTAAATTCTGTAGAAAACAACGGGAGCATTTCCGGAACTGGCCTAGCTATTTCAGGTGGCACAGGTGCTGACACAATTAGGAATACTGGTACAATTAATGGTAATTCCAACCTGGGCAGTGGCGACGACACGCTAATCTTGACAGCCAGCGCTGTTTATAACGGCACAATAGATTTTGGAGATGGGCGAGATACGCTCAATTACGAGATCGCATCAGGCGAAGAACGAACGGTAGATGGCGTCACTTTTGATCCATTTGTGAATCTTGAGGTTTTTGAGAAAGCAGGCGGTGGCTCACTCTTTGTGACAACCAACGCGGTTGTTGCAGAGTCCTATATCCGCGCAGGCCTTATTCAAGTCGACGGTATCTTCAATACAAATATCTTTATCGAACCAACCGCCACATTACTCGGCAACGGTGAAATCGGCGGAAATGCAGTCATTGACGGCGCTTATAGTGCAGGCTCAGGCCTTGGTGAATTCACAGTCGGTGGCAACCTTGATTTAAATTCCGGGTCCACATTCTTCGTAGATTTAAATGTTGATGAGGCTGACATAACTTTCGTCGGTGGCACAGCCAACGTTGATGGTGCACTCGTCATCATTCCCAATGGCAACAATGTTGCTACCGATGAAATTATGTTCAGCCATGAGGTTATTCGGACACAAGGCGGTGTGACTGAAAACATCACATCTATTGATCCTGCAACATTTGGCCGGGCCGTCGTCAGGATTGAAGGCAACAGTCTGTTCATCGACATTATTAATCAGGTCGGTGATGGCGAAGCTTATACGACAATCCCAAGCTTGGGTACCAACGCAGCGCTTACAGTGATTGATGGGCTGAATGGCCAATTGGTTGACCGCCGCGGCGTAGAAGATGGCCGAATTGAATTATGGGCAACGTCATTAAATGATTTCGCACGTTACCATGGCGAAGTACTCACAAGCACCTCTGACTATCACATTCAAGCCCATGGCTTAATGGCAGGCTTTGGCTATGGCGTGAACGATAATCTAACAATTGGTGTCTTCACCGGCTACCAGAATTTAGATCAGGATTTTGATACAATTCCAGTTGTGACCGATGGTGATAATATCTTCTTTGGCATCTATGGTATTGGCCGCTATGGCCAATGGAATTTAAATGGTGCTTTAGCCTACCACACCTCTGACCTCATTACCCTGCGGACTATTCCTCAAATTGGCCAAACCGCAAGAGGTGCCTATGACACTGAGGCTTTCACAGCGCACGGCCGTGTCGGTTATGATCTTCTAGCTGACCCAAATTGGCTGTTTGAGCCTTATGCAGGCTTGGCTTATATCGCAGTCCAACGCCAGGGTTTCCGTGAAACTGGGGCGAATAATGCCAATTTGGAAATTCGCGGCGATACAATCAACTTCGCCTATCTTGATTTGGGTACTAGAGTATCTGGCGGGTTATTCGGCGGATCGCTTATTACACACGTTTCAGCCGCCTGGCGTTATGATCTTGTTGATGAAGATAATTCCGTTACACAACGCTTCTTAACCGGTGGCCCTTACACCACAATCCCCGGCGCAGATCTGGAACGCAACCGCCTTGCGATTGCCGCAGGCCTGCTAGCTTATCTCTCCGAAACCTTCTCTATATATGCGACATATGATGGAGAGTTTGGCAATGCTTATACAAGCCATGGGTTCAGAGCCGGCTTTAGCTATAAATTCTAGGCTGGAAATGAAAAAAGAGGGGGGGGCTTTAGCACCCTCTTTAACTATAGAGCCACTGATCGAATATTTATGGTTAATCATCAATTAACTAAAGGTTATTGCACATACAGTAAATAGGCTTTAGAATCATAGACTAGGGTACTTTATAAATATTGAGAAATGTGATGCGCGCCATTTACAGCAATGTTCCGGCACTTGGCCTATTGCGCCAAGCTGCAAAACTAACGTTATTAACCAGTTGTTCAGTTCTCACATTGTCGTCTGCTGGGTGGGCGCAGGATAATACACCAGATATCACACTGAACAATGGAGACCCTGACTTCACCACTGCGGGGGACAGCAATACTTCCGGTGTCAACTCCCCTAATATCCTTGCCGAAGGCTTTAACGGAACGATTGTTGTCCGGGCGGGAGATACACTCACCTCCACAGGTGATAACGATAATATGGGGAATTTCCCCTCAGGTGGCATTATCGCACAAGATACGAACGGGCTGTCGGCAACAATCACAATTGTTAATTCAGGCACGATTTCCCACGCTGGTGCCGGCAGTCTTGGCATTGGAACCCGAGATATCGAAAATGTGGACATCACAAATTCCGGTACAATCCAAACAAGCGGTGGTAGCAGCGTAAACTTGAGAAACGTGCAAAGCGGCGCTTTCAAAAACAGTGGCACAATCACTATTTCCGCAGGGGCAACCGGGGTTTTAGCCTCCAACTCCAGTTTGGATATTACAAATGAAGCGGGTGCCACAATTGAAACAAATGGTCCTGCGGTTGATGCCATCCTCCTTTTTGACACCACAGATACGAATGTTTCCAATGCAGGAACAATTTCCACAACAGACGGAAATGGCGTTTTTGTTAACGGCGGGACGGGCGCTGTTGTTCATAATCAACAAGGCGGGTCGATTTCAGTAAGCGGCTTAAGCAGGAATGGAATTCAAGCATCAAACACATCTAATCTTACGATTATAAATGATGGCACCATCACCACAGATGGTGTCATTGGATCAGGTATTGTCACAGCTAATTTAACCAGTGGAACAATTCGAAATGGAGAAACCGGCACCATAACAACCACTGGGGTTGCCGCGTCGGGCATTACGGGCCTTTCAGCCATTTCGAGTATTGAAAACGCGGGCCTCATTAACACTCAAGGCGATGACGGAAGTGGGATTGCTCTTCAATCGAGCGTAAACAGCACCGTTACGAATGAAGAGACCGGGGAAATCATAACCAGCGGGGCGCGCGCAAACGGAATTGGAAATTTCGGAACTGCGAGCCTAACAACAACCATTACAAATGATGGCGCAATCGATGTGATTGGCTCGGAAGCCAATGGTATCCTTAACCAGGGTTTTGACCAGGCCAATACAATAAATTCCACCACTGGCGAAATATTAGTTGCCGGTGATGACGCCCATGGCATCAGTGTCACAAGCGGCAACACATCCACCATCCAAAATGATGGTTTAATTGAGGTCACAGGGGCAAACGGATTTGGCATCCGCATCGGTGACCTTACAAGTGGCTCTCAAACCACAAATGGTGCCAACGGGGCAATTTCAGCGACCTCAACGACTGGTGAAGGCGTTGTTTATACGGCCACGACTGGCGATAACGCACTAACAAATGACGGCACAATCACAGCTACTGTCAATGCCGTCCGCGCTGGTGATAGCAACGAAAGCATTGTGAATAACGGCACCTTATCAGGAAATGTTATTTTAGGGGGCGGGACAGATACCATTAGCAATTCCGGTACGATCAACGGCGATATCGATTTAGGTGCTGGAGATGATAGCTTCGAATATAGGAGCGGTTCGGCCAATGGTGCCGTTGATGGTGGATCAGGGTCTGATACCGTAGTTTTCACAGTTACCGCATCTGACGCCGCACAAAATGTGGACGGGTCCGCTTTCACTAATGTTGAAACAGCGGATCACAGCGCCGGTGGCGACTTGACCCTAGCCTTTAATTCCGCTGTTGGTTTTAACAATATTGTGGTTGGAGCCAATTCAAATCTCACATTACAAAATGCGCAAGGCACAAATGTTACAACAACCGTCGATGCAGGCGGCAGTTTAACAGTCGATGCAACATCAAGCCTGAGCAACACTAATGCCGGTGGGACGGTGGTGAGTGCTTTAGGGGACAGCATTACAGTTGCTAACGAAGGTAGCCTGTCAGCAACAGGGACTGACGGCACAGCCATTGCCTTAGCGAATGGCACGAATACCGTTACCAATTTTGGCTCCATTAATGCAACCGGTCTCGCAATTTCCGGTGGCTCAGGGAATGACAGCATCAACAATGCAGGTACGATCACCGGCGATGCTCAGCTAGGCGCTGGGGATGACGAATTGGTCTTGGCTGCGAGCGCGCAATATAACGGCACAGTTGATTTTGGTGATGGTAATGACACCTTGATCTTTGATGTTCCCGATGGCAACAGCAGAACCATTGACCGGGCCAATTTTGATCCTTTCAATAATTTGGAAAGATTAGAGAAATTTGGAAATGGAGCATTGTTCATCAATGCGGGCACAACCGCAGATGTAGGCAGTTCATTCATTCATGCAGGCCTATTCCAAGTTGACGGTGTCTTTAATTCCAATGTCTTTATTGACGCGTCTGCATTATTGATTGGCGATGGTCAAATTGGTGGCGATGCGACTGTGGCTGGCGGATATAGTGCCGGGTCTGGCTTAGGTCAAACCACGATTGACGGCAATTTGACGTTAAATGACACATCCGTCTTTTTTATCGATCTCAATTCAACGGATGCGGACCTCAGCCTCGTAGGCGGCAGCGCCGTCTTCCAAAATGGCGCCTTGGTTCTTGTACCTGATGGGCAGATCGTATCCGACACGGGAAGCGTCCGTTATGAAGTTGTCCGCACTCAAGGTGGCGTAACCGACAATTTCTCAACTATTGATACGGGCGGAATTGGGCGCGCGCTTGTATTTGTTGAAGGCAACAGCCTATTTGTAGAAGTTATCACGCAGATTGGTGATGGTGAGGTTTACACAACGACCCCTGCGATCAACACGACTTCCGCTTTAACAGTGATTGATTCATTAAACGGGCAATTGGTTGACCGGCGCGGCGTTGAAAATGGACGCTTGGACCTGTGGGTTACGTCACTTGATGATTTTGCGCGCTATCATGGCGAGCTTGCAACAGACACATCGGATTACAATATTGAATCCCACGGCGTCATGGCAGGGTTCGGTTATGGCCTGACGGATGAAGTCACAATTGGTGCCTTCGTTGGCTATCAGAACTTGGATCAGGACTTTAGCAGCATCATTGCCGAAAGTAATGGCGACAATATTTTCTTCGGATTATATGGCATTGCTGATTACGGGCGTTTGAATTTGAACGGTGCCCTCGCCTATCACGCCAGCGATTTGGAATCATCGCGTTTCATCGCACCACTGGGCCTTAGGGCTTATGGCCACTATGATACCGAAGTCTTCACCGCTCATAGTCGGATTGGTTATGAAATTCTCTCCAACGACACTTGGTTTGTTGAGCCATATGCAGGGATTGCCTATATCGCTGCGGATCGTCAAACTTTTGAAGAACGTGGTGCAAATGCCGCCAATCTTGAAGTCTTAGGCGGCACAACCCACTTCGCATATCTGGACTTAGGCACACGCATTTCAGGTGGCCTCTTCGGTGGTAGCCTAATCCCGCATATCAGTGCTGCATGGCGCTATGACCTGGTTGATGATGATAATTCCGTCACCCAGCGCTTCCTAAGTGGCGGCGACTATTTCACTGTCCCTGGTGCTGACTTAGAACGCAGCAGATTGGCCGCATCCGCTGGCTTCCTGGCTTATTTGACTGAAACATTTTCAATCTATGCCACATATGATGGCGAATTCGGTGATGCACTGACAAGCCACGGCTTCCGCGCTGGATTCAGTTATAAATTCTAAAGACAGACCAAATAACGATATCAAGGGCACTTCGGTGCCCTTTTTCTTTTCCAGTTTTATTTAGGAATGATGAGTGCACCTCACCAGTTCAATAAACCATTTCCAATGGTGCCAGCTCACTGATTTGTCTCTCAACACTTGTTTTTCCCAAACTTGCAGTAATGCACTGAAAACAAATTGAAGGCACAAGGTGACCTGCGGATCATAGAGAGGCAAACGATAATATAAAAA
>JASFRS010000039.1:0-16794 GCA_050114795.1 Sphingomonadales bacterium
AATGCCTGTCCCAATCGTGACATAAACATGATGCGCTAAACCTTGTGCTGCGCCCCAACGGCCTTCAGCTAAGGCTGCTGCATTCACATCCGTATCAAAGGCAATTGAAACACCCAATGCGGATTTAAGATACTCAACAACAGGAAAACCCTGCCAACCAGGTTTTGGCGTATTTACGATGGTACCAGCATGAATATCAAGCGGACCAAAACACCCCAAACCCAGACCGTCAATTGGCCCATGTTCTTTGAAGAAAGCAACAGCACGGCCCAAAGTTTCTTCTGGCGAAGTCGTTGGAATACGCAATTCATTCTGGATGTCGTGGGGCGATGTTCCCACTGCCAGATTGAATTTTGTTCCCCCACCTTCAATTGCGCCCCAAAGTGGCATCATCTGCTCCTTTAACCGTAAGCGCCAATATAATGCAGGGTCGCAACACCTAAACGGCGAATGAGGTCATAAAGTTGCTCAATCTGATCAAAAACGACTTTATTTTCAAAGCTATAGCCCCGTGCCGCATCGCCGTGAAATGTCGCCGGTTCGCCGAATTCGCCATTGAATTCGCTTTCAGGTTCAATCGGGAAGACTTCCCGCAATATTTCCAAAGCACCGGCGACATTTAGCCGGAGAAGTTGTTCAATCACCTCTTCAATCGTCAAATTAGGCCTTGATGAGAAACGCGGCACACGAGCAGCTAACAGAAACAGCCGCTGAATAAGCGCGAGACGTAGCACATGGATAAGAACTAAATCTTCATGTCCATCATCAAACATCGTCGGCACCTGCCATTCAAGTGCGCCCATCAAGTCATTATAGTCTTTCCAAAAGGCACGAATGACATGACCATGGTCTACATCGACAGACATACGCTCTAGATGCTCCGAAACCCTTTGCATGCGTTCCTGTCTTTTATGGGAACGCTCCCCAGCCGCATAATGAAGCCAGGTTTCAGGGTCGAAGAGGCTCAAATAGCTTTCAAAAACCTTGAGTTCAGAAAACTGGGCCGCATGGCGGACCATTGAGCGAAGTTTTTGAAGCCGTTGAGAAGCATCACGGATTTCTGTGTAACGCTCCCGGTCTTTGGCAATGGCTGTTCCCATACCGCCCAGGCTGTTCGCCATAAAGCCCATTTGCTGTAGAATCGCATTATGGGGGATAGCGCGAATTTGACCCACATGCGTCGCACGCGTAACAGCGCCGCTTTCCCGCTGTCGCAGGGTCATGCGGGAACCGCTTGGATAAAGCAGATTAACGCCAAAGCCCGTTAACATCGGTAAATAATCCGGGTCATTCACCGTGCGGTTCTGGAATTCTTTTATAGTTAGAAAGAAATCAAGCGAATAGTCTGTATCGACATAAAAGGGATCAACACTCTCCTTCTCCCCGCTGCCACACACAGCGCGGCTAAGCATACGGCACAAAGTAGCTTGCGCCAGTTCTTTAGTCCAAAGCCAGACATAACCATCACCGCCCTGCAGGCTGATTTCCTGCTTATAACACACACTATTTTCTTTAAATATGGCGCGAGCATAGTCGCTTTGGACATAAGACAAGCGCTCGGCAATCCCTTCGGGGTGAGCGCCACGACCCACGGACTCACCATGGGTGTCAAAAATCACCAGTTCAACCTGGCCTAAATCATATTTTGGCCAAAGCTGTGCAAGTTTCACCCGGAATCGCTCAATCGCCAAACCCGCTGCAATCTGCCCCATGTAACGCCCGGCATCCGAATATCCAGCTTGCACACACAGACGCCCTTGGGCACGCACATAAGCGCTGTAATGCGGGTCTTCCAGGAGTTCAGCAATAACGCGCGCACCGCGCTCTAGCCCCGCATCAGTTTCAAATAGCGGGCAGATTTCGACTTTATCTTCAATGCCGAAAAGCCGTGCATAATAGAGCGCTGTTAAAACCGTGAAAGGCGTATCTGATTCAGCAATCAACAAGCGAATTGGGGCTTTATCATCAATGAATTTAATGATTTGAGCCAAAAGCATGAACAGCCGTCTGGCTGTCGTCCGCTCCTTCATGAGCGACCCATAATTAATCTGTGTCGGCTCTACATTATCCAACAATTGAGCCAGGGCACCAAGATAACGCCGGCGATTAGAGGCGGCGTCAGGTGCGGATTCCATCGCTACCGCAGGACGCACCGCATTGTGAAGCTGCGCGGCATTCAATCTGAAATGCACATGATTTAGGCCAAAACCATTGGTCCGGAAGCGCGCGGCAAATAATGTAATTGCGGATGAACGGGAGCTTCCCTCGCTCGATTTAGCAAGTTCTGACAGCAGCCGATCAACAAGGCTTATCAACTCTTTCCGTCGCGGATTATATTCCACACTTAATTGCGATAAGTGACGAACCTGGTCCAAATCACTTGCATTTTCAGGCACAACAGCGGAAATTTTGCCGTAAATCTCGCTTAATTCTTTAAGGGCATCGCCAACGTCACGTGCTTTGTCAGAGTCCCAACCCTTCAGTACTTTCGCCCATTCATCCCGGTATAGGGCCGCTTGTTCTGCTGCTGAAAGATAGCGGAAACGTAGACTTGTCGCCCAATCGATATCTGAACGGCCATCCAAATCATAGCCAACCCAACTGGCAACCGTTGCAAGCTTCGGGCGCAAACGCCAAACACGGCTACCATGAATTTTTTCCGCACGCCGTAAGACAGCATCATAGATTTCACACAGAGCAAGCTGTGCATTTGCCAACGCGCGACCAGCCATTTCCCGCTCATCTTGAAGAGTAATTTCAAGATTGGGCCGTAGGTCTTTGTTTTTAAGCAGCGTTTCAAATTCCGCCTGACCTCCATTTTCAATACCAGAAACCAGGTCATCCATGATCTCCGGCGTCATTGAAAATGTGGGATGGGCTGTAATGACAAGGCCTAGTGCTTCCCGCTCCAACAAAGCTGAAAACTGAGGAAAGCTCCGTTCTTTTCCATCTTCATAAAGAAGATTATCAACGAGCGCGTCAATTTCACCTCCAAGAGCCTGTTTGTCCATCGGCCCTAAATAAGCACGAGAGCGCTCAACACGGCGCTGCAAGGCGCGAATGGTGAGGTTTTGAACGGCAGCTTCTACTTCCTCGGCATTAAACTGCTTCGCGTCCAATTCATCATTGAGCGAAAGCGCGGTTTCCAACATGGGATTATTCAGCGGGTTATAGGTCGCCGCCTTTTTTGCGCTGCTCCAACGTTCAGCCGTCCAAGCCAATAACTGCTTTTCACTCATGCCGTAGCCCCTGCCAAAGCATCTTTGGCCAGTGCGGTAATGTCCTCGAACCGGCCCTGTTCAATCAAGTCAGTCGGCACCATCCAACTTCCACCAACGGCCATCACATTGGGCAGGCCAAGATAAGCCTTCATATTGGCTTTGCTGACGCCCCCCGTTGGACAGAAATGTAGATTTGCAAGCGGGCCTGCGAAACCTTTTAACGCCGCAACACCCCCCGACGCTTCTGCCGGGAAAAATTTTAAGCGACTGAAGCCAAAGCTGGCAGCAATCATGGCTTCTGATGCCGTTGCAACGCCCGGCATAAACGGAATTTGTGATGTTGTCGCTGCTGCAAGCAATTCAGGTGTCGCACCCGGGCTGATAACCAATTTTGCCCCTGCTTCTACAGCGTCATCAAAATCCTGCGGTGTTAATACTGTACCCGCTGCGACCAGCACGTCAGGGTAAGTCTGCGAAATCAGGCGGATGGCCTCAAGGGCCACATCCGTGCGCAAGGTGATTTCTAAAACTTTCAAGCCACCTTCAAGCAAAGCCCCCGCCAAGGGCAAGGCCTGATCTAAATCTGTAATGGTGATGACGGGAATAACGGGTGCCTTTGCTAAAGCTTGACTTAATGCATCCATTATTTCATCTCCTTGTTTAGACTTGCCGCCGCGCCTATAAGGCCCGGGTGTTTTTCAGTTATCACGCTTACAGGCGTATTATGCATAAGGCTCTTAAATCGGCCTTTGGCTTCAAAACGCGTGAGGAAATCGCTGTCTTTAAAAAACTCTACGAAGCGCGGCACGATGCCACCACCGATATAAATATGACGGGCACGCAGCATCAGCGCGATATCCCCTGCAAAACCACCTAAAATGGCACAAAACAAGGATAAAGTTTCCGTGCAATTCTCATCACTGCCATCAACAGCATTTGCTGTAATTTCAGACGGCGCATAAGACTCACATTTTACATCCCGCAAGTCAGTCAAAGCCTCATAAAGATTACGAATGCCCTGCCCGCAGAGCAAACGTTCATAGGATATACGTCCGTAGCGTTGGCCAAGAATGCGTGCGATTTCAAATTCTAAATCATTGAGCGGGGCAAAGCTCATATGACCGCCCTCTGAAGCGAGAGCTTGATGATGCCTATCATCAAGCAGTAACCCGGCGACACCAAGGCCTGTACCCGGCCCGAGTACCGCTAAAACATTACTGGCGGGATCGCCGTCCGATAGATTTTGGACATGTCGAAGTTGATCGTCCATAAGATGCGGCAAAGCCAAAGCTTGGGCTGAGAAATCATTGAATACATGAAACCTCTCAAAGTCCATCTTGGTTCTGATTGCGTTTTGAGAAAATTGCCAATCATTATTGGTGAGTTTGACCAAATCGCCAACCACCGGGCACGCAACGGCAAATGCCGCTGCTTTCGGACGTTCCAGCTTTTGGTTTTCCAGATAACGTTCAATAGCGAGATCTAGCGTCGCATTATCTGCGACCAACAAAGTCTCACAATGACTTAGGCGAGGATGAAGCTCATCGACATCCTCAACAATGGCGAAACGCGCATTCGTCCCGCCTATATCTGCAACTAAGCCCTTCATGTCACGCCTCGCTATTAAAAGAGGTCGCACCTTCCTCGGCGCTTGTTGCGTTCGCGCGGAAAGAAGAGAACAGCTCCCGCCCCATGCCAGTCTCATTCGCACTTAAATCGGGCGTACTGGGAGTGCGTGCTGTTAGTTCTGCTGCATCCACAAGCACCTCTAATTGACCTTTCAGGCCATCAACACGGATGATGTCTCCATCTTGGATTTTCGCGATGACACCGCCCTGCAGAGCTTCCGGGCTTAGATGAATTGCAGCAGGCACTTTGCCGGACGCACCCGACATACGCCCATCAGTCACCAAAGCTACTTTGAAGCCTTTTGACTGCAACACGCCCAAGCTCGGGGTTAGGCGATGAAGTTCTGGCATGCCATTGGCACGCGGCCCTTGGAAGCGAATAACGGCAACCAAGTCTTTGTCCATTTCACCCGCCTTGAAAGCGGCTTCCAATTCGTCCTGGCTTTCAAACACCATTGCAGGTGCTTCGACAACCCGATGTTCGGCTTTGACCGCCGAAGTTTTAATGACGGCCCGGCCGAGATTTCCTGAAAGGAGTTTCAAGCCGCCGTCAGCCTCAAAAGGATTATCAATCGGGCGCAGAACGTCCTCATCCAGGCTTTTTTCCGCGCCACCGCGCCATGCTAATTTGCCATCCTGCAAATAAGGTTCTTGCGCATAATCGCTTAAGTCCTGTCCAGCTACGGTCTTAATGTCTTTATGAAGCAGGCCGGCGTCCAGCAATTGGCCAATCAAAAAGGCCATACCGCCCGCCGCGTGGAAATGGTTCACATCAGCTTGACCGTTTGGATAGATGCGTGTCAGCAAAGGCACAACAGCGGATAATTCTGAAAAATCATCCCAGTTAATCTGGATGCCTGCGGCCTTAGCAATGGCGATCAAGTGAATAGTATGATTGGTAGAACCGCCTGTTGCCAGCAAACCGACAATTGCATTCACAATCGATTTTTCATCAATGGTTTCCGCCATCGGTCGATAATCTTCGCCAAGGTTTGTGATTTTTAGGACTTGCCGCGCGGCTTCCGCCGTCAACGCCTGACGCAGTGGTGTATTAGGTTGCACAAAGGCTGCCCCCGGCAAGTGCAAACCCATGACTTCCATCATCATTTGATTGGAATTAGCTGTGCCATAGAATGTACAGGTGCCGGGAGAATGGTAGGATTTTGACTCAGCCTCCAATAATTCTTCACGGCCAATCTTACCCTGGGCAAATTCCGCCCGCACACGCGCCTTTTCCGCATTGGGGATACCAGAAGGCATTGGCCCGGCGGGCACAAAAATGCAAGGAAGGTGGCCAAAGCTCAGCGCACCAATAAGAAGTCCAGGGACAATCTTATCACAAACGCCCAGGCAAAGCGTCGCATCAAACATGTCATGGCTAAGCGAGACAGCCGTCGACATCGCAATGACATCGCGAGAGAATAGAGATAATTCCATCCCTGCCCTGCCCTGCGTCACGCCATCACACATGGCGGGCACACCACCAGCAACCTGCGCGGTCCCACCGGCTTCACGCGCGGCGAGTTTCAAAACTTCAGGAAAACGTCCCAGAGGCTGATGCGCGGACAGCATGTCATTATAGGATGTCACAATCCCGATATTCGCCCCGGTCATACGCTGAAGTTTCGGCTTATCCGACTGCGCAGCTGCAAAGCCATGGGCTAGATTTCCGCAAGACAACTGTCCGCGGTTCGGGCCATCTTTCCGGGCCTGCTCCATCCTTTCAAGATAGGCTTTGCGCGTTGATGCGCTGCGTTCAGCTATGCGTTCAGTGACGGAGCGAACTCGCTCATGCATGTATTATCCCCTATTTGGCGCGATAAATTAAAAGGTCAGTTTTTTTCTGCTGCAAAATGGCGCGAACAGGCATCTCAAGGAGATTGTCCCCTGCCTCTGCGGCCTTAAGCACTTTCAGCTTCTCAGCGCCGCTTACGAACAACATCACTTTGTGCGTATTCAATAGCGCCTTGACTGTCATTGTCATGCGCAGCACCGGAGCTTCAGCAGGCATTGGATCTGGATGAATGGCTGCGCAATTAGCCTCCCCTTCTGGGTCTAAAGACAAAGGTAGAAAGGGGTCGCCAGGAAACAGGGATGCTGTATGACCATCCATACCCATGCCAAGCATCACAATGTCAAAAGGCGGCTTCATATCGCGGATGCGGGCCTCAACCTGCGGCTTGGCATCATAAGGCGTATCCTGAGGCGTCTTTAAGCCAGTAATGCTCACATTGCGGGCCTCATTTTTCTTAAGATGCTTTTTAACCATCTCCTCATTGCTGAGAGGATGATCCATATCAACCCAACGCTCATCACCCAGAATCACAAAAATCCTATCCCAAGGCAGGAATTTTTTGGATAATCGTTCATAAATCGCCTGCGGTGTACTGCCACCTGCTGCGACCAAAGTTGCACGTCCTTTTGCTGAAACGGCCTCATGGAGAGCGGACGCTATATCCTGTGCTGCTCTATCCGCTAAAGCTTCTGCGTTTTCAAAATCGAGATATTCTTTTGTCATGCTACTATTCGTGCCAGCTATGTCCGTGGCGCTCCGCCAAAGCAACCGCCGAAGTCGGTCCCCAGCTTCCTGCGACATAGGATTGCACGCCCATATTTGTTTCCTTCCAACCGTCGATAATACCATCCACCCAGGACCAGGCCGCAGCCACTTCATCCCGACGGACGAATAAGGTCTTATTGCCTTTGATGGCATCTAGTATCAGTCGCTCATAGGCAATACGCCGACGCTGCGTCTGGAATGTATCAGACCAACTCAGGTTCAGCGGCACTTGTTGAAGATGCACGCCATCACCGGTCAGCCCCGGAACCTTATTCATAACCATCATGCGTATCACTTCTTCGGGTTGCAAACGAATGACAAGCCGGTTCGACTTTAACGCAGTACTGGTATCAGCGGTGAAGATAGAATGAGGCAATTCTCTAAATTGAATATAAATTTCCGTATGGCGTGCAGGTAGTCTTTTGCCCGTACGCAAATAAAATGGAACGCCCTTCCACCTCCAATTGTCGATGGCACAGCGCAAAGCCACAAATGTTTCCGTATTTGATGATGCGCCGTCACCCTCCTCCTGATATCCGGGAACAGGCTGCCCATCGACGGCACCGGCCGTATATTGACCGCGCACAGTTTCCGTTAAAACATCTTTTGAAGTGATAGGCTTAAGCGCTCGAAGGACCTTTACTTTTTCATCGCGAACCGCATCACTGTCCATGGATGAAGGCGGCTCCATCGCAACGAGACAGAGAAGCTGTAACATATGATTTTGCAGCATATCGCGCAGCGCACCCGCATCATCATAATAGGACCAACGTCCTTCCACACCGACTGTCTCTGCTATGGTGATTTGAACATGATCAATCACACTGCGATTCCATAAGGGTTCAAACAACACATTGGCAAAGCGCAGAGCTAAAAGATTTTGGACGGTCTCTTTGCCCAAATAATGGTCCACACGGTAAATCTGATCTTCCCGAAAAACAGCGCCGACCTCTTCATTAATGACTTCAGAGGATTTCAAATCAGTCCCAATGGGTTTTTCCATCACCACTCGGCTATTTTCATCCACCAAACCTGCCGCACGCAAACCTTGGCTCAATGCACCATATAGTTTAGGCGATGTGGAATAATAGAAAACCAGGTCACATGCTGGCGTATCGCCAATTTCAGTTTTGAGCGATTGGAAATCATCTGCATTTGACGCATCGACTTTTACACTTTTAAGCCGCTGTCTAAAGCGCGACCAAACATTTTCATCTAATTGGTCTGCGGGAACAAATGTATTGAGCTTGTCAAAGACCTGATCACGAAACTCATCAGTTGACGCAATTGACCGCGCGGCAGCGATAATCTGCACACCCTCTTCCAGCAATCCGTCTCTATCCAAAAGATAAAGTGACGGTAAAAGCATACGACTTGCCAAATCTCCGTTGCCGCCAAAAAGAACTAGCGTACAAAAGTGCGGCGGTGCGGTCATTTTCTTCCCCTTGGAACTCAGCTTTGATTAATTGCATGAACTGCGCAGTGTTCATCAACTGCGCAGTTCACAAGCGCAAGCTATTTAGCAGATATTTGCAACCGGTTGCAAATTCAAAAAAATGTATTTTTTGAAACAACAAAATATCTTTACGGCTCAATGTATTTAAAAATTTCAATCTATTGATATTTTTCCACCTCATCCGGCGGAAGTTCTCACCACCAACTCAGGATCAATCACTACAGATGGACTCTTCTCACCTTCAAGCTTTTTGAATAACCGGTCTAATAAAAGCTCGGCAGCACGCTCCGTATCCTGCCTGACGGTCGTCAAAGGCGGGTCTATATATGAAGCGAAAGGAATGTCATCATAGCCTGCTACAGCGACATCATCAGGCACTATTAATCCCCTTTGCTTCAAGGCACGGATCGCGCTCAAAGCAAGGACATCACTTGCCGCCATCAAACCGTCAATTTCAAGCCCGTATTCCAAAGCCTGGCATACGGCTTCACAGGCCTCTTCACTAGACATGTGTGTTTCAATAAACAGCTCGTCCAACGCTTTTAGACCTGCTTCTTCATGGGCCCTGAGATACCCTTTATACCTATCAGAAGTTTCGGGCGATTCATTGTTGCCTAAAAACGCGATCCGGCGACGCCCCTGATCAATCATATGTTTTGTAGCTTTGACCGCGCCTGAGACATTATCGCTCCCGACAACCGTATATGCCTGCCCTTCAACTTTAGCGCCCCAGACAATGAGAGGATTATAATTTTTAGCGAATTCATTGATGATCTCATGCTGCGCGCCCTGCCCGATCAATATCAAACCATCGGTTCGCTTTGCCGCCACGATATTATCGAGCCAACTAGCTTCGTGCAGCTTCGGCTTGGAGAGGAGAAGGTCATAACCTCTTTCTGTCAGCCCATCAGCAAGATGGCCCAGCAAATCAAGGAAAAACGGGTCAGAGATATATTGGTCGCGTTCATAACGCATGGGGAATACAACACCGATTGTATGAGATTGTTGCAGTCTAAAATTTCGCGCCCGCTGATCCAAAATATAATGATGCTGATTGGCAAGTTCGCGAATCTTTTTCTTGGTTTTTTCGTTCACCAATGGGCTGTTCGACAATGCCCTGGAAACCGTGGATTTCGACACGCCGGCCAAACGGGCAATGTCGTCCATTTTAATTTTGCTCATAATCGTTTTCGGATTGTCTGGTGCCGCCACAATTCACTCAATATCGAATATTTTGAATAAAGGATAGATTGGCTTAGCAATCGATTGAATTCAAGATATTAAGCTTCATCCACTACAGCATGAATTGACAGTGGTTTCATTAGGTCCTTTAAAACAAGAATACCCACAAGATTCCCCTGATCCAACACCAAAAGTCTGGATGCGCCATTTGATTGTAAGCGCTTGAGCGCTTCAGCCGCACTCATTTCAGGCGGCGCCCAATTTGCTGCATCAACCTTTGTCATAACTGTTTCAACAGGCGTTGCGGACCATTGATCTTTGGGTACCGCGCTTAAGGCCCGCACGGTTACGGCTCCGCAAAGACGCCCCTGATCAACGACCGGATAGAGATCATGAAAGCTGTGATAGACATGGCGCTCGAGAAAGTCAGAGATCGGCGTTTGCACATCAACCACTTCAACCGGATGGCTCATGAGGTCTTTGACGGATAGTTCACCCAAGACATTCCTTGCTTGGAGTCTACTATATTCCGCCCGGGCAAGCATGTTTACAAAGAGGCCAATCAATCCCCACCATAAGGCGCCAATGCCTCCGCCGCCCAAAAGGAAAAGCACGCCCAGACCTATTAGTCCAAGCCCTAACAACTGTCCCAACTTGGCAGCGGTACGGGTTGCGCGCATCAAATCATTATGTCGTCCCCATAAAAAGGCCCGTAAAGCCCGACCACCATCCAGGGGAAAAGCGGGAATCATATTAAATATGGCCAAAGCAATATTGATGATTGCCAAATGCCCGAATACGACTGATATCTGCGGCAGTGCAGCGGTCATAGCCGCTGCAGCCTTACAAATGCCTCCGATAATCAGACTGGCGATTGGCCCGGCAATGGCCATATTAAATTCTGAACGCGCGGACGGCGGTTCATTTTCCATTTCTGCAACGCCGCCAAAGATAAACAATGTTATCCCCCTCATCTGAATGCCATAGCGGCGGGCGACCAGTGAATGAGAAAGTTCATGAAGAATAATCGAGGCGAATAGTCCAATCGCTGCACCAATACCCATGAGCCAATAATTCGCGCTCGTAAGTCCAGGTAACTCAGCCGGAAAGACGCCCTTGGCAAAGGACCAACTGACAAGCAAAGCTAAAAAAATCCAGCTTGCGTCCACATGGACGTCAAAACCAAATAAAGTCAGAATTTTATGCTTCGCACCAAACATTTCGCCTCTCATTCAAGCCTGTATTGCGGCCTTTTGCCCATTTTGAGTAAGCTTATCAAATCCTCGTTTCACCAGCATGCCTAAAATCATGGTTGCCAGGAAAATCCAGGTCTTTTCACCACCAATTCCGACGGCTGCAATCGCCGGACCAGGACAATAGCCTGACATAGCCCAACCAACACCAAAAAGCGCAGAGCCACCCACCAGACGTACATCCAAATCCTTTTTGGTCGGCAGCTGAAAAGCCTCAGCGAACATCGGGTGGGATCGTTTCAAGACCAGAGGGTAACCAATTGCCGTCACACCCAATGCACCGCCCATGACAAACACCAACGACGGGTCCCAATTTCCTGCCAAATCCAAAAAGGCCAAAACCTTAGCCGGATTGACCATTTGCGATATGCTTAACCCCAATGAGAATAAAAGACCTGCGATAAAAGCTGTGAAAATACGTTTCATATCAGCCCCCAATCACATGTCTGATAATATAAAGCGTGGCAAAGCCCGTGATCATGAACGTGACCGTTGCCACCATTGAGCGTTTTGACCCTCGCGCCATACCACAGACACCGTGGCCGCTCGTGCAGCCTCCGCCCATGGATGTTCCAAAGCCAACAAAAAAGCCACCAATTGCCATGAGCATGGTTGAAGCCGGCATCATGTGCGGAACCGGATGACCGCTGGCAAAGGCTAGAACAAAGGGCCCTATCAGCAAACCGATGATGAAGGCTAGACGCCAAGCGACTTCGCCTTTTTGAAAGCCCAACAATCCGCCGAATATACCACTAATCCCGGCTATCCGACCATTTAATGCCATGAGCATAACAGCGGATACGCCGATCATGGCCCCGCCGATTAATGCACTGATTGGCGTGAAATTTTCCATTTTTTAGTCCTTAGAACTGATTTAGGGGCAGTTTTAAATAGGAAACCCCATTATCTTCCGGTTCAGGGAAATGCCCCGCTCGAATATTCACCTGGATAGATGGTAATATAAGTGCAGGCATATCCAATGTCTCATCCCTCGCCTCCCGCATGGAGACAAATTGATTTTCGGATATATTATCATTCACATGGATGTTTTTGGCACGCTGCTCCGCCACAGTTGTTTCCCAGGCAAATTCATCCCGCCCCTCTGCCTTATAATCGTGACAGGTGAAGAGGCGTGTTTCAGGTGGCAGTTCAGTCAAAATGCGGCGGATGGAATGGTATAATATCCGCGCATCTCCACCGGGAAAGTCGCAGCGTGCTGTGCCATAGTCAGGCATAAACAGCGTATCTCCAACAAAAGCAGCATCACCGATTACATAAGTGAGACAAGCTGGTGTATGGCCAGGGGTGTGCATAACTTTGGCCCGGAGATTCCCAATTTTGAATTCATCGCCATCACTGAAAAGATGATCAAATTGTGCGCCATTGGAGGCAAATTCTGGAGATAAGTTGAATATCTTTTGAAAGACCTGCTGCACGTCCGTCACATGAGCACCAATAGCAATCTTGCCCCCTAGGAGCTGCTGAAGATATGGTGAGGCCGTTAAATGGTCCGCGTGCGCATGGGTTTCCAAAATCCATTCCACGTGCATTCCATGGCTTTCAACATGGGCAGCAATTCTATCTGCAGATTTTGTTGATGTTCGTCCTGATTTTGCATCAAAATCCAATACGGGGTCAATGATGGCACAGGCATTAGTATTGTGGTCCCGGACAAGATAAGAAACCGTATTCGTGGCTTCATCAAAAAAACTAATGATTTCCGCTGCACTCATATTTCACTCCCCTTGCAGATTGACTATATATTCAAATATTCATATATATCAATACATGAAAGTAAACGAATTTGAACAAGGCGCTGAAGCAGCCGTCGATCTTTTGCGGTCCCTCGCCCATCAGGGGCGCTTGATGATATTATGCCAATTGATTGAGGGGGAAAAATCTGTATCCACTCTCACAAATCAAATTGGCATGCGCCAAGCTAGTGTTTCTCAACAATTATCCCTCTTGCGTCGTGAAGGTATCGTTTCCCAGCGTCGGGATGGCAGGCAAGTGTTTTACCGCCTGACCGACCCCAATGCGGGGGCTGTCGTTAAAACCTTATATGACTTGTTCTGCCCTCAGAAACCCTGATCCAGATCAAATCCTATTAGTTCTGAGCCTGTTATAGTTACTGTAAATTTTTTTGGGAGAGCGCTGTGATGAAAACCATCTTAGTCCATGTTGATCGTGACAAAGCCAATGCAAAACGTGTTGATGCCGCATTTTCTTTAGCTGAAATATTCGGCGCACATGTAATAGGCTGCCATGCCGTGCCGCCAGTAAATATTTATATGCCATCCTCGATGGTTCCTGTTGATGCAGGGCAAATGGTTCCGCAACTTATGAAAGTGGCTGAGGAAAATGCAGCAAAACTTAAAGCGGCCTTCGCAGAAGCAGCCCCTAAAAGCGAAGCCAATTGGGAATGGGTGGACGCGATTGGCGAGCCAATTGATGTTTTGATGGACCAAGCACCTTTAGCAGATATTACTGTTGTGACTCTGGCACCCCCTACACCTCGGGTTGACGACCCATTGGACCTTGCCGGCGACTTGGCGATCGCAGGGGGGCTTCCTGTTTTAGCGCTTCCAAGTAATGGGAATATTCCCAAAGGCGGAAAACCAGTGATGATTGCTTGGAATGGCTCTTTAGAGGCAGCCCATGCAATTCGCGCTGCCCTGCCCTTCTTAAAGCGGGCATCAGAAGTCTTCATTGTTGAAGTGGGCGAAGACAAACCAACAACCTTGGCAGCGGCTGATCTCGCCCCCTATCTGGCGCGTCATGGCTTAAAGGTTACAACCGAATGTAAAGAAGGCGATGATGAAGTCGGCGAAACCCTTGAAAAGGCAGCAAAAGCCTGTGGAGCCGAGTTAATCATTATGGGTGCCTACGGTCATAGCCGCCTTCGTGAATTCGTTTTTGGTGGCGCCACGCGCAGCTTGCTGCACCAAGACAGCATAGCCATTCTCGTAAGCAATTAAGCCCTTTTTGGGTAAAAATTGACGCGAATCAAAGCAAGCACTCCCATCCTTTGTTAGCATTCATACATGTTCAACAAAAGGTGGGAGTTTACTCATGCCTAAGAAAGAAGCAGAATCATCTTTAACACCACGCGGTGGAATGGTTGCGTGGCACCCTTTTGACACCTTTCAACAGGAAATGGACCGCTGGTTTGATCGCCATATGCCGGAGCGATTCTCAGCCCCATTCTTCCGTGTTTCAGGAGAAAATGGAGGCAATGGTTTTGCCCATATGGACGTCAGCGAAAGTGACAAAAGCATTGATGTTACACTGGATGTACCAGGATTGACTGAGAAGGATTTAGAAGTCGCCATATATGGTGATCAATTGATCATCACTGGCGAGCGTAAGACCGAAAGCGAAAAGAAAGACAAAAACTTTCATCGAATAGAACGGGCTTTCGGTCATTTTGAGCGCCGCTTCCTTCTTCCTTGCGAAATCGATGAAGGTAAAATCAAAGCCAATGTGACTAAAGGCGTATTGCAGATCTCTTTACCTAAATCTGCAAAGGCCAAAGCAGATCGGCACAAAATCAAGATTGAAAGCGCATAAATCTCGAAGTGCTGTGGAAAACGGTCGCGTTTTAATTGTTCTGAACTTCTGATGGTTCAATTGAACCAAAGGAGGATAATGGGTGTGCGCCAATCTTTTGAAAAGATTGGCGAGCCCGGTAGGAATCGAACCTACGACCCACTGATTAAAAGTCAGTTGCTCTACCGACTGAGCTACGGGCTCGTGTCTTGACGACGCGGCGCAAAATAGGGAGAGAGACGGGCCGCGTCAAGCACGCGATGAGCAGAAAATGAAAGTTTTCAGAAGTTTTTTATTTTACGCTATAGTGAGCCATGATGAAAAAACGAGTTTTCGGACTGAAATCTATCGCATTCATCTCCATTGCCATAGCTCTGCAATGGCCGTTTTCTGCGCTTTCTGCCCCTAAAGACAACATTAGTTTTAGACCTGATGAATGTTGGTTCAATCCCCCACGAGAGTTATCTACGGACTGCGGCTATTTAAGCACCCCCGAAACCTATGGAAGAAACAACTCAAGAATATTGCAACTACCAGTCGTTATTTTTAATTCCGATAGCGCAGGTCAGCCCGTTTTATATGTTGATGGCGGCCCTGGAAGTGATTCAGGTTTGGGCAATGACAGTGCAGGTCGGAACTGGGAATTGACCATAGCTGATTCTTCCTTCTTACAGAATCGCCCCGTTGTCATCATGGCACAAAGAGGCACAGCCGACGAAACCAGTAGCCTTTTAAAGTGCTCAATTTTAGGAGAACCACGCCTGCGCATTGGTTTGACTCATAGTCGTTATGATATCTCTGATCTTGAAAATCAGGTTCAACGCCAATTAGTAAATTGCAGAGACCAAGCCCTTGCTGCGGATTATGACCTCCGTGCTTATAACACCGAAAATTCCGCGCAAGACATTATCTCATTACGAACGGCGCTTGCGATTCCTAAATGGGATATCATTGCTATTTCCTATGGGTCGCGCCCAGCCCTTCTCGCAACAGCCAAAGATGGTGACCATGTTGGTGCACTCATTTTAGATGGACCCGATATCCCAGGCAGCCTCTCCAGCTTCAAGGTTGCCACCTATTTTAATGCTTCCTTTTCCAGATTGGAAAAAGACTGCTCCCAGATTAAAAGCTGCGCCAAACGATTCCCCGACATGCCTGGGTATCTAAAAGAACTCATGGATACCGCTGAAAAAAAGCGCCCCTGGACAGCGTTCAGACGCCATGGTGAGGAACGCATCTCATATCTGCGCCTGACCCCTGAAAGAGTTATGAACACGCTTTACAATGGCTTCTATACAGAAGGTGCGATCGCGCTAATGCCGCGCGCTCTATATCGTGCAGCGCGAAATGACATCAGTATCTTTGGTGCCCTGTCCGGATCCATCTTGCTTGATCCATTTTTTGATCAACGCGCTTATGGAATGGCATTATCCATCGACTGTACAGAATTTAACCGCGATGCAGCGTTGAAAACTTTGGATGACGAATCAAAAAAGGATCCGCTTTATAGCACTCTGATTGAATCAAGGCGGAAGGGGTTGTCAACTTTATGTCCGATTTGGCTCGGCGAAAGCTATTATAGAACAGTGACTAAAAAACCGAAACTAGGGGTCATAAAAACCCCTATACTGGCGTTAAGCGGTGTCTATGACCCCGTAACCCCTATTGAAGTGGTGCGCCCCTTTAGAAACAGACTGCCAAATGTCCAAATGGCATCCGTCCCCGCCATGGGACATGGTGTATTGTTTAGACAGAACTGTACCGCTGAAATCGCCAGGTCATTTCTGGAATCACCCCTTGAGGAAGTCGACACAAGTTGTCTTAAAGACGTCGCGCAATTCCCAGACTTCAATCTCAACACAGCGCCCCCAATGCCAGAACCTTTCATCAAATTAAAGACTTATGAGTCAAAAATTGACGGTAGGTCAGAATGACTGGAATTAAA
>JASFRS010000040.1:0-16656 GCA_050114795.1 Sphingomonadales bacterium
ACCATCGTTCATGGCGATTATCGCTGCGACAATATGATTTTCCACCCGAGTGAGCCAAAAGTCTTGGCTGTGCTGGATTGGGAATTATCAACACTTGGCCACCCGCTGGCCGATTTTTCTTATCATCTGATGATGTATCGCATGCCCCCTGTGGGGACGACAGGACTGGTCGGCCAAGATTTGAAGGCGCTCAACATTCCCTCTGAAGAGGAATATGTAGAAGCCTATTGCAAACGTGTTGGCAGAGAAAATGGGATTCCTAATTTGGACTTCTATTTTGCATATAATCTTTTTCGTCTGGCAGCGATTGTTCATGGCATTCAAGGGCGTGTCGTTCGGGGAACGGCAGCCTCTAAACATGCAAAACAAATGGGCGCAATGATTGAACCTTTGGCCAATCTCGCCTGGGTGCAGGCGGAAAAAGCGTCAAAGGCCTAAAACCATGCCATTAGTAACTTTAGATAATTGCGATATTTTCTATCATGAAGAAGGCTTAGCAAGCAACGGGCCGCCATTGGTCTTCATCCATGGCTGGACTTGTGATCATACAGCCATGCTGCCTTTGGCGGAACGGTTCTCCCAAGATCATCATTGGATTGCGCCTGATGTTTTGGGGCATGGACGGTCCTCCAAACCTCAGGACGACTATAAGATTGAAACCCAGGCCGAATTGATTGCCAAGCTTTGCAAGATCTGGGCCCCATCAAAGCCGCTTCTTATCGGGCATAGCATGGGTGCGCAGATTGCCATTGAAATGGCTGCGCAAAACCCTGGCGCATATAAAGGCGTCGTGTTGTTGGATCCGGCACCAATTATCCCGCATGAAAAGGCCGTACAATTTGGCAAAGACGTGGCACGCCAACTGGACCGCCATGATATACCTGGCATGCTTGCCGCCTTTGCGCGGCGGCAAATCATAAAAGCCGCGGACCCTCATGCGGTCGACGCCATAGTCGAAGTTATGACTGCCACACCCGCCCATGTTGTCAAGTCAGCTTGGGCATCCGTCCAAAGCTGGAACGGGAAACAAAAAATTCAACAATTAAACTGCGCTATATTATTGATATCGGCTGATAAACCGTTAAACCGTCCCATGGATATTGCCAGGGTGAATGAGAGAGTTATGACGGCACAAACCGCCGGAGCTGGGCATATGCATCAATATGAAGTGCCAGATCAATTAGAGGCCATGATCCGCCGTTTCATTGATCTTTTGACATAAATTTATCACGACAGCTGTACATTTTTCGGCTTATTTTAAACTAAAGAGGCAAATCAAAGGGGTTATTTATGAAGAACTCACCTCATTTAATTGGTGCTGTGCTTATTGCGGCATTCGGGCTTAGCGCCTGCACGACGGATCCATATACTGGCGAGCGAAAATTATCTCGTACAGCAATTGGCGCTGGTGTAGGGGCTGCTGTCGGCGCCGGGGCTGGCGCCATCGGTGGTGGACGCAAAGCCACATTAATTGGCCTGGGTGTGGGAACACTCGCAGGGGCTGCCGTCGGCGGTTATATGGATGCGCAGGAAGCAAAATTGCGACGTCAATTGCAGTCAACCGGCGTTTCCGTGACCCGTGACGGCGATAGTATCATTTTGAATATGCCTTCAAATGTGACCTTTGACGTTAATCAATCCAGCGTTCGTGCAGAATTCTCTGAAGTGCTTAACTCCGTGGCTTTGGTGCTGAACGAATATAAGAAAACTTATGTTGACGTATTGGGCCACACAGATTCCACCGGTTCCGAACAATATAACCTCAATCTATCCGTTCAACGGGCGCAAAGCGTGGCCAATTATCTGATGGGCCGTGGTGTGATTCAGGAACGTTTTGTCATTCGTGGCTTGGGTGAATCTTTACCCATCGCATCCAACGCAACGGAAGCCGGACGGGCACAAAACCGTCGTGTTGAAATCGTTCTTCAACCGCTCACCTGATTTCTTGACTTGAGCTAAATCAACGCATGGCGCATCCTTCTTTCCTATAGGGGAAAGAAGGATGCCCTATGAAGACATTAAAGAAACTAGATAAAACCGCTCTTTCCACCCGCGCCATATCTAAGGTTTATGGTGAGGGGGAAGCAGCTGTTCATGCCCTACGCGGCGTCGATTTGGATGTGATGGCTGGCGAGATGGTCGTCATCCTGGGTCCTTCCGGGTCCGGAAAATCCACCTTATTGAACATCATGGGCGGGCTAGATCGCCCAACATCTGGTCAGGTTTTTTTTGAAGGTGCAGAATTAACCGCCTTTGAAGATCGGGCGCTTACCAATTACCGGCGCAACAACGTCGGTTTCATCTTTCAATTTTACAATCTGATTCCGTCTTTGACGGCGCGGGAGAATGTGGCGCTGGTCACTGAAATCGCGCCATCACCCATGAAGATTGAGCATGCATTAGACTTAGTCGACCTTGGCCCGCGCGCAGATCACTTTCCAGCCCAGCTTTCAGGGGGTGAACAGCAAAGAGTCGCCATTGCCCGTGCAATCGCCAAACGCCCAAAATTATTGCTATGCGATGAGCCAACCGGTGCACTGGATAGTAAGACCGGGATCAAAATTCTTGAGGCCCTTGTCAGCGTCGCAGAAGATCAAAAGACGACAACGCTAATCATCACTCATAATGTAGCCATTGCAGACTTAGCAGACCGGGTTCTGATTTTTGCTGACGGCCGATTGATTGAAGAAAAGCGCAATACGCACCGTAAATCCCCGCAGGAGATGGTGTGGTGACTTTGCTCATGCGCTTAAATCTCTTATTGGCCCCCTTGCAGCCCTTAAATCGCAAGCTTGTACGGGACCTTTGGCATATTCGCGGGCAAGCCTTTGCCATCGCCCTGGTGATTGGCTGCGGAGTGGCCATGTTTATCATGGCAGTTGGTATGATGCGTTCACTTGAAGTCACAAGGGATGCTTATTACGACCGCTATCGATTTGCCGATGCCTTTGCCAGCGCACGACGGGTGCCTGAATATATTGCGCACAGAATAGCTGATATTCCAGGAGTGCGCACTGTTGAACCCCGAATTACCACCGCCGCCATCGTTGACATTCCCGGTTTGAATGAACCGGTTACTGCTAAACTCCATTCCCTACCCCAATTCAGCGAACCAAAGCTCAATCTTTTAGTTCTAAGAGAGGGGCGAATGCCCAGGCCGGAACGTGCTGATGAAATCCTTCTGCTTGAAGCTTTTGCAAAAGCCAATCGACTGGAACCAGGCGATCATATTTCCGCAATATTGAACGGCATTAAGCGAGAGTTGAGCATCACCGGCTTAGTTCTATCGCCTGAATATATCTATGCCATTGCACCCGGCCAAATCGTTCCTGATGCACGGCGTTTCGGCGTTATCTGGATGGGAAAGGAGCACTTAGGCGCGGCTTATGATCTGGATGACGCGTTTAATGATGTGCTTCTGCGGCTCGACCGGAATGCCATAGACAATTTTGTCCTGGATGAAGTTGACCGGATCCTGGACCCCTATGGAGGGGTTGGCTCTTATCTCCGTGAAGATCAGATATCTGATAAATTCCTCAGCAATGAAATGGAGCAGCTAAAAACCATGACGGGCGTATTGCCGCCCATATTCCTAGCTGTTGCCGCCTTTTTGCTGAATGTTGTTCTATCGCGACTGATTGACCAGGAACGAGAGCAGATTGGCCTATTAAAAGCCTTTGGTTACAGCACCTTGGTAATTGTCTGGCATTATATCAAAATGGTCATGATTCTAACCAGCATGGGTATTGCTATAGGTTTCGCTTTAGGCGCGTGGCTAGGCCATGGCCTAGCAGAGATATATACGGAATTTTTCGTCTTTCCCTTCCTCTATTTCCAGGCCGGATTGGATATATATGCCTTAAGCGCGTTGATAAGCTTGACTGCGGCTATCGTCGCAACGTTGTTCGCCGTTTTATCCGCAGCGCGCCTGACACCGGCGACAGCCATGCAGCCTCCCGCGCCCGTAGATTATGGTGGTCATTTAGCGCGACTGCTAAGCCGCTTGAAAATGCTGGATGAAGTCGCGCGGATGATTTTCCGTCATATTACCCGGCGGCCTTTACGGTCATCTTTAGCCATTTTGGGTGTGGCGCTGGCACTTGGTCTGCGCATCGGGTCAGAAAGCAGTAATGATAATGTTGGTTGGATGATTGAACTCAGCTTCGATTACGCTGAAAGACAAAATGCGACCTTGGCATTGAATGAGCCACGCAATGCGGCCATATTACATGAAATTGCAGCTCTACCCGCTGTGCGTCAGGTCGAGGGCTTCCGCTCCGTACCCGCTATATTGAGATTTGGCACCGTAATGCGCCGTCAGGGATTAATGGGCATTGCGGATGATGCACAACTTAGTCGCTTGATTGACCAAAAAGACCGGCCCGTTACCCCTGCTCCATTCGGCCTGACAATCTCTCGTTCATTAGCTGATATTCTCAAGACAGAACTGGGCGATGAAATTATCGTAGAAATCAGAGAAGGCCGTCGCCCCACTTTGAAATTACGTGTGACACAAATTGTCGATGCTTATTTCGGCACCCCAGCCTTCATGAATCTGGCAGCTTTGAACGAGGTTATGAAAGAGGGGCCGACTTTGACCGGTGCCTATGTCCTAACAGACAAAAAAGATAGGGATAGCCTGTTCAAACAACTAAAAAACACCCCTGCCCTCGCCGCAGTGACTACGCGCGAGGCTGCTTTACGCAGCCTGGAGGAAACCATGGCCGAGAATTTGGGGATTATGACGCTCATCAACACCATATTTTCCAGCCTGATTGTCATTGGGGTAATCTATAATAACGCACGCATCTCTTTGTCTGAGAAAGCGCGGGATTTAGCTTCCCTACGGGTCCTGGGTTTTACAAGGGCCGAGGTCTCCGCAATATTACTGGGGGAAGTTGGCATATTGACCCTGCTGGCTATTCCTTTCGGCGTCTTATTTGGCATGGGCTTATCCCATTACATGGTGGCGAGTTTTTCCAATGACCTGTTTACCGTGCCTTATGCTTTAAGCAACGCCACGATTGGCAAAGGCATTTTGACTGTAATTATTGCCGCCATCTTCAGCGCCTGGATCGTACGTCGGCGCATTGACCATTTGGATTTAATCCGCGTGTTGAAAACCCGGGAGTGATTGATGAAAGGCCAAAACATAAGGCAGTGGATTAGCCTGAGCATCCTTGGCATCGTTATTATAGGTGCCTTGTTTCTTGCCTTGCGGAAGCCACCACTTGCCGTCGACTTAGGCGAGGTCACAAGGGGGCCACTGGTCGTCACCGTAGATGAAGATGGAGAAACCCGCGTGCGGGAGGCTTATGTTGTCTCCGCCCCGGTGGCAGGTCGATTACTACGCATTACCCAGGATGTGGGTGACCCAGTGGTCGCTGGAGAGACCGTTCTCGCAACTATTCAACCATCCGAGCCCACATTCCTGGACGTGCGCAGTCAATCAGAAGCTAAGGCGCAAATAAGGTCTTCCGAGGCGGCGCTTAAATTGGCTAAGGCTGAAGTAGAGCGCGCGGCTGCCGAGCGGGATTTTGCTCAAAATGAACTAAAACGTATGGAAACGCTGTTCCAAACGCAGACCGTGGCTGAAGCTGCCGTTGACCGCGCCCGCATGCAGTTTTCCAGCACACGCGCTGCATTAGCCTCGGCCCAAGCAGCGGTTGATGTCGCGGACCATGAATTAGAACGCGCACGGGCGATGCTCATTACACCGCAGGACAGTCCGGAGAACGGTATTGATACACGCTGCTGCACAGTAGATGTGCGGTCTCCCATTACCGGGCGATTACTTAGATTGATTGAAGAAAGTGAAGCTGTTTTACCCGCCGGCGCACCACTTGTTGAAGTCGGGAACCCGCGAGAGCTGGAAATTGTCGTCGATCTGTTATCATCTGATGCTGTCCGCGTTGAACCCAACGCCCCTGTCCGCATAACTGACTGGGGTGGAACTTATGAATTGATGGGCCGGGTACGCCGGATTGAGCCTTTTGGTTTTACGAAGATTTCAGCTCTCGGTGTTGAAGAGCAACGCGTGAATGTCATCATCGATTTTGCCGACCCGGAGGGCATTCCCAATGCACTGGGTCACGGCTTTCGTGTCGAAGTCAAAATCGAAGAATGGCGGACCGAAGATACAATCCAAATACCGGAAGCCGCCCTTTTCCGCCAAGGTAATGAGTGGTCTGCATTTCTAGTGAAGGGCGGGCGCGTTGAACAGCGCATATTGGAAATCGGTCGCAGTAACGGCCAGTCAGCGGAAGTGTTGGGAGGCGTTGAACCGGGGGAGCAGGTCGTCCTATACCCCAGCGAGAAAGTGGAAGAAGGAATAAGAGTGAAAGAGCGCCCCCGTTAGTCTTGGCCCTGCTCTTTCATGAGTGTTTTTAACCGCTCAACACTGTCTGATGTGATGTGCACATCGCGCTGCGGGAAGGGGAATTCAATTCCATTTTCATGGAATAAATCCCAGATTTTGACCATGACTTCAGACGCGACATTTGAGACACCATTAAAAGGGTCATCAATCCAAAATCTCAATTCCAGATCGACACCGTCTGAGCCAAAGCCTCTCAATAAAGTTCGTGGCTCTGGCCTATTCAAAATGCGGTCAGTCTGCTCCGCCGCCTCCACCATTAATGCCATCGCTTTTTTGATGTCGCTGGAATAAGAGACCTGAACTGGGATACGGCGTCGTACATTGCGGTCCGAATGGGACCAGTTAATCACCGGCTGAGTGATGACGTCTTCATTGGGGATCAAGTATTCCGTACCATCCCTTGTCACCACGGACGTATAGCGTGCTGCTAATTTATTGATCCAACCATATGTCCCCTGGGTTTCAATGACATCGCCCGGTTTAATGGAACGATCCATTAGCAGGATGATGCCTGAAATAAAATTGGACACGACTTTCTGCAAACCAAAACCAAGGCCAACACCCAAGGCACCAGAGAAGACTGCAAGAGCTGTCAGATCAATCCCCGCAGAGGCCAACGCGATTAATATCGCAATGGTGAGCAAGGTGATGCGAATGATTTTGGAGAACAGAACTTGAAGCGAAGGATTAAGCTGATCAACACGGCGCAGAGACTGCTCACTCACGCGGGCGAGGAGTTGCGCACCCCATAGCAATAATATGGCAGTAAATATGCCTGTAATCACACTATATGCGGAGATATGCGTATCTCCCATATTAAAGCCAAAGCCATCAAGTGCAGTGATAAGCGGTGTCAGCAAACCTAATATATTCAAGGCGGCAATCGACCAGGCAATGATGGCAAATGCCCTGGCCAAAATCTGATTCCTGATCAGATTTGAAGCGAGGCGAACCACAATCCACGCGGTTAAAAGGCTGGAAACAATGATCAGCACCCGGACGCCTATGCCTTCGACAACGCCCAAAATCAGCACGCCCAGGCGCATAATCAATAATGCCGCTATTGGTCTAAAAAGCGGGTGGATGATCCAGGTTGCTCGGCCATAGCTGGGCCAGCGCGCGACAATAAGATTGGACCCCTTAACCAATCGTGCGCCAATCCAGCGGCTTAACAGCCAAGCAATGATTAAAACACTGAGTTGGATCGCAGCAGATAATGTCAGAATTTCCATCTGAAGCCAGGCCAGTGCCTGTTCAGCCCATATCTGCCACTGCTGCGGGTCGAGGAACCTCTCCATAAATGTCATATTAGCGACGCGCTTTGAAAAAGTCTTTCAAAACCTGCGAGGCGCGTTCTTCACCCAGACCCGGATAACATTCGGGGCGATGATGACAGGTTGAATGGGTGAAAATACGCGGTCCATGGACGACCCCTCCCCCCTTCGGATCGTCTGCGCCATAATAGAGCCTGCGAATGCGGGCGAAAGAAATAGCCGTTGCACACATTGGGCAAGGTTCCAGCGTCACATAGAGGTCACAATCAATCAGACGTTCAGAATTTAGTTCCCGTGCCGCCTCCCTGATCGCTAGTAATTCCGCATGAGCACTAGGGTCTTTCAAACGCAGCACATGATTATGGGCCTTAGCGATGACCTCTCCACCCTTTACGATCACCGCCCCGACCGGCACCTCGCCTGCCTCTGCGGCAGTCATTGCCTCTTCGAGTGCTATTTCCATAAAGCTCTTCATAAGATGCTTATGACGCGAGCAAGTGAATTTCGTCAAGCAAAGCCATAGACGTGGACAATGCTTGGCCTTAATGTGCGCGCCATGACAAGTGAGAACAACACAGGCTCCGACAAGGGCGAACGCATCGCCAAACTTCTCGCACGTGCAGGCATTGCTTCACGGCGGGAGGCTGAGCGTATGATTGAAGCGGGACGAATTGCCCTTCATGGCAAGAAGCTGTCCACACCAGCGACATTGCTTCCCAATCTAGAAGGCGTGAGCGTAGATGGCGAACCAATTACCGAAGCGCGCCCAACAACGCAGCTTTGGCGGTTTCACAAACCCAAAGGCGTGATTACAACGCACCATGACCCTCAGGGTCGCAAGACTGTCTTTGACTTATTGCCAGCAGATGCTGGACGGTTAATTTCCGTTGGTCGTCTTGATTTGAATAGTGAAGGCCTGCTGCTCATCACCAATGATGGTGAATTGGCACGCTATCTGGAGCATCCATCGACGGGGCTTACCCGGCGCTATAGGGTGCGCGTCCATGGCAAGGTGAATGTCGCAAAACTGCAAAGCCTGAAAGATGGCATTACCATTGAAGGCGTGCGCTACGGGTCCATCGATGCCGAACTGGAGCGCCAACAGGGCACCAACGCCTGGCTCAATGTCGCATTGAATGAGGGGAAAAATCGGGAAATCCGAAAGGTTTTCGCAGCATTGGAACTGCCTGTAACGCGATTGATCCGCATAAGCTATGGGCCATTCAACCTCGGCCCCTTAAAAAAGGGTGACATGCAATCCATTCGTTCCGCCGATTGGGGAAAAGTTGCGCGCCCCATTATTGAACGATTGAAACTGGATGCCCCACTCGCACCAAAGCGGAAGAAAAAAGGCTGGGCCAAATCCAAGCCTGCCCAGACTAAAAAGGGCGGACCAATGCGCAGTGCTAAACGGAGGCAATGATGCGCATCATTGCGGGGGAATTCCGTGGCAGGCGATTGATTGCCCCTAAAGGCAAGGGGACAAGGCCAACCACAGACCGTGTTCGTGAAAGCTTATTTAACTGGCTGGAACACCATCCAGACATTGAGTTGCGGGGCGCACATATCGGGGATTTTTTCGCAGGAACAGGCGCATTAGGCATTGAGGCCCTATCCAGAGGGGCGGCGTTCGTGACCTTCTTTGAAACAGACCGCGCTGCATTTGAAGCGTTGAAGCAGAATATCACAAACCTTGGCGTTGAGAGCCGCTGTCAAGTTCTGCGCTGTGATGCGACTCGCATGCCAAAGGCAAAACAAACCTGCGACATTGTCTTTCTTGACCCGCCTTATGGTAAAAATCTCGAAGAAAAAACTCTACAGCGCGCCCGTGCCCAAGGTTGGCTAAAGCCCAATGCTGTCATCGTTCTTGAATCTCAGAGCAAGGATATTGCGCAGTTTGAGACAATTGGGTTTAAAAGCACCGAAAACCGCGTTTACGGCAACAGTCGCATCAGCTTATTACACCCATTAATAGAAAATTAATATAAGAAAATCAGCTTTTAATATTGATTATGAGTATTGAATTTGGCAATGCTCACGAGTAAAAACACTTATAAAGTACAACTAATGGTAGATTTTCATGACCTCATCATATTCAGTACCGCCGCCTCCGGCGAAGGAGGCAATACGTCTATGCTTGGCTCAGTTGTTGGACGATTGTCTTCACGCGAACATGACTATGCCCGCATTGCATATCCGATTAGCAATGATGGAAATTGAACAAGCCGAAACCAACGATAAAGAGGAAAAAGAGATTTTAACGACGCCCGAATAAGCGCTCTATATCCGCCAGTTTCAATTCCACATAAGTTGGGCGCCCATGATTACACTGGCCGGAATGAGGTGTAAGTTCCATCTCTCTTAGAAGCGCATTCATTTCTTCGCCGGTAAGTCGCCGGCCCGCGCGCACACTGCCATGACATGCCATGGTGCCACAAACATCTTCAAGCTTTTCCTTCAAGCTTAAACTTTCCCCCATCTCCGCCAAGTCATCCGCCAAATCTCTAACCAACTGCTGCACATTGCATTCACCAAGCAGGCCAGGCGTTTCACGCACGACCACTGCTCCATCGCCAAAGGGCTCTAGCACCAGGCCCAAATCAGCCAATTCCGTAGCTCTCTCGCTTATCAGATGGGCAGCGTTTTCACCCAGCTCCACGACTTCCGGAAGCAATAGGATTTGACGGGATACACCGCCCTCTGCCAAAGCCTTTTTCATACGCTCATACACAAGGCGTTCATGTGCGGCATGCTGGTCTACAATCACAATACCATCTGAGGTTTGAGCAATGACATAGGTATTGTGTAATTGGCCCCTCGCAGCCCCAAGAGGGTAGTCCTGAATGTCACTTAGCGGGATATCATCAATGCGCCCCGCAGGCGCAGCGGATGTCGCCCTCCCACCCTGCTCTCCTAAGGAGAATTCTGACTGAGGCCTGACGGGTGGTGCATTATAAGTCTGCGTCCATTCCGAAACGCCGGGGGACATCGGCTGACGTTGGTAATTAGCCTGATATTGTGGAGCGGGAGTTGTGCCCTGAGGTTGAAAACGGCCCAGGGCCTGTTCTGACACCGTTGTCGAAGCACGATGCCCCGCTTCGGCCAGAGCATGACGCAAACCGCTTACAATCAAGCCACGGACCAGACCGGGATCACGAAATCGCACTTCCGCTTTGGCAGGGTGAACATTCACATCGACATCTTCACTGGCAATATCAAGGAATAGTGCGAGAACCGGGTGGCGATCTCTTGCAAGAAAATCCGCATAAGCACCACGTACCGCACCTGTTAAAAGACGGTCTTTAACAGGCCTGCCGTTGACGAACAGATATTGAAATTGCGCATTACCGCGATTGAAAGTGGGCACTGCGGCAAAGCCCCGAAGCGTGACGCCATCACGTTCAGCATCAACGGTGACAGCATTGTCAGTAAAATCATGCCCTAAGATGTCGCCTAGGCGGGATTTTCCCTCCCCTAGCAGGTCCGGACCTTGAGCACTGAGTTGCAAAAGACTGCGGGCCTCATTCCGCATCGTAAAGCTGACAGCGGGATGGGCCATGGCAAGGCGCTTGACCACATCAAGGGCAGCCGACTGCTCTGTTCTTTCTGTCTTTAGAAATTTCAGCCGCGCGGGTGTTGCATAGAATAAATCCTCAACGATAATCCGCGTACCAGGCGGACAACCGCATGGACCGTTAAAGGCTTCAGAGCCACCCTCAACCTTGATCCGCCAACCACTGTCAGCCGCTTTTGGTCGGCTTTCAACTGTGAATCGACTAACCGAAGCGATGGAAGGCAAGGCTTCCCCACGAAAGCCTAATGTGGATATATGCGTGAGATCATCGTCAGGTAGTTTCGATGTCGCATGGCGCTCCAGCGCCAAGGCCATTTCCTCCGGCGACATCCCAATACCGTCATCTTCAATCTGAAGACGCTTAATGCCACCTTGCTCGAGAGTAATGTTGATACGCCTTGCACCGGCATCAATGGCGTTTTCAACCAGTTCTTTCAAAGCACTGGCCGGACGTTCAACCACCTCACCGGCGGCGATCTGATTAACAATAACAGTAGGAAGACGACGAATAATCATAAACGCCGTCTAACGCGATTAAGGCTCAGCGTCAAATTATTGCGGTGCTGGTATCGTCTCTGACTCTACACGTTCGATAGCCGTTGCACTGGTGTCCACAACGCCATCTTCCGTGCTGAGGATTTCTTTAAGAAAGACCCCCTTATCAGCGACGATATTGTTAGGATCCGCCACATTGGAACGGACATTTGCGCCATCGGCATTCTCACCGATCTTCGTCAGCAGAGACCGTTCGCCTGCACTTGCATCTGGTACATTTTCCCGATCAGGGAAAAGTGCAGCGATTGCCTGTTTTGAGGATTCGAATTCTTCAGGTCGCTTCTCGCCAGGGCGCGGCGGGCGCAAACCAAACTCCGGCGGCACTACTAGCGGTTTATGGGTGATCACCGCAAATTCGTCCGGCGAGCTTTTCGTCAGTCCCAAGCTTTCGCGAAATCCGCCACAGCCGCTTAAGACCAGGCCCATGCCAATCAGCGCTGTTGCGCCGCGTAACAGTGATGCGTTCAATTTAAATCCTGCCATCTTAATTTCCAAATTTACTCTTTGGACTTTTTGCTTTCGTCCCTGGACAATAAATAAGCATCCAGCAAAAGCAAGGAAACTCCAACCGTAATCGCCGCGTCAGCTACATTGAATACATAAAAGCTGTAGCCAAATCCATGAAGATGGACAAAATCCGCCACGGCACCCAAATGCACCCGGTCAATGATATTGCCCACAGCGCCACCAATAACAAGCCCTAAAGCCGTTTTCAAAACAACGCCACTTGCTTTCGCAAGCCAAAAAAGCAGGAAGACCGTCACTAGCACAGTTATGACAATCAATGCCCAGCGTGCTACATCACTTCCCGCTTGAAACAGGCCCAGGCTGATACCTTTATTCCAAACCATAGTGAGTGAGAAAAAAGGCAAGATTTCGACACTAACTTTTGTCGGCAGATCATAAACGGACAAAATCCAATATTTGCTCAACTGGTCGAGCAGCAGAACAATGCCCGCGCTGATTAGACCCAGGCGCATCAGGCTGCCGCCTCATCAAATGCAGCAACTGCATCTGCGCAGCGATTGCAAATGCCATCTTCGCCTTTAACTTCTGGCAGAATTTGCCAACAGCGCTGACATTTCTCACCTTCGGCCCGTGCAAATTCCACTGCAACCCCTTCGATTTCAGGCATAGTGAAAGCATCCTCAGGGCCTGCCTCTTTGGAAAGCGTCACACCAGAGGTGATGAATATCTCAGCGAGGTCAAGGCCCTGCAATGCAGTGCTTAGCTCCTCATTAATCACATGCACGACGGGCGCGGCCTGCAGACTTGCGCCAATGACTTTGTCGCGGCGTTTTAACTCTAGCGCACCGGTAACAACCCGACGGACATCGCGTACTTTTTTCCATTTTGCGGCCAGCGCATCATCCTGCCATTCTTTAGGGACATCCATGAAGAGTTGCTCATGAACATGCCCTTGGCTGTCACCAAATCTAGACCGCCAAACCTCATCCGCTGTAAAAACGAGGATAGGTGCAAACCAGCGGGTCAGACGATGGAATACTTGATCTAACACTGTTCGCGTGGCACGGCGACGCAAAGTCATCTTGCCATCACAATAGAGCGCATCTTTGCGGATATCGAAATAAAAGGCGGACAGGTCCAATATGCAGAACTGATGCAGGGCCGTATAGACTTTGTTCCAGTCATAATTCTCAATGGCCGCGCGGATACGGATATCCAACTCCGCCAGGCGATGAAGCACCCAACGCTCCAACTCTGGCATATCTTTTATGTCCAGTCGTTCTTCCTCGCTGAAATTGGCAAGGTTGCCCAACATGAAGCGGAAAGTGTTGCGGATCTTACGATAGGCATCAACCTGCCCGCGCAGAATTTCATCACCGATACGCACATCGTCCTGATAATCCGTTGAGGCCACCCACAGGCGCAGAATATCGGCACCATATTGATCAATGACCTTTTGCGGGTGGACAGTATTGCCAAGGGATTTGGACATTTTACGCCCGTTTGAATCCATGGTGAAGCCGTGGGTCAAGACCTCTGTATAAGGTGCCTTCCCACGGGTTGCACAGCTTTCCAGCAATGAGGATTGGAACCAGCCACGGTGTTGATCCGAGCCTTCGAGATACAACACACGTTCAGCGCCACGCAGCTTTTCCCGGGCCTCCATCACAAAGGCATGGGTACAACCTGAGTCAAACCAGACGTCAAGGATATCCCCAATACGCTCATAGTCCGCAGCGCTATATTGATTGCCAAGAAGATCCTGAGGGTCTGTACTAAACCAGGCATCCGCACCACCTTCGGCAACCGCATTTACGATGCGCGCATTGACCTCATCATCCACAAGGATTTCACCACTTGCCTTATGGACAAACAAAGTGATGGGTACACCCCAGGCACGTTGACGGGAAATGACCCAGTCCGGGCGATCCGCCACCATGGCACGGATACGGTTTTTAGACTGTTTTGGGTACCAGTTGACTTCATCAATCGCTTGCAACGCCTTATCACGTATCCCCGTTTTCTCCATAGAGATAAACCATTGGGCCGTTGTGCGGAAAATCAGCGGCGCTTTGGACCGCCAGCTATGCGGATAGCTATGGCTGAAATCGCTGCTTGCAAGCAAGGCACTTCCCAGAAGTTCACAGATTTTGGGGGCGACTTTATAAACATGCTCACCGGCTACTAAAGGCATATGGTCGTAATAACGCCCATCAGGCCCTACGGTCTGCGGGACATCAATGCCATTGGCCTGACAGACATAAAAGTCATCTTCACCATGGCCCGGTGCCGTATGGACAAAACCCGTACCGGCTTCTACGGTCACATGGTCACCTGACAACAAAGGTACATCATAGTCATAGTCCTGCCCACGCCATGGGTGCGCACAGATCGTGCCGTTTAGATCACTACCTTTGAGGTGCGCCAGAACAGGCAGTTCTTCAACGCCCAAGCGGGCTTTTACTTCACCTAGTAAAGCTTCAGCCAAGACCAGCTTCCGGCCACCCATATCCACAACGACATAATCAATTGCATCACCATAGCAGATGGCGCGATTGGCAGGGATGGTCCAGGGAGTCGTTGTCCAGATGACGATTTCCGCACCGTCCAACGCCGGGTTGGAGGCCTTGATGACCGGGAAGGCCACATCAATCTGTGTGGACACATGGTCATGATATTCAATTTCGGCTTCAGCTAATGCTGTCTTTTCGACAGGGGACCACATCACCGGCTTTGCGCCACGATATAAGGCACCAGATTTCGCGACCTTGAGTAATTCCTCAACGATCGTTGCTTCAGCATCATAGGACATGGTGAGATAGGGATTATCCCAATCACCAGCAATACCCAGGCGCTTGAACTGTTCCTTTTGAACATTCACCCAATGGTCGGCAAATACACGGCATTCCTTGCGAAACTCGATTGGATCCACATCGTCTTTCGACTTGCCTTTTTTGCGATATTTTTCTTCGATCTTCCATTCGATAGGCAGACCGTGGCAATCCCAGCCCGGCACATAAGGCGCATCATAGCCAAGAAATCCATAGGTCCGGACGACAATGTCCTTGAGGATTTTATTCATGGCATGGCCAATATGGATATCACCATTGGCATAGGGTGGGCCATCATGCAGCACATAACGTGGGCGGCCTTGTGCAGCGGCACTACGGCGCGCATCAAGCCCGTCTTCTTGCCACTGCTGCAGCCATTCCCCCTCCCGCTTCGGCAAGCCGGCCTTCATAGGCAAATCTGTTTGCGGAAGAAAAACCGTTGTTTTGTAATCACGAGTCATTTGCATCACTCAAATTCTTGGAAAAATTTGTTCTTGAAAGAACGTCTAGGCAACGTCGAAACTCCCGACACTCAGGCGAGCGCCGGGCCAGTAATTCGCAAACTGCGATTTGCTCTGCTATTTAAAGCCGACTTTTTCATGGGCTTCTTCTACGCATATTCACGCTTCAAGTCGAGGGGTTAAGTACGTTTTGGTTCAGGAAAGCGATCCTGCGCATTATCAGGGTCTTTCAACAAAAGGCGAGCCGCTGCCTCATCTTTCTCAATATGGGCTTTCAATTCGTCCAATCCTGAGAATTTTTGCTCTCCACGGATAAACGCAACAAGGGCTACTGAAATCAGTTTCCCATATAAATCCTCATTGAAATCAAAAAGATGCGCCTCAAGCAGAACCTCCGTTTTATCGAATGTTGGACGGCGGCCGATATTGGCAACACCCTCAATGATACGTCCATCCTCCAACGTTACTCTGACCGCATAAACACCCAATTTGGGTTGAACATAATCCCCCATGGGCAGGTTTAATGTTGGGAAACCAATGGTTCGCCCGCGCTGATCACCTTTGATGACATGACCCTCGATCATCCACCAATGCCCTAAGAGAGCCGCAGCGCGCCGTGCATGACCCGCCCGGAGCGTGTCTCGGATTAATGTCGATGAATAGGTTTTCCCTGCAGAGCCTTCAACGCCGATGGAAACGGGCTCAACAACTGTCACGCCAAAATCAAGACGCTCACCATAGGCCTGTAGCATTGCTGCATCACCGCGGCGGCCTTGGCCAAAATGGTAATTAAAGCCAATAAACACATGCCGCACACCCATTTGGCCAACCAGGATTTTTTCAATGAAGTCTTCGGCTGATGTTGTTGCCAGTTGCTTGTCAAAATGAATTGCAAACAAGATATCCACACCAAAGTTTTCAAGATGCCTCGCCTTCGCGCGAAATGGAGTAAGCAAAAATGGTTCTTGGTCTGGTTTGAAATAAAGACGGGGATGCGGTTCTGTTGTTAGAACTGCCAATGGGGCATTAAGCTCATCAGCAACAACACCTGCATCCGTAATAACCTTTTGATGTCCCCTGTGAAACCCATCGAATGTGCCTAGAGCGATAACTG
>JASFRS010000041.1:0-16539 GCA_050114795.1 Sphingomonadales bacterium
GCGGGCAGGGCTTAAGCCTGGCGACAAAATTATCACGATTGACGGCGTTAAGATGGAAGCTTTCTCAGACATTGGGCGTTATGTTTTTGTCCGGCCTGGTGAAGAAATCCACCTGAATATTGAGCGCAATGGCCAAGAACAACAACTTACTGCGCTGCTGGATCGTAAGGAGACAGAGGACCAGTTTAACAATAAGGCGGAAAAGGGTAGCCTTGGTATTGGCAGTCAAATTGCGGAGATTCGCAGCGCAAGCACATTAGAAGCAGTCGGACTAGCCGCTTCAAGGGTATGGGATGTCCAGGTTTTAATGGTTGAAAGCTTAAAACGCGTTATCACTGGTTCTTTGTCAGTGGATCAACTTGGTGGACCGCTGAAAATCGCCAAATTCTCGGGCGAAGCTGCAACCATGGGTGTCCTCAGTTTGGTCTCATTTATCGCCTTTATTTCCATCAGCCTTGGGTTTATGAATCTTTTACCTGTTCCAATGCTTGACGGTGGGCATTTAGCATTCTACGCCTTTGAGGCAATAAGAGGCCGCCCTGCAAGCATAAGGGCGCAGGAATATGCGACGCTGGCTGGCCTGGCATGTGTGTTGGCGTTTTTCGTCTTTGTGACGGTGAATGACCTGAAATCATTTGGTGTATGGGATAAACTGTCGAATTTATTTTCTTAAATAATAATACGGTGCAGAACCAGAAATAAGGGCGGGACAGAGCTTCGTGTCAGTGAATATGGCCGCAGGGCGACTTGTAATTTATCTTTTAAGTATTGGTGTATTAACCATCTTGCCACAGTCGTTCTATGGGGCGGCCCAGGCTCAAAATACGGTTAACCAAACAGGTGTAATCGATTCCATAACGGTGGTTGGAAATCAGCGGATTGAGGCCGATACTGTACGCACCTATGTGGGCTTAAATATTGGCGATAGCTATGATCAGGAAATCATTGATGCTGCCTTTAAAAGGCTCTTTTCAACAGGCCTGTTCGCCGATGCCACTATTCGGGCGTCAGGGGGCTTAGTTGAAATTAATGTCGTTGAGAATCCAATCATCAACCGCGTTGTTTTTGACGGCAATAAAGCTCTAAAAGATGACAAAATTCGCGAAGAAGTGCGGTTAAGCCCACGACAGGTTTATACACTTCCCAAAGTCCGCGCAGACGTTCAGCGCATTATTGAGCTTTATCGCCGCTCCGGTCGCTTTGCTGCGATTGTTGAGCCGAAGATCATTGAGCTTGAACAAAACCGTGTTGACTTAATCTTCGAAATTGCCGAAGGGGAGAAAACCGGCGTTCGAAAAATTAATTTCATTGGCAATCGCAAGTTTTCTGATGGCGATTTGCGCGGTGAAATGGCGACAAAACAAAGCCGTTGGTGGAACATTTTTACGTCAAATGACACCTACGATCCCGACAGATTAGCTTTTGACAGAGAGTTGCTAAGGCAATTCTATTTAACCGAGGGTTACGCTGATTTCCGTGTGATTTCTGCCGTTGCCGAACTCACACCGGATCGGGAGGATTTCTACATTACCTTCACGATCGAAGAGGGTGAAGTTTATGATTTCGGCAAAATTGACGTCGAAAGTGAGATCCGCGACCTAAAACCCGAAGCATTACGCCCTTATCTCTTGCCGAGAGAAGGAGATCGTTATAATGCACGTTTGATTGAAGACACTGTTGAAAGTCTGACAAATACAGCCGGTCTTCTTGGTTACGCATTTGTTGATATTAGACCTCAAATTCGCCGCGATAGGGAAACTCGGAAGATGAATATCACCTTCCGAATTCTCGAAGCACCGCGGGTCTATGTTGAGCGTATCAATGTTTACGGCAATACCAGAACATTGGATGATGTCATCCGCAGGGAATTCCGGTTACAAGAAGGCGATCCCTTTAATTCAGCTCGTGTGGAGCGCTCAAAACAGCGTATTCAAAGCCTTGGCTTCTTCCAAGAAGAATTGGAAATTGAACAAATTCCAGGGAGTACACCGGATAAAGTTATCTTAGAAGTCAATGTTGAAGAACGAGCGACAGGTGAATTAAGCCTTGGCGCTGGTTTCTCAAGCCTTGAAAACTTCCTTTTCGATTTTTCAATCAAGCAGAATAATTTCCTTGGGCGCGGGCAAAATATTGGGGTTGGTTTCCAACTTTCCAGTTTCCGTCGCCAGGTTAATTTGAGCTTTACTGAACCATATTTCTTGGGGCGGAATCTTGCCGCTGGTTTCGACATTTTCAGAAGCAAGCTGGATACACGGCGCCAAAGTTCTTTTGAACAGACCTCTACAGGTCTAGGTTTGCGTGCAGGTTTCCCACTTACAGAATATTTATCGATGGGGCTGCGTTATAATTTCAGAAAAGACCAGGTTGATGTGCCGCCAGAATTGGCACCGTTTGTATCTCCATTTGTGCTCGACGCCATTGGCAATCGAACCACCTCATCTATTGGCTACAGCTTGATATATAATACATTGAACAACAGCATTCGGCCCACTAGGGGGCAGAGAGCTGTGTTTAGCCAGGATTTTGCAGGCTTAGGCGGCACTGAATATTACCTCCGTAGCCGTTTTGACTACGACATTTACAAACGACTATTTAGAAGCAACTTCATTCTGAGGTTGGGCGCTGAAGCTGGGTATATCATGGGCCTTGGCGAAGATATTCGTCTTAATAATCGGTTTTTCTTAGGTGCACCACGTTTTCGCGGGTTTGAAATTCGTGGTATTGGGCCAAGGGATATTGCATCCGGACGTCGTGATTCAATTGGCGGTAATGCTTATTATCAAGGCGGAGCGGAAGTTGAGTTCCCTCTCGGTGATGCTGCGCGCGAGCTTGGAATTAGGGCAAGCGCCTTCGTTGACATCGGGAGTTTGTGGAGTATCGATTTCGACCCACTTATTGACGGCGTGAGTGCTGCCAATATTCGCGGTGACACACCTTCGCCACGAATGTCTGCTGGTATCGGCGTCGGTTGGAATTCACCATTTGGACCGTTCCGGATTGATTTAGGCCGGGCGATCTTGAAAGAAGATTCCGATGAAACTGAATTTTTCCAATTCAACATCGGAACGCAGTTCTAGAAAAAGGTAGAAAAAAATGCGTAAATTTTTAGCTCTAATTGCTCTTTCCATGAGCGCCGTTTTCGGTGTTTCGGCACCTGCTTTGGCTCAAGCGACTCCTGGTGCAAAGATCATTGTCGTTGATTTTGCCCGCGTCACTCGTGAAAGCCTTTCTGGCTTGGACATTGCCAACCAGTTAAAATCAAATAATGTAAAAATCCAGGCTCGTGCAAAAGCACTGCAAGATGAATTGCGGGCGGACCAGGAAAACCTTGCTAAACAACAGCAATTACTAACACCCGAAGAACAGCAAAATCTTCCTGAATCCTTCCAAAACCTCGTGCGCGATTTTCAAAGAAAACAAAAAAGCGCAGAGAATGAACTCCAAGAAAAACAACAAGCCAGACAAGCCGCTCTTTCCCAAGCGAATGCAGAGCTTGAAAATGCGTTGCGTCCGATTGTTCGTCAGCTGATGTCCGAGAAATCTGCTAATCTGGCTTTGGACAAAAACGTTGTATTTGACCAACTCGACGGTTTGGATGTCACCACTCAGGTCATCGAACGCCTGAACCAAAAGATGCCAAGCCTGAAAATGGCATTGCCAGAATAAGCATTAAGAAAACGAGAAGAGGGTAATATGGCAAATTCCGCTCCTGAAAACGGAGATATGCTTAGCGTTGAACAGATCATGAAATTGATCCCTCATCGCTACCCTATGTTGCTTGTCGACCGTATCAATATAGTTGAAGTCGGTTCCAAGGCAATTGGGTATAAAGGCGTGACGATGAATGAGCCATTTTTCCAAGGCCATTTTCCTGATCACCCGATTATGCCAGGTGTTTTATTAGTTGAGGCACTGGCACAAACCGCAGGTGCGGTAACTGTTCACAGCCTTGGCCAAGATGCCGGTGCCAAACTGGTCTTCTTCATGTCGATAGATGAAGCAAAATTCCGGAAACCTGTTGTGCCTGGTGAGCTTATCGAACTTCATGTGGAAAAAGAGCGGGAGAGGGGACCTGTTCGCCGTTTCCGCGGTCAGGTTAAAGTCGGTGATGAGTTAAAGGCTGAAGCTGTCGTTACGGCAATGCTTAGTGACAAATAAAAGTTTACGTATAGATCAAAAAAAAGCCCCGGATATTTGTCCGGGGCTTTTTCGTTTATCGCTTATTGATCGGTATGAAATCGCGCGCAGGGGAGCCTGTATAAAGCTGCCGAGGGCGACCGATTTTCTGTACCGGATCTTCAATCATTTCATTCCACTGGGAAATCCAACCAACCGTCCGTGCCAAAGCAAAAAGCACTGTAAACATAGTGGTCGGGAAGCCCATCGCCTTAAGAATGACGCCTGAATAAAAATCCACATTCGGATAGAGCTTCTTCTCTTTGAAATAAGGGTCTTCAAGTGCGATTTTTTCCAATTCCATCGCAACATCAAGAAGCGGGTCTTTAATACCCAATTCACCCAGTACTTCATGCGCGGTTTCCCGCATAACCTTGGCGCGCGGATCAAAATTCTTATAAACGCGGTGGCCAAAACCCATCAGGCGGAAGGGGTCGTTTTTATCTTTCGCACGTTCAATGAATTCAGGAATTCGATCAACACTGCCAATTTCAGCCAGCATATTGAGACAGGCTTCATTCGCACCACCATGGGCAGGACCCCACAAACATGCAATGCCTGCTGCAATACAAGCAAATGGATTTGCACCTGATGAACCGGCCAAACGCACGGTGGATGTTGAGGCATTTTGCTCATGATCTGCGTGCAAAGTAAAAATCCGATCCATGGCTTTCTCCAGGACCGGACTTACAACATATTCCTCACAAGGCACGCCAAAGGTCATATGAAGGAAATTCGCTGCATAGGACAGATCATTGCGTGGATAAACAAAGGGCTGACCAATAGAATATTTATAAGCCATAGCCGCAATAGTCGGCATTTTCGCAATCAGGCGATAGCTAGCCACAAGCCGCTGACGAGGGTCATTAATATCCGTTGAATCATGATAGAAAGCTGCCAAAGCACCAACAACGCCAACCATGATGGCCATGGGATGCGCGTCACGGCGGAAACCGTTGAAGAACGTCTTCAACTGCTCATGAATCATCGTGTGATACGTAATATCATGAATGAACTTTTCTTTTTCCGCTTCGGTCGGTAATTCACCAAATAAAAGCAAATGACAAACTTCCATGAAGTCTGACTCTTCAGCCAGTTGGTCAATTGGATAGCCGCGATAAAGCAAGACACCTTGTTCACCATCAATATAGGTGATTTTGGACTCACAGCTCGCAGTAGACGTAAAGCCGGGGTCATAGGTGAACATGCCTGTATCGCGATATAATGTTCTTACATCCACGACACGTGGGCCCACTGACCCTTCCAACACAGGCAGGTCTAAAACCTTGTCACCATGTGTGAGCTTTGCGGTTTCACTTGTCATACTATCCTAGTCCTTTCTGTCTCAACGGTTTTTCACCGCCAATTATTGTGCATAGTTACATGCATCTTATTGTGCGTGTTGGCCGGTCAGCCTTCCATCTGGTCAGCGATCCGTGCCAAACTTTCATCGCGTCCAAAAATTACCAGGAGATCGAAAATTCCTGGTGATGTGGTACGGCCCGTCAAAGCGGATCTCAAAGGTTGGGCAATTTTCCCAAATCCTAATTCTCGCGCTTTGGCAAATTCTCTTACAACGCTCTCCACGGTCTCCGCTTGCCAGTCGGTCACATCGTTAAGCGCCGTGTGAATATCTTTCAAAATAGCCCGTGCATCTTCGTTCAGCAATTTAGCCGCTTTTTCTTCAAACACCAATGGCCGTTTTACAACAAATATCTCGGCGGCCTCCGCCAGTTCCAACAGAGTCTTTGCGCGTTCTTTTAAAGCTGGCATTGCTTTTAAGAGGCGCTCTTCCTCTATTTCGCTCAATTCCGTTTCAGTCTTGTTGCAAAGAAACGGCTTTATGAGCTGATAGAGACGAGTATCGTCCGCGCTGCGAATATAATGGCCATTCAGATTTGTGAGCTTTGCAATATCGAAACGCGCAGCACCTCGGCCAACACCTCCCAGATCAAACCATTGAATGGCTTGCTCTTTAGAGATGATCTCATCATCTCCATGGCTCCAGCCAAGGCGGAGGAGGTAATTGGATACAGCCTCCGGTAGTAGTCCCATATCTCTATATGCTGAGACGCCAAGCGCACCGTGGCGTTTAGATAGTTTTGCCCCGTCTTGTCCATGTATGAGCGGAATATGAGCAAATTCCGGCATATCCCACCCCAAAGCTTTAAATAATTGGGTCTGCCGGAAAGCATTTGTCAGATGGTCATCACCACGAATCACGTGGGTAATGCCCATGTCATGATCATCAACAACAACGGATAACATATAAGTAGGCGTTCCATCGGCGCGCAACAAAATCATATCATCCAATTGATCATTGGCGACAACCACACGGCCCTGGACCAAATCTTCTATAACGGTCTCACCACTTTGTGGCGCCTTTAGTCGAATAACGGGTTTTGCGCCCTCAGGTGCCTCCGAAGGATCGCGATCTCTCCAACGTCCATCGTAACGCGCAGGTCGCCCCTCAGCACGGGCCTTTGCCCGCATTTCTTCCAATTCTTCTGGTGTCGCAAAGCATTTATAGGCTTTGCCTTCTTCCACCAGCTTCAACGCACATTCGACATGTCGTTCAGCGCGGGAGAATTGATAGATGACCTCATCATCCCAATCCAAACCCATCCAAGTCATGCCATCCAAAATAGCAGCGATAGCTTCATCGGTTGAGCGTTTACGATCCGTATCTTCAATCCGCAGCAAAAACTTGCCGCCATAGCGACGCGCAAAGAGATAATTAAACAAAGCCGTGCGCGCACCACCAATATGGAGAAAGCCCGTAGGGGAGGGCGCGAATCTTGTAACGACTGTGGCGGGCTCAGCAGCCATAGACATTCCACTCTTTTTCAACATTTGAATGGGCCGGGAGTTACCCATGCCCTTTGGGTGAGAGGGGTTTAGCATAGGGTTTGCGCCGTGACAAATGCCCTGATACATCTCTTGTATAAACAATAAGAGCAAAGTCATGCAGAGTTTGGGCACGAAGCCTAAATTAATATGGAATGCAGAGGCGGAAGAGGACGGATTTTCCGAGATCCTGGATGCGCCGTCTATTGGCAAACGCCTAAAGACAATCGTTCATGCACAGGAAGAACGTCTCTGGCTTTGGAGCGCCGCGCTCTTTGGATCGGGTATTGCGCTTTATTTCGCTTTGGGCTTTGAGCCTCCTCTTTACCCATTGATATTACTGACCTTAATTTCATTTGCCGCAACAAAACTAGCCTGGAATTTCACTCATTGGCGCCGATTGCTTATCACGCTATCTTTGATTTTATCAGGTGTGACCATTGCCACATTTCGTACCGTTAATATTGGCGCCCCTGTTGTTCCTGCAGAAATAGGGCCCATTACAGTTGAAGCCAAGCTGGTCAAACAAGAATTCACGGAACGTGGGTTTTTACGCCTCACACTTGCTCCTATTACCTTGGAACAACTGGAACCACATCATTATCCGAAATTCATACGTTTAAACGTGCGGACCAAAACGCCCAATTTGACGCCCGGGGACCAAATCAGATTGCGTGCCGTTCTTTATCCCCCATCAGAGCCCGTTGCCCCCGGAGCTTTTGATTTTGCGCGGCAATCATATTTCAACCAACTCGGCGCAGTGGGTTATGCTGTTTCAAATCCGGTTGTGATCGACCATAATGAGCAGAATTTTGCTTTAAAAATAGAGGGTTATAGAAATAAGCTTATAAATCGTATTAGAGCAAAACTGAAAGGTAGCAACGGCGCAATTGCCAGTGCTTTATTGGCTGGGGATAAATCAGCTATTCCCCAAGAAATTTCTGAGGCTTATCGCGATGCAGGGCTGGCACATTTACTGGCAATCTCAGGATTACACTTCGGGCTCATTGCTAGTCTGCTGTTTGCCGCAACAAGATTTACATTAGCTTTGAGCGAAAAATTAGCGCTAAACCACCCAATTAAAGCATATGCGGCGATTATTGCGTGGATAGGGGCTTTAACATATCTCGGGCTTACCGGTGCACCAATCGCTGCACAGCGCGCCTTCATAATGATCTCCCTCATGCTGTTGGCATTGTTAATTGGACGACAGGCTTTGTCTTTACGTTTGGCCATTACCGCCGCTTTATTCATTTTGATGATTTCGCCTGAATCTCTTTTAAATGTGGGCTTTCAGATGTCTTTTGCAGCCGTCATTGCACTCGTCGCAACCTATGAAGCGCTATCACCATGGTTTCGTAAAATAAGTGAGCAGCATCAAGGTTTAGTCGGTCGCAGTGCTGTCTATTTAATAAGCGTCGCTTTATCCACCTTTATCGCTGAAATAGCGATTGCCCCAATTGCAGCTTTTCATTTCAATCAATTTTCTGCCTATGGCTTGTTTTCCAATATGCTGGCTGTCCCTCTCACGGCTTTTTGGATTATGCCATGGGGGGCTATAGCATTACTCCTAAGCCCTTTTGGTCTCGAAGGATATGCCTTGGTTCCAATGGGGCAGGGGATTGAACTTCTTACACAGATTGCGACGATGACGGCTGCCGCACCCGGAGCACATATCGTGGTCCCTGCTTATCCTCTTAGCGCCTTCGTTCTTTTTGTCATCGCAGGACTTTGTTTTACATTGTGGCGTGGTCCAATGAGATTGTCGGGCATAGCCTTGTTAGTGCCTGCAATTGCCACCATTTTCATGGAGCGGCCGCCTGACCTTCTTGTCTCGCCCGACGGTAAAATGCTTGCTGTCAAAGGCGATAACGCTGTTCTTATTTCGACAAAAAGAGGCAGCGGCCTGACTAAAGATGTCTGGACGCGAAGATGGGGAGAGAAAGGTCCTGTTTTCTGGCTTGATGCACCGGACTTTCAAAAGAAACACCAAATCGCTTGCGATGACATTGGCTGCACATTCATTTGGCCTGGCGCATCAGACCCCATATTTGTGAGCTATGCTAATAGTCCAGCAGCTATCGCTGAAGATTGCCGCGAAACCACTCTTCTTATCACGCCTTTAAAGGCGAACCAATGTAGAGAAGCCCCATCAATCATTGATGCTGAGCGACTTCAAAGAGAAGGAGCACAAGCTATTTATTTTGATGATGAAAATGGCATAAGCATTAAATCCACAAACGCTTACCGTGGGCAGCGTCCATGGGTTCATAATGGTTCTTAATACCGCCGCAACAAACCAACAAGCCGTCCTTGAACACGGACCCGATTAGGAGCCAAGATTTGCGTTTGGTGCTCAGAATTTGCAGGAATTAGATGAACATCAGGACCTCGGCGCCTGAAACGCTTCAAAGTCGCTTCATTCTCGTCTACGAGGGCCACGACGATTTGCCCATCATGAGCATTCTCACAACGTTCAATAAGCACCGTGTCACCATCCATAATACCTTCATCGATCATGGAGTCGCCGGACACTTCCAAAGCGTAATAGGAGCCCCGGCCCAACATGTCCGGTGGCATAGCGATATGCCGATCGACATTTTCAAGGGCTTCAATAGGTGTACCTGCTGCAATTTTCCCATGCAACGGGATCTCTGTTAAATCGGACTGAACAGGCTTTTTCTGAAACAGGCCTGTAACCACCTTACCGCCTTCTTGACCCGCAGCTTCCTGTGGCAAGCGCACAACTTCCAATGCGCGCGCCTTATGAGGCAGACGGCGTATGAAACCGCGTTCTTCTAACGCAGTAATCAACCGATGAATGCCTGATTTAGATTTCAGGCCCAAAGCCTCCTTCATCTCATCAAAGGAAGGGGATACACCTTTTTCCTTCAATCGTTCATCGATAAAGAGAAGCAGATCATGTTGCTTGCGCGTCAGCATAGAATTTCCCTCGCATGGAAATGTTATGCTTATGTTCTATGAAAGTTCCACAAAGAATTCAAGGGCAAATCGTTTAAAAATCAAGTGGAATGATGTGTACACCGTCACCAGCCTTCGCTTCATCAGAGTGGGGCGGACGCATCAAAAGACAATTTGCCTTCGCAAAAGTGGATAGCATTGAACTATCCTGCAGCTTGAGCGGAGTCACTGTCAGACCTTCATCCGTCTGGTTGCAAACTGCGCGAATATAATCCTGACGCGGTCCATTCTCCTGCAATGGGTTTGTCAATACTGCCTTTAAATAATGATGCTGAATTGACTTAACCCCACTTAAAGCCTGAATTGCCGGAATAACGTAGAGCTGTGCACATACCATGGCTGAACCGGGATTTCCTGGAAGCCCAATGAATGGTCGCCCACGAAAATGCCCATAAATCAATGGCTTGCCAGGCTTCATCGCGATTTTCCAGAAATCCACCTCAAGCCCCGCCTGACTAAGGACTGGTTGTACCAGGTCATGATCACCAACAGATGCACCACCTACCGTGATGCATAAATCAACATCATCGAAGCCCTTGGCGGCTTCCAAAATGGCGTTTGGCGCATCTTCAGCAATGCCTAAATTAACAACCTCGGCCCCATGATTGCGTAATAATGCTGACAACATTGGTGCATTTGAATTCACAATCTGGTCCGGTCCACAAGGTTCACCGGGAGCCACCAATTCAGACCCTGTAAACAATAGGCCAACCCTAGGTTTCCGCGTGACGGGCAATTGGGCGTGGCCCGCTGTGGCTGCCAACCCGATGTGACGGGCCTGTAATTTTGTGCCTTTACTTAAAATCGGGTCGCCTTCATTCACATCAAGGCCTTTAGGGCGGACATGGCGCTTTAAAATAGCAGGCTGGAGGATTGAGACTTCCTCGGGGCTCAAGCGCTCAGTATTTTCTTGCATAACGATGGTGTCAGAGCCAACGGGAAGATGCGCGCCGGTAAAAATACGAACGGCCTGACCAGGTTTTAACGCGCCTTGAAAGGCCTTGCCTGCTGCTGACTCACCAATCACTTTCAAACGGGTAGGGGCCTGTTGTACATCCTCAGCACGTATTGCATAGCCGTCCATAGCTGAAACATCACTCGGGGGATGAGTGCGTTTGGAGATCACATCTTCCGCAAGCATGCGCAAAATAGCATCGTCCAAAGCAACCATTTCACTTTCCAGAACCTTTATGGGCTCAATGATTTTGGCTAAGGCGTCTTCGACTTTAAGCATTTAATTTATAAGATCCTGATTTTCCGCCTGTTTTTTCCAGCAGTTGAATTCCACCGATGACCATAGATTTGTCCACGGCTTTCAACATGTCATAAAGCGTAAGAGTGGCAACAGAAACCGCTGTCAGTGCTTCCATTTCAACACCTGTCTGACCAGATAATTTAACACGGGATTTGACGCGGATACCGGGCAGGGCATCATCCAGCTCAAATTCGACTTTCACGCTGCTTAAAAGCAATGGGTGACACAACGGAATAAGATCGGGCGTTTTCTTAGCGGCCATAATGCCCGCCAAACGCGCTGCAGCCAGAACATCGCCTTTTGGTGTTTTATCCTCTTTCACCAACTGCAATGTGTCAGCTGCCATCTTAATATAGCCCTCAGCAATGGCGAGCCTTTGCGTGGCTGTTTTGTCAGTCACATCGACCATATGTGCATGGCCGGCATCATCTAAATGGCTGAGCTTTTTCGTCATGCCGCACGTTCCATTAATCTCCGCGTCGCCTGAGCAACATCGTCCTGCCGCATCAGACTTTCCCCGATCAAAAAGCTATTCACGCCATATCGGGCAAGCAATGCAAGATCATCCGGTTCAAAAATACCGCTTTCCCCAACGATAATTCTGTCTTGCGGGATTTTTGGCGCCAGTTCAATTGTTGTCTCAAGAGACACCTGCATCGTCTTCAAATTTCTATTGTTTATCCCAATTAGAGGGCTTTTTAATTCCAGAGCCCGGTCAAGTTCTTGCCTGTTATGAACCTCAATCAAAACATCCATTCCATAAGCTAAAGCCGCTGCTTCCAGTTCTTGTGCCTGATCATCGCTAAGTGCTGCCATAATCAATAAAATACAATCCGCATTCAATGCACGGGATTCTGTGATCTGATAAGGGTCTATCATAAAATCCTTGCGCAGAACGGGAAGGGTGCAGGCTGAGCGCGCTTCGCCCAGATAATCATCATGGCCTTGAAAATAAGGTATATCGGTCAAGACAGAGAGACAGCTTGCCCCGCCAGCCTCATAAGCCGCAGCCAAGGAGGCGGGTTGGAAATCCGCACGGATCAAACCTTTGGATGGGCTTGCCTTTTTAATTTCGCAAATCAGGCCATAGCGGCCATCCGCCTTGGCTTTTCTTAAGGACGCAACAAACCCGCGTGGAGCAGATGCCTGTTTGGCTTGCTCTTCAAGCCCGGCCAGTGTCACCTCAGATTTTTTCGCGGCAACATGTTCTCTTTTTGCCTCAATGATGGGGTCAAGGGCACTCACGTCGTTTTTCTCCTGTCATCAGAGCTTCCATAAGCAGCCCAGTCCTCCAACACTTTGGCAGCGCGACCATCATCAATCGCTGCAACAGCCTGGTTAATTCCGTCCTCAAGCGTAGATGCCTTTCCACCTACAAGGATAGCCGCGGCAGCATTTAATAGGACGATATCACGATATGGCCCCGTTTCACCATGTGCGAGCGTCTTAAGCGCATTCGCATTATGAATGGCATCGCCGCCGCGTAAATCTTCCAATTTTGCGCGCGGTAGGCCGTAATCATTTGCATCAATTGTGAAAGAGGTGAGGCGGCCGTCAGACCATTCAGCGACGTGGCTTACGCCCGTCGTGCTTAATTCATCAAGACCATCCGCCCCATGGACGACCCAGATTTTTTCACCACCCAAGCGCCCCGAGACTTCAGCTAGAGGTTCAAGCCATTTGGGATCATAAACGCCAATGACTTGGCGACGCGCCCCTGCGGGATTGGAAAGTGGTCCCAAAATATTGAATATGGTTCGCGTACCGAGAGCCTTTCGTATTGGCGCAACATTCGCCATGGCCGCGTGATATTTAGCAGCATAGAGAAAACCTATGCCAACATCTTGAATACAAGCTTCAACTTTTTCGGCTGGGAGGCCCAGAGAGATGCCAAGTGCAGATAATACATCTGCTGATCCAGACTTGGATGAAACCGCTTTATTGCCGTGTTTTGCAACGGGTACGCCAGCAGCAGCTGCAACCAGAGCTGCCGCCGTTGAAATATTATAGCTATGAAGCCCGTCACCCCCGGTTCCAGCCGTATCCACGGCCCCCTCAGGCGCCGTTATTGCAGCGGCCTTGGCCCGCATAACACGGGCAGCACCGGTAATCTCGCTGACCGTTTCGCCTTTTACCCGCAGTGCTGCGAGAAATGCAGTTATGTGCAAACCTTCGACATCGCCTGACATTATGTCAGTGAAAGCCTGCTCCGCCTGCACCTCAGTCAAGGACTGGCCATCCAGTACAAGCTCTAAAAGGTCTTTAAACGGCATATCCATCAGGCAGGCACCTTCGGTGACTCATGCTTAATCTGCGCAATATCAAGGAAATTAGACAAAAGCTGATGCCCGTGATGTGTTGCAATGCTTTCGGGATGAAATTGTACACCGTGAAAGGGTAACGTCTTATGTTGAAGCCCCATGATGAGTCCGTCGTCTGTCTCAGCAGTAATTTCAAGACAATCAGGCAAGCTTTCCCGTTCGACAATCAAAGAATGATAGCGTGTAGCTTCAAACGTAGAAGGAAGCTGTTTGAACACGCTTTTGCCCTCATGGAGTATCATGCTTGTCTTCCCGTGCATAACATATGGTGCACGGATGACTTTTCCGCCAAACACCTGGCCTAAAGCCTGATGTCCAAGGCAAACGCCTAAAATAGGTACCTGACCATTTGACTGCATCAATAAATCCATGCAGATTCCGGCTTCATTAGGTGTGCAGGGCCCTGGTGATAAAACAACTGCATCGGCCTGATACTCAAGCACCTGAGCGACGGTCCAGTCGTCATTGCGCACAACTTTAACGGCGCATCCAAGCTCTCCAAGATAATGAGAGAGATTATATGTAAAGCTATCGTAATTATCTATAAGGAGAATCATGTTATTTCCACGATAAGGTCATTTTCGCGTCGCAAACTGCCTCGGTATAACGACTTCGTCAAGCACACAGAGAAGGTCTGGAAATTCTGTTCAAAGAAGGTTAGGCACAGGGACGAATTTATTAAAAGCAGTATATATTCTTATGGCACGACAAAAACCCACTCGATTAAAATCCAAAAGCAGGCACGGGAAACGTCGCGTTAAATTGACAAAATCCAAAAAACAAAAGCAAAACAAAAGCTTGCTCGTCCGCGCTATCAGCTTTGGCATGATTTTTGGCCTTGGGCTTGTGGCATTGTTATTTTTCCTTCCAAAACCACCATCACAGCAAGAACAGGCGCTACAGCTTAAGGCGGCGCAAACTGCTCCTAAGTCTGAAATAAAACGGCCGAGTGTTGCATTCTCTAGGCCCAAGCCAAAAGAACAAATCATTCCTTCTGAACCTGCCAAAGAAGCTAGCATCTCTGTGAAACCGGCTACGGAAACACGGGCAAAGATTGCTATTGTGATTGATGATGTTGGTCATGACTGGGATAGTCTGAAGCAGGCTGCCAACCTACCCAGTGCCGTGACCCTTGCGTTTTTACCTTATGTCGATGATGTGCAGCGTAAAGCGGATTTTGCGCGCTCCAAAGGGCATGAGCTGCTTGTTCACCTTCCCATGGAACCGAAGAGCAATGGTGTTGATCCCGGCCCCATGTTCTTAAAAGTGGACAGTAGCCGTTTGGATTTGGCGCAACGAATCCAATGGAATCTAGATAGGTTCAACGGTTATGTTGGCATCAATAATCATATGGGCAGCCTGTTCACCGAAGACAGAGGTGCAATGCATGAGCTGTTTGTACGTTTAAAAGAGCGTGGCGTCCTCTTTCTTGATTCTCGGACAACAGCGCATAGCGCAGGTGCGCTTTTAGCGAATGAAATGAAATTATCTTATGCCGAAAGGGACGTGTTCTTAGACAATGCCATTGAAGCTAATGCGGTTGAACAGCAATTGGAGACCGCTGAGGCAAAAGCGCTCCAAAATGGCAATGCCATTGCAATTGGTCATCCGCATTTCATAACGCTTGATGAGCTTGAAGCTTGGACGAAAGAGGCGAAAGCCCGCGGCTTCGAACTCGTTCCGATTTCTGAGATTATTAAGGAACGCGGTACGCCACTCTGGCGCTCGCAATTAGATCATGGCATATCGCCAGCAGGGTTCGGCGGGAAATGAGAAATGCTCAGGCGCGATTTAACGCGTCATGAGCCGCGGCGACAAGAGCGCCGGACTTAGCCTCACATTCCCGCTGTTCTGCATCCGGATTACTGTCAGCTACAATGCCGGCACCTGCCTGAATATAAAGCACATCGTCTTTCAATACGGCAGTGCGCAGCGCGATACAGCTATCCATCGAACCATCTGCACCAAAATAGCCGACAGCACCCGCATAGACACCGCGCTTTTCAGCCTCAAGCTCTTCAATGATTTCCATCGCACGAATTTTAGGTGCGCCGGATACGGTGCCGGCGGGAAAGCCTGCAAACAAAGCCGAAATCGCATCTTCGCCTTCGCCAATCTCACCAACGACATTGGAGACGATATGCATAACATGAGAATAATATTCGACTGTATTACGCTCGGTAACAACGACGCTTCCGGGCTTTGCAACACGACCCACATCATTTCTCCCTAAATCAAGCAGCATTAAATGTTCCGCCAACTCTTTAGGGTCATTCAACAAGTCTTCCGCCAAAGCTTTATCTTCAGAAGCAGTAGCACCACGAGGTCGTGTTCCAGCAATAGGGCGGATTGTAACCTCGCTATCTCTTAAGCGAACCAAGATTTCAGGACTTGAACCAATGACTGAAAAATCATCAAATTTTAAAAGAAACAGGAATGGGGAAGGGTTCAACCGACGCAGAGAGCGGTAAAGGTTTAACGCGGGCAAATCAAAGGGCATTGAAAAGCGTTGCGACAACACGACCTGAAAAATATCACCTGCAAGAATATAATCCTGAGCCTTTCGTACCATAGCCTTGTAATCAGACGCTTTAGTGTTGGATGCCGACTTTGGCATATCCTTTGTCCGGAGAGCTTTATGATTTAACTCCGGCGTGCGTTTCACTTCATTACTTAAATTTGCGACCGCCTCGTTGAGGCGCGTTTGCGCCGCCTCATAAGCCTCTTCGGCGCTCACATCATTTTGTGGCCGCACAGGCGTCGCCAAGGTCAAGCTATCGCGCACAGAATCAAAAACAGCAATAAGGGTAGGGCGCATTAAAAGCGCGTCAGGAACGCTAAGCGGATCCGGATTATTCAAATCCAACTCTTCCACATTAGCAATCATGTCATAGCCCATATAACCCACTAAGGACGAAACAGCAGGTGGAAGGTCGCCCGTCTCATCAATTTTGGATT